>JADDPT010000123.1 GCA_016781735.1 Rubrobacter sp.
ACTCGAGCCTGGGCTACCTGCCACCGGTCGAGTTCGAGGCCGCCCAGATCGAGAAGTTGACTTGCACACTGGTCCGGTAAATGGGGTTCACTCCAGCCTTCATCTGCTCACATTTTGAGTCTGCCTGTAGATGGTCCTCGCCTCTTCAAGAAACTCGGACTCCTCCGCACTTAGTGGCGAAGGGAACGGTTTCTCCTGCTCAGGCAGCGCCCGGTAGTCCTCCCACCACTCTGATAGCCCGGCCTCGATCTTTGGGTCACCGGTTGTGAACTCCTCGATCAGCCTGATGCTCTCCCCGGCAAGTGCCTGCGCCTGTGTGCTGGCAGGATCCCCACCTTCGGCCACCAGTTGCTTGACCCCCGCGTGGAGGGCGGCGTACCTCTCGTCGATGCGCTTCTGGTCCTCCTCGGTCCATTCCCCTGTGTGCATCGCTGAAAACCGCTCACGCGCTTCCTCCGAGTAGGACCTCTGGTTCAAGTCCTCCATCGTCGCCAACTGCTCCTCGGTGAAGTACTTACTGCGCCAGTCTGAATTTTGTTCCATCTGTATCACTCGGATCACCCTGACTACGCATTCCCAGTCGCACCGGTCGGTTCGTAGCTGCTCCTCCGTCTCCTCAATCGCACGGGCGACGGCCTGGAGCTGCTTCTGCCGCTCCCTCACCATAGCCCTCTGCTCGGCCAGTGCGTCCCGAAGGCCCCTCGGTTCCGTCCCAAGGTACGTGGCCATCTCCTCCAGCGAGAAGCCTAGAAACTTCAGCGCCAGGATCTGCTGGAGACGCACGAGGTCCTCGTCGGTGTACAGCCGATAGCCCGCCGGGGTATGCCCCGAGGGCGGCAGCAGCCCAACCTTGTCGTAGTATCGCAGCGTACGCAGCGACACCGAGGTCTTTCGTGCAAACTCGCCAGTCCGGTACAGCCTTTGATTCAGGGTGTCCTCTCCTTTCCACTCGAGGATAAAGGGTGACGTAACGTCAGGGTCAAGACCCAAAAACGGTGATGTCTGAAGAACTAGCAGCAGTTCCAAGTGCTCTGTCCGCCAGCGGACAACAGCAACAAGGCGTATTGAGAAAGCCGGGACAGAAGGGTGATTTGCTAGTTCGAGCCGTGTCCTGGCCGTCCAGTTCTCTGTTGTACCCGGACTGCTGAGCAGCTACCCTATTCTAGACATCCGGTCAGGGTACTGAGGACTTCCCAGGACTGGGACGTGATCTCGCGTGGCTCTGAAGCACCACCGCTGAGAGGGAGGAGCCCATGCACCGCAGCAGGCTACAGACGATCGTGATAGATTGCAATGACCTGGAGGCAAGCTCCGAGTTCTGGGCCGCGGCACTCCGCACGGAGGTCGCCAGTGAAGTCGAACCACCGTACCGAGCGCTCAAGGCAATGCCCGGTGGTCTACGTATCCTCCTCCAGGAGGTGCCTGAGCCGAAGACGGCGAAGAGCCGCATACACCTCGACATTGAAACGGACGACGTGGAGGCCGAGGTGCGCAGGTTGGAGGGGCTGGGTGCGTCCCGCCAGCAGCAGGTCGAGCACTGGTGGGTGATGGTCGATCCCTCGGGCAACGAGTTCTGCGTCGTGCCCACCACTCCGGAGAGCTTGGGAAGTGATGGTGTTACGTGGGAAGATTCAGCGTCCTCATAATCCGAGCAGATGGAGGTATGAAGAACTAGACCTGTGCATGACGCCGGACTACGGTCTCACGTTGTAGCGGGTCATGATTTCGGGAACGCGTTCCCGATGGAATGTGAGGCCGTACTGCGCGTGGAGCGCATCTTCGGCCTGACGCCGTCTGTCGTCATCGAGTTCCCTGGAGGTGAAGACCTCGGCGAGCTCGTCGTAGTAGCGATCGAAGCTACCAGGGGTATGGACCTCGGTGACGCGGGCAAGCTCAGAACTGCTGTTCCAGAAGGCATGTGGCAATCCGCGCGGCTTCACCACGTAGGACCCCGCCTGTACCTGCACAATCTCGCCGCCCACCTCGAATGTTAGCTCTCCAGACAGCACGTAGGTGCACTCGTCCTCTCGGCTGTGGGTGTGAGGCGGTATCAACTGGCCAGGGCGGAGGACGCCTTCCATAATCAGTAGGGCGCCATCGAACCGGTCGGCGCCGACCTTATGCACCATGCCTAGAGCGCCTATCTGTCGGCCGTCTTCCGGCCCGATGAGAAACGGTTGGTCGATGTCTTGGTTCACTCTCATCCACCCTTCACTTCCGGCCGGACCATTTCTCCAGTTCCTTGACCAGCGCAGGTGGCAGAGCCAGGGACGGAAGAACCCTGAGCAAGCATCCAGGGCCGCATTATATAGCGGCGAACTCAGTTCCTACAACCATTGGGTTCGCAATGACGGTGGTAACGCCGAGTGGAGAATCTTGTCTTCGCGTCTACGATGGGTTCATCGATCGGTGCTACGTGGCAGCGAGACATTATGTGGAATCTAAAGTCATGGACGGGAAGGCGCCAGTGGTCCGCCAGCTATGCCGCCTGCACCAGTATTCGGAAGCTCGGGCATCTCCTGAGGGTCGCTGTCCAGCCCGCCCCTCTCGATATCGAAGTCATAATTGGCGACGATGGTCTCGCCCAGTTGGCGCTCTCCAGCCGCGCCGCGGTCCTCAGCGAACGCGGTACCGGTTTGGAGATGGGCTCCGGGCGCCACGATCGCGTAGGCGAACTGCATCGCCTCGTACCCCGACGGAACCTCCACGCTCTCGGTGTAGGTGGTCCCGCCGCCCCGACATGATACGTCCGTGGACAGACCACAGAACACCAGGAGGTTAGTATTCGGCAGTCTGGGATCGCCTCCCGGCTCGGTGGGCAGTGGGTTGTAGGAGATGGCGAAGCTCACGCCCTCCGGCGCCTCGCCGTAAAGCGTGAGCCTGAAGGTCTGCGTGATTGTCCCCTGCCTCTGCGCCAGTGCTGGGAACGCGAGCAGTGTCCAGATCGCAGAGGCCATCAGTATCGCACGCATTGTTCTCAAAGACTAATTCTTTCTTCCCTACTCACCCCGCTGTTGTCACCGTACGACTCGTTCGCCTACAGACAGCCATGAGGTTGGGATTCCCCTTTTGCAGATCGTGATTCACTTCCCTCGCCGCGCCCGGACTGGTCGGGCATCGGCACGTCGGCGAGCGTATCTAGCAGCCTCTCGTGCAGCGAGATACCTTCATCCACCGCCGCTACCTCCTCGTCGGTAAGCGGTATCTCTCGATCATCCGCGCAATTGCCCCTCCGCTAAGTTCTTGATCGCGCTCAGCATACTCCACGTAACTTACTAACGAATCTACCAGACACGCTACAGTGTGTCCCTGCTACTGCCCCCCTACTCCAGCGGCTGGCGGCTGAGCAATGCATCCACCACCTCTGCCACGCCCGGCGTTATGTCCAGTGAGGGAAGTTCGCGGGTCTCGAACCAGGCGGCCTCCGACGCGTCGCTGCCCGGCGACACTTCCCCGGACACCCACTGAGTCAGCACCTCCACGATGAGGTAGTGATACTGCACGCGGCCTTCCCTGTCCCGAAAGACGCGGTCCACTGCGTGGAACACCTCCAGCGGCTCGCACTCCACGCCACACTCCTCGCGCACCTCGCGGCGAGCCGCCTCGGCAACTGTCTCTCCAAGCTCGATCCGCCCGCCCGGCAGGCTCCACAGGCCCTGGGCGGGTGGGTTCGCCCGGCGCGCCAACAGCAAGCGGCCATCCTCGCGGACTACGACCACTCCCACCGCCGCGACCGGCGCCTCCGGGTACTCCCTGCTCACTCCTGACTATTCCTCCCGGCCACTACACAACTGCCCTATTGAAGCCTTGGCAACAGGCTTGCCGTGTTCATCCTCGCGGTCGTGCGGGAGTCGCAGACCCTAGGCGGCGGCTCGTGTCCGCGTATTACAGCACGGAGGACAGCACGTCTGCAAGCGCCAGGTGGTGCGCCTCTTGCGAACCCGGGCGCCGTATCCTCATCAATGCAGCAGGTGTTTCAGGAGGAAGAGACTTGAGATTGGAAGGCAAGCTGGCGCTCGTGACGGGCGCCGACAGCGGCATCGGCCAGGCCATCGCGATCGCGTTTGCGCGCGAGGGCGCGGACGTGGTGATCAGCTACCGGACGGACGAGCAGGGCGCCCAGAACACGCGTGAGCAGGTAGAGAGTGAGGGACGCACCGCGCTCGTCGTGCAGGCGGACGTCGAGGAGCCGGACGCGATCAGGGTGATGTTCGAGAGGGTGCGCTCCGAGCTGCGCCCCGTGGACATACTCGTCAACAGCGCGGGCAAGGGCGTAGACTCGCAGACGAGCGAGGTCTCGGTCGAGGACTGGGACAGCCTGATGAACACGAACGTGCGCGGCCCGCTGCTGTGTGCGCAGGAAGCGGCGAGGGACATGGTGGCGAAGGGCTCCGGCAAGATCGTGAACATCAGTTCCGTCTCGGGCAAGAAAGCCGGCGGGCCTTATAGCGTCTCGAAGGCGGCGCTCGACATGCTCACGCGCACCCTCGCCCAGGAGCTCTCGGAGAAGGGCATCAACGTGAACGGCATTTCTCCCGGCCTCGTCTATACCCCGATGACAGCCGGGAACCTTGATGAGCCTGGCAAGCTCGAGGAGAAGGAGGAGCAGATACCCGTCGGCCGAGTTGGAGACCCCTGCGACATAGCGAGCCTGGCGCTCTTCCTCGTCTCGGACGAAGCGAGCTACATGAGCGGCAGTGACGTGGTCATAGACGGAGGCTCGCTGCAGAAGCAGAGCTAGTGTGGATGGTTCCCGGCGTTATTGCACGTCCGGAATGTGGCTTGGCGACGGACCCAACCGGCGACAATGGAGGCTCAAGCACACGGGAGGGACCGAGATCCGGTCCCTCCTGCTATTACCGCGCCTGCATACCGGCTAGCGACGCCGGAGCAGCATCCAGGTACAGATCGTAAGGCTGCAGGCCATCCCGATCGCTGACAGCAGCGGGAGGAGACCTCCTGCCATTGCGCCGGCTCCAGTGCTCGGCATACCGCTGGGTGTGCCGGTGATGCTTGCACTGAACGTTGTGGCCTCAGTTATGTCTATCGGCTCGCGCCACTCCCGGATAGTCGTCACCGGCTCTCCAGGGAAGATCCCGAAGACGGTGTCAACCGTTCCGGTCCCCTTCACGAGCACTACGATGAGTTGCTTGCCGCCCACCATCCACTTGGCGTTCCCGGTATAGACTCCATCGCCGTCTTGGTCAGTGAGCTGGAGCGCTGAGAACTCCGACTGTGGCAGCCCGTACAGCGCGAAGAAGGTAGTGTTAGCGGCGAACTGCCCCGATGTCTGAAGCTCGAAATTGATCTGGACATACTCATCCTGGGCGAGGGCCGGGACTGCCAGCGCCAGTGCTATGACGAGGGCGGCTATGAACGACGTAGCAGTACGCAATTTCTCCTCCATTCGCTCTATGCGTAGCTGTGGATATGCAACTGAGCGGTGTGTAGTCTGGACGGGTTGGCTCAAGCCTGATGGGTTGCACGTCTCCCATCTGTTTTTCCCTTCACGGGCCTAACTCTGCCGCTCCCTGCGCCACACTGTTCTGACATCCCATTCTAGTGCTCGCATAAAGCCAACGCCTCAGTCAATTGCACAGAGGCAACTAGGCCAAATGGCCTACTGGCCAACGGCTTGGTAGAAAACAGCATTAGCCCAGTAGGCTTAGGGGCTGATGGATAGGTACAGGGAACCTTCAATGCGCTACGGCGTTGTATTTGCAGAGCAAGGAGGCGCCAGCATGCGGGCTACGTTCTGGCCGGGCAGGCTGAAAGAGTTCACGGCTATCATAATGGTCGTGCTCACACTAAGCGCCTGTACTGGCTCGCCTGCCTCTGGAGACAGGCCTTCGATCTGGGGCGCAACTACTCCTGCCTCCACCACAGCTATCAAGCGAGCATCCGGAGCGAACCTGCCTACTATGACCTCCGCCACGCCGGATGCTCTGATTGCCACGCCTACCGGAACTCCACATGAAGGCGTGGTGACCGACATCTATCGCTATGTGGTACCGCTGGACAGGCTCATCAGCGGTAAGGAGCCGACAAGTCCCAAGGGGCCTCCGCCCTTCGGCTTCTTCCTCGACCCCAATCCCAAGACATTCCGTCAAGGCATGGAGACAAGCGTGTCGCTGGGTAGGAGCACCCGAATAGCTAAGGAGCAGCGAGGGAGGTTGGTTCCCGCTCTGCGTACGAGCTGGCTCTTGGATAGCACGTAGCCTTCTGGGGTCCCGTGGCGGAATCGTTTCCTGGTCAGGGATATGCCACATTCCTGCTCATCAAGGATGAGAAGTCCGTTCGTCTCGCCCCTGCCCGACGACCGGATGTGATTGCTTCACTATGGCCTGCCGAGGGCGGGGAGATCTGTCCACAGTACGGGGTGGCGGTGGAGCTGCGGTTGAACGACGCGATGCGGAAGGATGGCTTCGCAGACACGTCGAAACTCAAGCTAGAGCTTGACGGAAAGGACGTAACTGGTAAGGCCAAGCTCCAAGGAACCACTGACATGCCGCAGTCGATGCTTCATCTGTCCTACCGGGCGAGGCTCCGACTAGGATCGTACAAAGCTACACTGACGTACCGCGGCCAGGGAGGTGATGTGAGGACCTACACCTGGAAGTTCCGTGCCGAGAAGACCTACGAGCTCGGCGGGGCGCGCTCCGACTGTTAGGCGCTGCGCGTTACCGTGGTCGGTGTGGCGGTTTCCTCTCGCCAGTTCTTTCTACGCTATCGACACCGCAGGGCCGAAATGGGTGACGTCGAGCAACGGAGTCTGTTATGAAGGTCGTTCTTCAATGACTCTATCAACAGTTCCCGTTGGGTTATCATGCTCGGCAAGAGTCCGATTGGGAGAATGAGAGCCATAGCCACGATCTTGCGACTACAGCCCCACGATGGCTTCAGACGACAACCTGCGGAACTTCGACCTCTCGCCCACGGAGGCGGTTGCGTTGCAGAAGCGGCTCGCCCCGCTCGTCGAGCAGCGCCCCCTCCCAGCGCCGCCGCGCACCGTGGCGGGGTTCGACCTGAGCACCCGCGACTCGGCGCGCGCCGCAGCGGTGGTTGTGGACACGGGAACGCTGGAGACCGTTGACGAGGCGGTGGCGGAGTTGCCGCTGCGTTTTCCCTACGTGCCGGGCTTGCTCTCGTTTCGCGAGGCGCCCGCCGTGCTTGCGGCGTACGAGGCGCTCTCCGTCAAGCCGGACGTGCTGATGCTCGACGGGCAGGGTCTCGCACACCCACGCAGGTTCGGGATTGCCTGTCACGTGGGGCTCATCCTGGGCGTTCCTTCGCTGGGCGCAGCGAAGAGCCCGCTTATCGGTAAGGGCACGGTGCCCGGACTGGAGAAGGGCGAGCTTGCTGAGATCGTGCACAAAGGGGAGGTGGTTGGCGTGGCGCTGCGCACGCGCCCGAGGACGAAGCCGATCTACGTCTCCGCCGGACACCTCATCACGCTGCCGGAAGCTACAGATCTCGTGCTCCGGCTCTCTCCTAGGTATCGTATCCCCGAGCCCACACGCCGCGCGCACCAGCTGGCTGGGAGACGGTAGGTCACAGCCTGTCCGCGAGCCGAGGTGCTATCCCTGTGGCGCGGGCGGCTCGAACTTGAGTGGCATTAGGCGCGTGCCGGCTTCCGTGAGCGCGGCTTCTACGTCCGCCTTCGCGTCTTCCTCGCAGATGAACAGCAGGTACCCGCCGCCGCCCGCGCCACAAGCCTTGCTGCCGATCGCTCCCGCTTCCTCACCTATCTCGAAGAGCTCGTCCATCCTGGGAGTCACCAGCCCATCCTGAAGCTTCCTGGCCCACTCCCGGTTCTCCGTGACGAAATAGGCGAGCGCGGAGATGTTGCCGTTCATCAGCGCCTGGGCCGCGGGCATGGCCGTTCGCGCGATCTTGCCTAGCGCGTGCGCGACATCAGGGTCACCGGCGCGATAGCGCTCCCAGACAAGCCGGTGCAGGGCGTCGGAGTTGTGCGAGCTGCCAGAGAAGCAGAGCACGCAGCGATCCTGAAGCGTCCTGACGGCCTCCCGCGATAGCTCGATCGGGGTCACCTGCGCAGGCTGATTCTCGGGACCGAACTCGAGCAGGTTGAAGCCTCCGAGCGCCGCGGCGTAGTGGTCCTGCTTCCCGCCCTCGATGCCCAGCAGTTTCTCCACCTTGTACGCGCCTTCGGCAAGCTCGACGAGCGACTGCCTGCGGTTCATCAGCTCGTTCGTGAGCGCGAGCCACGCGACGTCGAGTGCCGCGGACGTGCCCAGCCCCGAGCCCGACGGGAGTCTCATGTCGTACTCGACATGCACCCTGCCGCTCCCCCAGGAGCCTTCGCCGTGGACGTAGTGTCCGATGGCCGCGTTGAGCACTGCGCCGCCGTGGGAGGCAGAGTAGTAGTGGACATCGGACCAGCCTCCTGCGAAGTCCACGCGTACGGGAACGCGAACGGACACGGAAATAGGTCCTAACGTCGGGTCCGTCACCTGGCCCACGGATGGCCCCGTCACAGTGCCTGCCATCGCACTACACCTCCACGCCTGCTAATCAAAATGTCGCGGGTATCAACGCAATACGCGTCCCGCGGTACGGCCTGTAGTGTAGAGCAAAGCGGCACCTAAATAGTAGTCTCCACACCACGACTTCGATGGTGGGGAGAAGGATGGGTGCTTTACTTGGCTTAGGGTGACGGTGCCTCGGAAAATGCCGGCGGTTGCGTGATAGCTGCTAATCTCCCGTGATGCCCGGCTCGTGGGTGGCTCGATCCACCTCCGGGTCCACGTAGAGCCAGCGGGCGATTGTTGCTGCCTCGGCGTGGAGGTCTTCCACACCCTGCATGGATGCGCGGGCAAGGATGAGCGCCTTCCCCAGGTGCTCATAGCAGTCATAGATGGCCTGGATGACATCACCGGGGCGACCATCAGTAGCGGCATCGAGGGCGTCGGACGCCACGTTGCTCACCTCTTGCATGTTGATGCCAATGAAGTGGTTGATGCTCTTGTCTTCCGTCGTAAGAGTGGGGTCGCTCATCCTGTACTCCTTGCGTGCTGTAGAGGTCTATAGTTGTCACACAGCAAGGGCGACCCATCGGGTCGCCCCCACAGCCTTGCAGTGCGTTGCCGCCGGGCCTACTCGTACTTGTTGAGGAAGGTGTCGAGGTTGAACTCGCTCTTCTCGGGCGCGAGCGTGGCGAACTCCTGCTCGTAGCTCGGCCGCTCCACCTTGTAGAAGATGCCGAGGTTCGTCTTCGCCTCCGTGAGCGCCAGGTGCATCGCGCGCTCGATGTCTGTCGGGTCGTGGTTCTCATCCATGATGTCCACGACGGCATCAAGCTGGTTGAAGGTGTTGTTGAACTCCACGCACGGGCTGAGCACCTCGACGAAGGCGAAGCCCTTATGCTTGACCGCCTCGACGATTATCTGCGTAAGCTGCTGCGGCTTGGCGGAGTACGCTCGTGCGACGAAGCTCGCACCGTACGTGAGCGCGAGCATCACCGGGTTCATCGGCTCGAGGATCGCGCCGTAGGGAGTGCTCTTCGTCTTCTGTCCGCGCAGGCTCGTGGGGCTCGTCTGGCCCTTCGTGAGGCCGTAAATCGAGTTGTCCATGCAGATGGTGGTGATATCCACGTTCCGAGCGCACGCGTGCGGCAGGTGCCCCGCGCCGATGCTAAACATATCGCCGTCACCGCCGACCGCGAACACGGTCAGCTCCGGGTGGGCGAGCTTCACGCCCTGTGCAAGCGGCAGGCTCCTGCCATGGAGCCCATGCAGACCGTAAGTGCTCATGAAGTACGGGAAGCGGCTGGAGCAGCCTATCCCCGAGACGAACACCGTCTCGTGCAAGGAGAGCTGCATCTGGGCAAGCGCCTTGTATGTGGCCGCGAGCACACCGAAGTCACCGCAGCCCGGGCACCACGTGGGCTTGACGCTGCTCTTGTAGTCCTTAACCGTTAGCGGTGCTACTACTGCCATTCGCTACTTCCTGAACCTTTCTATATATCTCGCCTGCGCTGAAGGGAAGTCCCTGATACTTCGTGAACCTAACGGGCTTGAACCCGAACGTCGCCGCAAGGTGGTTGGCGAACTGTCCACGGTAGTTCACCTCCGGTACTATCACCGTGCGCACGCTCTCTATGAACTCGCCCACCTGTGGCTGCAGGGGGTTCACAAGGCGCGGGTGTATGGAGGCCACCTTGTAGCCCTCCGCGGTCGCGAGCTCCACCGCCTCCTGGATCGCGCCCTCGCTCGATCCCCAGCCGATGATGCCAATCTCCGCGTCTTCTGCCCCGTAGCGAGGGATATCGATCGGCTCCTCGGCGGCGGCGGCGAGCTTGCGGAAGCGCTTCTCAGTCATCTTGACGTGCGTCTCGGGGTCGTACTTGGGATGTGCGTACTCGTCGTGCTCGAGGCCCGGCGCGACGTACATGCCGTCCTCCATGCCCGGTACAGCCATGGGGCTCACGCCGTTCTCTCCGGCCGCGAAGCGTGCGTACGTCTCGAGCTCCTCGGGGGTGGGCTTGAGCCTGTCCACCACGGGCGCGCGGGAGAGGTCGGGCCGCGACATGGTTTCCGTGCGGTGCGCAAGCGACTGGTCGGTGAGCAGTATCACCGGCATCTGGTACTTCTCGGAGAGGTTGAACGCGTTGACGGTCTGGTAGAAGGTGTCCGCCACAGTGCCGGGCGCGATCACGATGCGTGGCGTGTCGCCGTGACCGCCGTTGATCGCGAACGCCAGGTCGCTCTGCTCCATCTTGGTGGGCATGCCGGTGCTGGGTCCCGCGCGCTGCGCGTCCACGATCACGCACGGTATCTCCGCCATGCTTGCCAAGCCGAGCAGCTCCTGCATGAGGGAGAATCCGGGGCCGGACGTCGCGGTCATGCTCTTCACCCCCGTGTAGGAGGAGCCGATGACCGCGGCGATGGCGCCTATCTCATCCTCGGCCTGCAGGAACGCTCCGCCGAGCTTCGGCAGCTCCTTGGCGAGCGCCTCCATTATGTCGGAGGCGGGGGTGATCGGGTAGCCGGCGTACATCCTGCAACCTGCGTAGAGCGCGCCTGCAACGAGCGCGTCGTTCCCGCTCATCACGAGCCGCTTGCCGGAGTCCGCAGATTCCCCCAGCTCGTAGGGGTCTACCTTCTCGACGTTCTCCCGAACGTAGTCGTAACCCGCCTGCAGCGCGTTCAAGTTCTTCTCGAGCAGCTCCGCCCGGCGACCCAGTCGAGTCCGCACCACGCTCTCCAGCGACCCAGGCTCGAGCCCAAACAGTCCTGATAGTGCGCCAAGCACGACGAGGTTCTTGCCTCGTACGTAGTCGAGCTCGGTGCGGGCTATCTTGGTGAGGGGGATGGGGTAGGAGGTAAAGCCGTTCGGCTCGGGAGTCACGAGGTCGGGATCGTAGATGATGACGCCGCCCTCACGCATCTCGTTGAGGTGTTTTTGATAGCCTTCCGCGTTGAATGCGACGAGTACGTCCAGCTTCTCGCCCATGGAAAGGACCTGCTTGGGACCAACTCGTACCTGGTACCAGTTGTGGCCACCCTTGATCTCTGCGGGATAGGTACGGAAAGTGAGGACGTTGTGCCCCAGGTGGGCTGCCGCGAGGGTGAAGATGTCCCCCGCACTGATGACGCCTTCGCCGCTCTCGCCAGCGATGCGCATCACTATCTCGCCCTGCGACAAAAGGAATACCCTCCTTGGTATCTATGGTCGGGAGGCGTGCTCCGAATGTGCGAGCACCCGCGCCGAATTATGTAGTGCTTATTATACCAAATCTCAGGCCCTCTTTCAGCTTTGCAGGCTCGCCCAGCCAGGGCGGTTTCAAAGTCGGTGTCGGTGG
>JADDPT010000048.1 GCA_016781735.1 Rubrobacter sp.
GCCTTGACTTGCCCCATCCTCAAGCTTTCTCGGGGTGTGTGGCGTACCTTCGACTTTCGGAGTCTCGGCCATCGGCAGAGCACTCGACAGCTAAGGGCGCCTCATCGAGTGCACTCTGCCGGCGTCAGCGGGCGAGAGGCCAGAGGAAGCGGAAAGTAAGGATCATGCCGACGAACCCGTTGAGGGCAGGAAAGTACCTGTACCAGTGCGCCACCCGGCGCGGTGCTCGTAACCGCTGTGCTAGCATAAGCGTGGGATAGACTGCAAGGAATGCCCCTGCGATCGGGTCGTATATGAAGACCAGAAGTGCCGCCGCCCCGTAGAGAGCTGCGCATGCCTGGAGCGTTCCGTCGCGTCCAAGCACGGTGGCCGTGGTGTGTAGCCCAGCGCGCTTGTCCGACGCTATGTCCGGTATCGCCGAGTAGGCGTGCATTGCCATGCACCAGCAGACCCCCGCCACGACGAGCGGGGCAGCGGGAGGCTCCTCTGAGAAGAACGACCAGCTCACCAGCAGCGGCGCCATGTAAAGCATGTTACTCAGGCTGTCGAGGCCGGGTCGGCCCTTCAATCGAAAGGGCGGTGCGCTGTAAGCGATCGAAAGGAGCAAGAAGCCCGTGAACGGCAGGAGTGAGACCGCGCGGACGGCAAGCAATGGAGGAACCGCCAGTGTCGCCAGGGCCGCGATGACGAACAGCAGCTCGGGGCGCTCGTGTGCGTAGACCAGTGCCTCCTGCCTTGCTTTCTTCGGATTGAATCGATCGGTGTCGTAATCGCTGGCGTCGTTGATGCCATACAGCAGCAGGTTCGCCGGTAGCGTGAACCACGCGAGGAGCGCCCAGAACGGCCAGTAGCCAAGCTGATCGATGTCTCGGACGGCGAGAACGCCCCCCAGAAAGTACGGCCCGACCAGGTACAGCCAAAACTTCGGCCTGGATATCTTTAGGTACTTACGCCAGTCAATGGACATACGCCGCATTCCATGCCCGATAGAGTATAGGCAGGTAGTCTACGCTGCGCTTCGAGAGGCGCCTCTTCCACACAGCCATGGGGTCATGCAGGATGGTGGAGAGAGTCTGCTGGTAGCCCAGCGAGGCCGTAGCGACCGCGAGTCGTGACTGCCGCGGGATGTTCCGCAGACCCTTATGAGCGTCACAGTATATCGCCCAGTTGCGGTCGGCCTCGAAGCGTACCAGCGCTCCAAACTTTGCGGCGTCTATCCCGCCGTTCCACTCGCTTTCGGAGATTCCGAAACGCTCGAGGTCCTCGCCGGGCACGTAGATGCGTCCGCGCTGGTCCCAATCCTCGCCGATGTCTCGGAGGAAGTTCGTGAGCTGCATCGCCAGACCAAGCTCCCGCGCAGCACCGAGCCCGGACGACGGCACGCCCAGGATACGGGCCATCATCAGGCCCACAACCTCCGCGCTGCCGTACACGTAGCGGCGAAGCTCATCGAACGTCTCGTATCGTGTGACGGAGACGTCCTTAGCCATGGCCTCCAGGAACGCCTCGCACCAGTCCCTCGGTATATCGAACTGCTGTGATGTCAGGTAGAAGGCGCGCAAGACAGGGCTGTCCGAGCGTCCCGTTCGCCAGGCCTCATCGAACATGCGGCGAAAGGCCGAGAGTTCTTGAGCGGGGTCTGCCAGCGGGTTGTCCACGTACTCGTCAGGCAGGCGGACGAAAGCGTAGAGTGCCCAGACGTGCGGCCGCACATGGGACGGGAAGAGCTGCGCGGAGTAGTAGTACGTTCGCGAGTACCGCTTGAAGATCTCTCGGCAGAGCGCCAGGTCACTTTCCATACATCACACGCTTACGCACGAGCTGCGCGCTTATCAGGCACATGGGCATCCCGATCCCGGGGTTCGTGTTCGCGCCGACGTAGTAGAGCCCACGCACCTTCTTGCTCCTGTTGTTGGGTCTCCACACGGCCGACTGCCTAAGGGAGTGCGCGAGGCCGAGAGCCGTGCCGTTCAGCGAGTTGTACCGCTCCGCGAAGTCGTTGCGTGAGAAGATGTGCTTGACGACGATGTGCTCCTCAAGGTCCGGTATGCCGAAGCGGTCGGCGACCAGGAACAGCACCTTCTTCCCGTACTCCTCGCGAATCTCCAGCGTGTCATCAAGCCCCGGCGCGACCGGCACCAGCACAAACAGGTTCTCGTGGCCGGGCGGCGCTACCGACTCATCCGTTTTGCTTGGGCAGCATACGTAGACCGACGGGTTCTCCGGGTAGCACGGGGAGCGGAAGATCTGGTCGAAGTTGCCCTTCCAGTCGTCGCAGAAGTACAGGTTGTGGTGTTGCAGGTGAGGCACCTTTACGTCGAGGCCGAGATACATGATAAACGCGGAGGGCGCGAGCGTTTTCCGTCGCCAGTACCTCTCCCGGTATGTCTGGTAGCGGGTCGGTACCAGACGGGTCTCGGTGTGGTGCAGGTCAGCGTTCGAAACGACCACGTCCGCCTCGACCGTGCCATTCGCCGTCTGAACACCCGCGACAGCCCCGTTCTCGATGAGTATGCCCTCGACAGCGGTGTTGCACCGTAGGTCCGCGCCGTTTCGGACAGCTATCCGCTCGAGCACCCGAACGATCTCGTAGATGCCACCTTTCGGGTACCACACGCCCATGTTGAAGTCTATGTGGCTCATGATGTTGTAGAGCGCGGGCGTGGAGTAGGGAGAGCTGCCGAGGAACACGAGAGTGTACTGCACGATCTTCTGCAGCTTGGGGTGCTTGAAGTAGCGTGCGACGTAGCGATCCATGGACTCTAGGATGTGCAGCTTCGGTCCTTCTGACATCGTCCGGCGCGTGAAGAAGTCGCGTAGCGAGTCGTAGTTCTTCGGGACGAACTCCCTCATGGCGATGTTGTACTGGTACTCGCTCAGCTCCAGGTATCGCCGGAGATTCTCGCCCGCACCCGGCTCGTACCTCTCGAAGGTGGCCGCATCCTCGTCGAGGTTGCCTGTCATGTCTACGCGCTCGCCGTCTTCGAAGAAGATGCGGTAGTTGGGGGAGAGCCGCTGGAGCTCCAGGAGCTCCTCGACGTCCTCGCCGAGTTCCTTGAAGAACTGCTCGAATACGTCTGGCATTAGGTACCACGACGGACCCATGTCCCAGGAGAACCCCTCGTCTTCAAGAAGGCTCGCACGGCCGCCAAGTTCGGGATTCTTCTCAAGAAGGGTCACCTTGTAGCCTTCCTTCGCGAGGAGAGCCGCCGTGCCCAAGCCGCCAAGACCTCCGCCGATCACGACCACCTTCGTGCCGGGCTCAAACTTCGCATGTCGCCCCTGGTACTCTACCGGTCGGCGCTGCAATCTCAATCGGAAACGCGCACCACGAATGCGACTTACATTCAGGTCGAGGCTATTTCGCGCCTCGCGCGCGGATCCCGCGAAGAGGCGCAGCCTCGGCGTTCGTCTGCTATGGTTCTCCTTGGGGGCCACTTTTATAACATACCCCTGCGGGTTTACACCGTCAAGCAAGCTGAAACGCGCCCTTGGTTCCCGCGGCGACAGGGCGGATGACATTGCAGAGCCGCCAAGCACCAGCGCGGCCACACTTGGTACACTTGTTACGTCTCGAAACGTACAGTACATGCCGGTGTGCACGTGAGGGTAGCGATGATCAACCAGTACGATATGCTCCGGCAGGTAAGCCGAACCTTCGCACTCTCAATAGAGCAACTGCCCCGCATCCTTCGAGACTCGGTCACAGTCGCGTACCTGCTCCTTCGCGTATCGGATTGCCTGGAAGACGAGGGGGTAATGTCTCCTGAACGCAGAGCGGAGCTGCTTCGCCTTTGGCAGCGTGTGCTTAGCGGAGTTGCCCCCACGCACGAGCTGTGCGGCAACATCATGGACCTGGACGGCACCGATCCCGAGGTATACGTCGCGCAGCACGCGGACGCGGTCCTGGATCAGATGCGGCGGTTGCCCGAGGAGATACAGTCCCACATCGTCCGGTACGTCGGCGAGACGTCGCTTGGAATGGCCGAATGGCAGGAGAAAGGGTCAATCGTCCGCACCGAGGAAGAGCTGGACGACTACATGCACTACGTGGCGGGCATAGTCGGCCACCTGCTGACGGAGCTCTTCGCCTGGCACTCACCACACATCCGCGACCGCAAGGAAGAGCTAATGCCGCTGTCGCGCGAGTACGGCCTGGCTCTGCAGACGGTGAATGTGATTCGAGGGATGCGCAAGGACTTCAACCGAGGCTGGGTGTTCGTTCCCAGAACGTTTTACGAGCGCGCCGGGTTGTCCTCTGCAGAGGAGCTCTTCGACCCCGCGAATCTGGACAGGGCTATGAGAGTGGTCGACATGCTGGTCCGTAAGGCGGAGAGGCACCTCGGGCACGGCATAGGCTTCATTGCGGCCTTCCCCAGGCGCGAGCACAGGATCAGGCTCGCCTGCATGTGGCCGCTCTTCTTCGCCGCGAAGACGCTGGCGGTAAGCCGCAACAACAAGAACGTGTTGCTGGCCGAGGCGAAGATCGGTCGTGAGCAGGTCAAGGAGATCATGCGCGACACAACCGTGTTCGGCTGGAGCAACCACTGGCTGCAGTGGTACTACAACCACATCGCTGATACACCTCGCCTGCTGACCGCGGGTACGTAAGTAGCACTCTGGGGTTAGCCCTCCCCTCAGCGGTTGCAGAGGAAACGGGCAGCCCGGATGCCTGGGTGAGCGCTGGTAAGATAGAAGTATGTACGCGCTCTCCCCTCGAATCCTCCTTCTTTTGTGCGCACTGCTGGCAACTGGCGGCTTCTTTGCCGTCCGCTTCCCCGATGTGCCCGGCACCACTGCAGGCTCGCTTCTCTCCACTTTTCTCATAGCACTGCCGGCCTTCCTTGCGTTCTCCCAGAGGTTCGGCTTTAGGCGCGGCGCGACCGTGCTGGGCGCGCTCTCGCTCCTGGGCTTCGGTGTGGAACTCACCGGCGTCGTAACCGGCTTCCCATACGGCCGATTCTCATACGGCGACGACCTGGGGCCGAAGGTCGCGGGGCTCGTGCCGTACCTTCTCCCGATCTCCTGGGTGCCACTCGTGCTGGGCGCGGTTGCAGCGACTGAGCCGCTCGGCCGGGTGCGCGCAGGTCGGAGGGGTGCCGGCCAAGTAGCGCGGGCGACCGTGCTTCTCGTCCTGTTCGATGCGGTGCTCGACCCCGGTGCGGCTCGACTCGGCTTCTGGACGTGGCCCGACAGCGGCGCATACTACGGCGTGCCCCTGACGAACTACGCGGGGTGGTTGCTCTCTAGTGCGCTTGCGACCTCTCTGCTCCTCCGGATGGCGTCGTGGAAGTACACGCTGCCCGTCCCCGGCCTGCTGGACAGCACGCTCATGGCGCTCGCATTTTGGACCTCCGTGTCCGTATTCCTTGCGCTCTGGATCCCCGCGGCGCTGGGCGCCTTCCTGTTCATCCTTATCTGGCTAAGGCGGCAGGTGCTGTCTGGTGACCAGAGACTGGCTGAAGTGAGGTCACCGGCAACGAGCGCCGCCGCATCGCGCTAAGGCAGACTGCTCGCCGGGCAGCTGTGGTGCCGCTTATGCAAGCTTTGCTACGCTTTAGTGAAGGGGACAGCGCGCAGGGAGAGAAAGTGTGTCTGCATCAGCCTTGGTGAGAACGGAGAGTGCTGGCCGGCCAGGACCGGGCAGCATCTCCTGGCGGATAAACAGCGAGGTGGTAGTGCTGCTCGGCTGGAGCCCTGCAGTACTGATGCAGCTTGCGCATCCGCTTGTTGCGGCGGGTGTGGCGGAGCACAGCTCCTTCCTATCCCACCCGCGTTCTCGTGTGGCTCGGCTGTGGCAGACTGTAGAGGCGATGCTCTCACTCACCTTCGGCACCCCGGAGCATGCGGCGCGGGCGGCCGAAGGCATCAACAGGATTCACGACCGAGTTAATGGTCGGCTCGACCGTCCCGCTGGCGCGTATGAGGCAGGTGCTCGGTACGACGCCCATGACCCCGAGCTGTTGCGCTGGGTGCAAGCGACGCTGCTGCTCATCCTGCCGCGAACGTACGAGCTCTGCGTTGGCAGCCTCTCTCCTGAGGAGCAGGACGAGTGGTGCCGGGAGGGGAGCGCAATCAACTCGATGCTGGGTATTCCGGAAAACTACATGCTTGCCGGCATGTCGGATTTAAATGCGTATGTGGATGAAATGATGAATAGTGGTAAGTTGGAGGTCACTCTTGCGGCCCGAGAGTTGGCGCGGGGCGTGCTCTCCCCGTACTTTCCGCGGGTAGCATGGCCACTGTACTGGCCAGCAAGGCTGTGGACCATTGGGCTGTTGCCTCCCGAGATCCGGCAGATATATGGCTTGCCATGGGGCGCATCTCAAGAGAAGGCGCTCCGGCTCGCGTCGACTACAGTCCGCTTGATTCTCCCCCGGCTCCCATCCCTCCTGCGCCACTGGCCCCCGGCTCGGGCTATGCGAGAGGAGGCAGGTGCTCCGAGCGGCCACTCGAACGCCGGCTTGACGAGGTCGCCGGGGCCGGCTGCTCGCGAGCGGAGTTCACCTGCTTCGTCTATGACATATCCGGGGAGCCCCACAAGCCCACCGAGCCAGAAGGCACAGTATGCAGCCGGGGCTACCACGGAGGGCGGGTGATGGCGACCGTCCTCGTGGTGGATGACGATCGGAAGATAACTGACATGCTGCGTCGCACGCTGGCGTACGAGGGCTACCAGGTACTAACGGCAGCCGACGGAAGCGAGGCGATCGTGAAGGCAGGGTCGCAGCGTCCGGACGTTGTAGTGCTCGACTGGATGATGCCAGGACTCGACGGTGTGGAGGTTGCCAGGCGCCTCCGGGAGGCGGACGGGGTGCCTATCCTGATGCTCACGGCGCGGGACACGGTGGAGGACCGTGTGCAAGGACTGGATGCCGGCGCCGACGACTACCTTGTAAAGCCGTTCGCGCCCGCCGAGCTGCTCGCCAGGGTGCGCGCTCTCCTTCGTAGGAGGGAGGTGCGTGACACCGACCGTCCCCTCACATACGCGGATCTCGTCCTCGATCCCGCGACGCGCGAGGCCCGGCGTGGAGCACGTACCTTCAGCCTGAGCCCCAAGGAATGGGACCTGTTATCGTACCTTCTGCGCTACCCGCGACACGTTCTCAGCCGTGACCGCATACTCGAAGACGTGTGGGGGTACGGTTATGACGGGGACGACAGCGTGCTGGACGTGTACATCGGCTATGTGCGCGCAAAGACGGAAGCGGAAGGCGAGCCACGGCTGGTGCAGACCGTTCGTGGAGTTGGGTACGTCCTGCGTGAGGCGTGAGGTGAGGAGCGCTCGGGGCAAACGCTATGCCTCGCGGGTAGTTGGAAGATGACTCGATGTCCATACGACTTCGTCTGACCCTACTGTACAGCGCGATCGTCGCACTCACGCTGCTAGCCTTCAGCGCACTACTCTACGTCCTGCTGCCGGGGGTGACCACCCAGGCAGTGAAGGATCGGCTGGCGACCGACGCAGCACGCATCATACAGGCAAGGCAGCCTCAGTATGGGCAGATCGTCCTGCCGGTCAGCAGGTTCGCGGCGCCGGAGACATACGCGCAGACGCTTACACTGGAGGGCAAGGTCGGCGCCCGCACCCAGAACCTGGAGGAGGAAGGCGCAACCCTGCCGCTCAGCCAAGAAGGCATGGAAGCGGTGCAAGCGGGCAAGCCGTGGACTGAGTCTGCGGTGGTTCAGGGTCAGCGGCTGCTCGTATACAGCAAGCCCGTGCGGTTCGGGGAGGTGAGAGGCGTCTTCCAGATTGCCAGCTCGCTGGAGGCGCAAGACCGCTCGCTGAACAACCTTCGCAAGATACTGCTGGCAGGCAGTGGGATAGCCACCCTCCTTGCCTTCGGCATCGGCTGGCTCCTTGCCGGGGCAGCTCTGCGGCCGATCAACAGGATTGCCCGTACCGCGCGGGCCATTGGAGAAGAGCGAGACTTCGACCGGCGCGTGGATTACCGGGGGCCGAACGATGAGGTAGGTCGTCTGGCGACCACGTTCAACACTATGCTTTCCCAACTCGGTGCGGCGTACCAGGCGCAGCGCCGCCTCGTCGCGGATGCCTCCCACGAGCTGCGCACGCCGTTGACGACCATCCGGGGCAACCTTGCGCTGCTGCAGCGTGAGCCGCCGATAAGCCCTGATGATCGCGCGGCGGTGCTCACGGACACCGCCGAGGAGACTGAGCGTATGAGCCGCCTCGTCAACGACTTGCTTCTCCTTGCCCGAGCCGACGCCGGTAGGCCGCTCCAGCGCGGCCCCGTTCGGGTCCGCCCACTAATGGAGGAGCTGTGCAGACAGGCGGAGGTGCTTGGGCCAGACCACGGCATAGAATGCGACACCGGGCCTGATCTCGTCGTGACGGGAGATCGTGATGCCCTCAAACAGGTGCTGCTCATCCTGCTCGACAATGCGCTACGGTTCACCCCCCGCGGCGGCACGGTGTCCCTGTTCACGTCCGAGACCGACCATACGGTCATGATGGGTATCCGCGACACTGGGCCCGGCATCAGGCCGGAGGTGTTGCCCCACATCTTCGAGCGCTTTTACCAGGCGGACAGGTCGCGTGCCGGCGGCGGCGCAGGTCTAGGGCTGTCGATAGCCAAGGCACTCGTGGAGGCGCAGGGAGGCAGTCTCTCGGTGGAGAGCGAGGTGGGAAAGGGCAGCATCTTTGCCGTTTCGCTGCCACGGTCTGCAACCGTCCCAGATGTCTCAAGTGAGTTACAGCCCGCCAGAATGGGTGAGCGATCGAAGCGGCCGTCCGCCTGACACGGGGACGAAGGCGCTCGGCTCTGCCTACAGCCTATATTATTCGGCCTTGCAGGCAATCCTTCATAATCAAGCTCCTCTTAGGCAACTCTTAGCTTACTATCAGACACCTCTTAGAATCGACTTAGAGCCTTCTTAGAGTCATCTCCTATCCTCTTAGGTAGTAACTCGAACGAAGCTGCCTGGAGGAAAGACCTTGTCAACGTACCCTTATGATGGGACTCAGCCCGAGCAGACAGCACGCTCGAGCAGCGTTCAGCCAGCGAGGCGTCGGGCAGGAACAACTGCCCTGTTGGCGCTCGCCCTGGCGGGAAGCGCCGCAGGGGGCGGCGTGATAGGCTCCGTGGCGACCGCCGACCGTCTTGGCGAGGCACGGGACGCCACACGGTCAGCGGCCGCCTCCTCACTCACGACCCAGCCCTTGCAAAGTGGCGACACGGATACGGCTAGCGTTGCCGGGGCCGTGTATGCACGTGCGGGCGGGGCTGTAGTCGACGTTATAGCGACTACGCAAGCCTCTGGCCGCTTCTCTCCCCAGGGTGGTGGCTCCGGCTTCGTGGTTGACGCTCGCGGCCTGATCCTGACCAACAACCACGTGGTGGATGGCGCGGAGAGCGTGAAGGTACGGTTCGCCGACGGTACGGAGCGGGAAGCAGAAGTGTTGGGCAGGGACAGCGGGAACGACCTTGCGCTCCTGCGGGCTGACCTGCCTGACGATACGCCCGTGGCAAGCCTCGGGGACTCGGACGAGGCGCAGGTGGGGGAGACAGCGGTCGCCATAGGTAGCCCGTTCGGCCTGGGACAAACGGTTACCCAGGGAATAGTCAGCGCCGTGGACCGGGACTGGGCAGCGGGCGGCGGCCGCACGATGCGTGACCTCATCCAGACCGACACCGCAATCAACCCCGGCAACTCGGGCGGACCGCTGCTCAACGCCCGGGGTGAGGTCATAGGCATCAACACCTTCAACGAGAGTCCGGTGCGGGGCTCGGTGGGCGTCGGTTTCGCAGTCCCCGTAAACATCGCCAAGCAGCTTCTGCCGAGGTTGGAAGCCGGCGAGGAGATCAAGCCAGCGTGGATGGGAATCGCCGGTACGGACCTCGACGCGGAAACGGCGCGCGAGGAGGGACTCGAGGTCGAAAGGGGCATCCTCATCACCAACGTGGTGGAAGGCGGCCCAGCGGATCGAGCGGGACTGCGTGGTGGTGAAGACTCGAATGGTCAGCGTCCTAGCGGCGGCGACGTCATCACAGCCGTGGATGGCGCCGCGGTGGCGGAAATAAGCGAGCTGGTGGAGCGCCTCGCGAGCAAGCAACCGGGGGATAAGGTTACCGTCACGATCAACCGCGACGGCAACGAGCGCAAAGTCACGGTCACGCTAGGCGAGTGGCCCGAGCAGCAGATAGAGCGGATGCCTTAGAGGCAGCATCGAGTGCCGGGTGGGTGTGGAACCGCTCACCTGCCCCCGACGTTCTAACTGTAGATGAAGGTTAGCCACGGGGCACTCACTGACGTGAGGTTAGGCAGGCGGGTGCAAAGCTTGCTCAGGCACCGGGTGTAGCTCCCGGTGACGCGGTGTATCCAGTCATCGGAAGTCAAGGTACAGGCCACACGGCCTGAGGTCGGAGTTGAACATGGCTCTCACAATCGAGGATACCTACTGGGGCTCTCAGGACCTTCACGAAGGCGAGAGAGGTGATGTCAGGGACACCGCCGGCGAGGACGCCGTGGGGATGTACCTTCAGGAAATAGGTCCGATCCCGCTGCTGACGGCTGCCGAAGAGGTGGAGCTGGCGAAGCGTATTGAGGCGGGTAGGCTCGCCGCCGAGCGGCTCGAAGGAGACTTGAACGCCGAGGAGAGGTCGCTTGCACTGCTGGAGCGAGACAGCGGCGAGGCGGCGAGGCGAAAGATGATCGAGTGTAACTTGCGGCTGGTCGTCTCGATCGCGCGCCGCTACGGGGGTAGAGGATTGCCGCTGGCCGACCTGATAGCTGAGGGAAACCTGGGACTGATGCGCGCAACAGAGAAGTTCGACTACCACAAGGGTTTCAGGTTCAGCACTTATGCCACGTGGTGGATTCGCCAGTCCGTCAGCAGGGGAATCATGGGTCAGTCCAGGGTCGTGCGCCTCCCCGTGCATGTCTCCGACATGCTGAACCAGGTGTCGAAGGCGTCTATCAAGCTGCAGCAGGAGCTATCGCGGGAGCCGACGCTGAGCGAGTTGGCGGAGGAGACGGGGCTCACTGTCGAGTGGGTAAGGGACGTGCTCGAAGCGTCCCAACAGCCGCTCTCGCTGGAGCAGCCTCTGGGTACTGCGGCGGATGGCATGCTCGGCGAGTTGATCGAGGACCGGTCGGCGGAGCAGCCCTCCGAGAGTGCCACACGCGGCCTACTTCGCGAGCAGTTGGGTGTAATCCTACACAACCTGGCCGCTCGCGAACGGCAAGTAATCAATCTGAGGTACGGGCTGGACGGTGGGGAGCACCGCACTCTGGAAGATGTGGGCAAGCTGCTCGGACTTACCCGCGAGCGCATTCGCCAGATTGAGAAGGAGGCTCTTCGCAAGCTGCAGCAGCCGGAGCTCTCCGGCCCGCTCCGCGCATTCGTCGGCTAGGAAGAAGCCAGGGCACCCACCAGCCTGGTGCAGTGTGCGCTCCCTCCTTCCGGCTGGGCTTCCTCCCGGGCGGCCGCTCTTGTCCTTTTTGCGTCCCATGCTAAAATACGCGCTACTTCCGTTGGTCTGATCGGCTGCCTACGCTGAAGGAATTGCGTTACGAGTCCTTCGTTCCTACTGAGAACGACCGTTAGCCACTTGCTAGTCCTCATCCTCGCCACGGTATCCGGATGTGGTT
>JADDPT010000083.1 GCA_016781735.1 Rubrobacter sp.
TGCTGGGGGTATCCTGCTTGCGGAAAGGCGGCGCAAAACCTATAATTTTTGTTTGTGTGGCTATGGAGA
Source organism: Rubrobacter sp. (assembly GCA_016781735.1). Lineage (GTDB taxonomy): Bacteria > Chloroflexota > Chloroflexia > Thermobaculales > Thermobaculaceae > LC3-1. The sequence continues at coordinate 70 of JADDPT010000083.1, forward strand.
TACGAGACGTCGGATGAGACCCGCTGAGATAGACGATCTGGCTTATAACGTCTCTGGTCTGCTCCAGGAGACAGTTGGTGGCACTCGCAATTATGAGTGGGATCTGTCGGAGATGGTGCTCGACCAAGATTTGAGAGCTCGCAACCTCGTAGGTGTGGTGCGGCTTCTTCGTGTGAACCGAGGAATCCTGGCTACGGGGGAGGCTTCGTCCGACGTCGTGCTGGAATGCTCTCGTTGCCTCATATATGCCGAGAAGCGCATACAAGCACCGTTCGAGGAGGAGTTCCGGCCCTCCGTGGATGTCTCGAGTGGCGCTCCGGTCGATGTTGTTGAGGAGGGTGAGAGTGAGGAAGACTACTTCACGATCACGCCGAACCATATGCTGGACCTCGGCGAGGCCGTACGGCAGGCCATCCTCGTCAACATACCGTTCAGCACGGTGTGCCGGCCGGATTGCGCGGGTTTGTGCCCGAACTGCGGCGCGGACCTGAACATCGTAAACTGCGACTGCGTCCGCGAGCCCGCGGATGGCCGCCTTGCCGCGCTTGGCGCGTTGCTCGATCAGTTAGAAAACAAGGGAGATACTACGAATGGGCGCACTACCTAAGCAGAGGATATCGAAGGCCAGGCAGGGCAGGCGGAGGTCGCAGGACCAGCTCTCGCCGGTCTCTCTTACGAACTGCCCCCGCTGCGGGGAGCGTAAGCAGACGCATTACGTCTGCCCCTCGTGCGGCACGTACAACGGTACGCCGGTGATCGAGCCCCGGGCCTCGAAGAGCGCCAGTTAAGTCTTAGCACCCCAGCCCGGCCGGTCGATAACGTCGGGCAACAGCTTATTACTGGAGACAGGATGTCGAGATACGCCGCAGTGACGGGCTGGGGACACTACGTGCCCGAGAAGGTCCTCACTAACAAGGACCTCGAAGGGCTCGTCGAGACAAACGACGAGTGGATCCGGAGCCGCACGGGCATCTCGGAGCGCAGGGTAGCTGCCTCTCACGAGACGACCTCTTCAATGGCTACCGAGGCAGCCAAGAGAGCATTGGCTCGCGCGCGTCTGGCCGCTATAGACCTGGATCTCGTCATCTGCGCCTCCACCACGCCCGACCACCTGATGCCTGCCACGGCGTGTCTGGTGCAGGAGCACATTGGCGCGGTAAATGCCGGCGCGTTCGACTTGAACGCAGCGTGCACCGGGTTTTTGGCAGCCCTGATTGCGGGCTCTCAGTTCATCCAGAGCGGCACCTACGACCGAGTGCTAGTGGTGGCCGGTGAGACGTTGAGCCGGTTCGTGAACTGGAAGGACCGCAATACCTGCATACTGTTCGGTGACGGCGCGGGCGCCGTCATACTCGAGAAGACTGATGAGCCCGCCGGCCTGCTTAGCTCGGTGCTTGGCTCGCAGGGGGCGGGTGGGTCCCTGCTGGCTATCCAAGGTGGCGGCGCGGCGAGGCCGGCGACGCCCGACACGCTGTCGTCAGGCGAGCATTACATAACCATGCACGGTAACGAGATCTTCAAGTTTGCGGTGCGCTCGATGGGCCAGGCGGCGCTTGAGGCACTTTCAAAGGCGAACCTCCAGAGCTCGGCAGTGCGCAAGGTGATCCCGCATCAGGCGAACGTGCGTATTCTCAAGGCCACGCAGGAGGCGCTCGGCCTGCCGTGGGAGAGTGTATTCGTCAACGTGGACAAGTACGGTAACACTTCGGCGTCGTCGATAGCTATAGCGCTGTCCGAGTTCCTCGACGTCGAACCACCTGAGCCGGGCGATAACCTGCTGTTTGTTGCTTTCGGTGGCGGGCTTACGTGGGGCTCTGCCGTCCTCCGCTGGGCCGACGTTGGAGCGATGATGGCCGAGCGGGAGGAAGGGCCGTATGCTATCTAGCGAGCCTCCGCTGACTGCGTATCTCTTTCCCGGCCAGGGCTCGCAAGCCGTGGGGATGGGAAAGACACTGTACGAGTCTGAGCCTGCCGCGCGCCGTTTATGGGAAGAGGCGGATAGCCTGCTTGGCTACTCACTCAGCACGATTGCCTTCGAGGGGCCGGAAGATGACCTTACACGGACGGAGAACGCCCAGCCCGCGCTGCTCGTCGCGAGTATCGCGGCGCTGAGGGTGTTGACCGCGCGGGGCAGCGTGGACGCCCCTGCATTCCTGACGGGACACTCACTCGGCGAGTACACAGCTCTCGTCGCGGCCGGTAGCCTTGCATTCGGTGACGCCGTGAGCCTGGTCCGCCTCCGCGGGGAACTCATGCGCGACGAAGGTGAGCGGGTGGGGGGAGCGATGGCGGCGGTGATAGGCATGGATCCGGAGGCTCTGTCCGAGGCATGCTCTCCGCTGGGCGTGGATGTCGCAAACTACAACAGCGCGGAACAGACGGTGATCTCCGGGGAGGCCGGAGCAGTTGCACGCGCTTCGGATGCGCTCAAGGCTGCGGGTGCTCGTCGTGTTATCCCTTTGCCCGTGAGCGGAGCCTTTCACTCGCGACTCATGCGCCCCGCCGCCGATGCCTTCGAGAGCGCCGTTGCCTCCGTGGCGATCGAGCCCGCAACGGTGCCGGTCGTCGGAAACATCCGGGGCGTACCGCTAGGGTCTGTGGCGGAGATCCGGCGCGAGCTTGTAGAGCAGTTGTATTCGCCGGTGCGCTGGCTGCAGAGCTTGCGTTACCTTCAGGAGGCAGGCGTGGGCAGGTACGTCGAGGTGGGGCCAGGCAGAGTGCTAGCGGGCCTCGTGCGCAAGAGTCTGGATGACGCCGTCGTCCAGAGCTCCGACACGCTCCTAGTGGCAGTGAGTTCCTGACCCGGTGTTCGCGAAGATACTTGTAGCGAACCGTGGTGAGATAGCGGTAAGGATCGTGCGCGCGTGCCGTGAGCTCGGTGTGCGCTCCGTCGTGACTTACTCCGAGGCTGACCGTGACTCGCTCGCCGTCCGCCTTGCTGACGAGTCGGTTTGCATTGGCCCCGCCGCCAGTGGTCGCTCGTATCTGAACACCCCTTCCATCATAAGCGCTGCGATGATAGCCGGCTGTGATGCGCTTCACCCCGGCTACGGTTTCCTGTCGGAGAACACCTACTTAGGTGAGATCTGCGAGAGGGTAGGCATCGCCTTTATTGGTCCGCCGCGCAACGTGATCGAGCAGATGAGCGACAAGGCAACCGCGCGGAAGGCGATGCGTGATGCGGGGCTACCGATCATACCGGGCGTCGAAGAGCCGCTGGCAGGCGTCGAACGAGCCGCCCGCACCGCACGGGAGATTGGCTATCCGGTGGTGCTCAAAGCAGTTGCGGGTGGCGGTGGCCGGGGAATGCGCGTGGTTCACTCGCCGGAAGAGCTCGCGGGCGTGTTTTCGCTCGCGTCTGCGGAGGCCGAAGTCGCCTTCAAGGACGGGCGGATGTATATGGAGAAGTACCTGGAGCGCCCGCGACATGTGGAGGTTCAGGTGCTGGGAGACAAGCACGGCCGCATCCTGCACCTGGGTGAGCGCGATTGCTCGCTTCAGCGCCGCTACCAGAAGCTGGTCGAGGAATCGCCTGCGCCCGACCTTCCATCCAAGACGCGCGACAATATCTTGAAGGCAGCTCTACGAGGCGCTCAGAGGCTGCGGTTCCACAACGTCGGAACATTCGAGTTCCTAATGGATGCGTCCAACCATTTCTACTTCGTGGAGATGAACACCCGGATCCAGGTAGAGCACCCGGTCACTGAGCTGGTTACCGGGCTCGACCTGATCAAGTGGCAGATACGCCTGGCCGCCGGTGAGCACCTGACGCTCGAGCAGAAGGACGTGCGCTTCCGCGGCCACGCGGTCGAGTGCCGCATCAACGCCGAGGACTACGAGCGCGAATTCAGACCGCAGGGTGGAACAGTGGAGATGTACCTGCCGCCCGGAGGTCCGGGAGTGCGCGTTGACTCCCATCTGTACTCCGGTTACACCGTGCCGACGTACTACGACTCTCTCCTTGGCAAGCTTCTGGCTTGGGGTGAAGACCGGGAGGAGGCGATGCGGCGTATGACGAGGGCGCTTGACGAGTTTGTGATATCCGGCGTCCGGACGACGATACCCTTTCACCGCAGGATACTCGAGGACCCTGAGTTCCGCGCGGGCAGGGTGCATACCCGCTTCATTGAGGAATGGTTAGCCGGCGACCAGGTGGCATGAGCGGCGAGGATCGCAGGGGCTCGTTCGCCTCGCAGCGGCGGCAGGCGCGCGTGCTCGCGATGCAGATGATGTTCGAGGCCGATTTCTCGGACCGGACGCTTCAGGAAATAATCAAGTGGCGGTTCGATGAGGATGACCCGCCGGAGTCTGTAGCCACGTACGCGGAGTACCTGCTGCGGGGCGCGTGGGAGCACCGACGGGAGTACGACGAGTTGATCGGGCACGCTGCTCCATCCTGGCCTCTGGAGCAGATGGCGCGGATTGACCGCAACATCCTGCGGCTCGCGATGTACGAGATGCTCGAGAGCGAGGAGGTGCCGACGAAGGCCGCGATCAACGAGGCCGTCGAGCTAGCTAAGGAGTTTGGTAGCGACGCGTCGAGACGCTTCGTGAACGGCGTGCTGGGCACAATAGCCTCTCAGAAACTCCAAGGCGAGAAGCCAGTCGTTGCGCCGGGCGAGCAGTAACAGTATTATCATTGTTGGCGTCGCACGTTACGCCACCTGTGACTCACCACACAGGGAAAGTATAAACAGCACCGGAGGGATGTAGTGGAACAGGATTACGACAAGCTAAAGAAGATGGTCGCGGATCGACTGCACGTGAGTGAGGACGAGGTGAAGCCGGAGTCCTCGTTCGTAGAGGACCTGAACGCTGACTCGCTAGAGGTGGTAGAACTGATCATGGCTCTGGAGGACGAGTTCGGGCTGAGCATTCCTGACGAGGACGCCGAGAAGATCGTCACGGTGCAGGACGCGCTCACCTATATTGAGGCGCACACGGCTTAATCCGTACGACGGCATAGTTGTCCCAGTAGAAGGTGGCTCCTGAATCCACAGGGCCACCTTCTCGCGTATAGGTTACAATATGCGTATGAGCGCTTCCCGCCAGGAAGAAGAGACAGCCTCCAGTCAGCAGGTGGACCCCAAGAGCCCAACCGAGCCCTCCGGTGGGGAGATGTCTCTTACCGAGCACCTTGGCGAGCTGCGCACGCGCCTGATTCGGGCATGTATCGGCGTGATAATCGGCATGCTCATCGCCTTCTTCTTCATCGATGAGATGGTGGCCGCCATCATCCGGCTGGCGGCGGGCTACAACGTCCAGGCGATAGCGCCTACGGAGACCTTCTCGTCCTACCTCAAGCTCGTCTTCATGGCTGGTATAGCTTTCGCTATGCCGATGATCATCTATCAGCTCTTCGCCTTCGTGAGCCCTGGGCTGACGCGGCGGGAACGAAACTTCATCCTGAGTGCCTTGCCGTTCGTGATGCTGCTGTTCGTCTCCGGTGTCGTCTTCGGCTACTTTCTCGTCATACCGAACGCGATCAGGTTTTTGTACGGGTTTGGCAGTGGCAACATTGAGAAGAACATTCGCTTCAGTCTCCACATCAGCTTCGTGACAAACCTGCTCTTGTGGATAGGGATCTCCTTTGAGACCCCGGCGGTGGTGTACACGCTTATCAAGACGCGCATAGTGTCCGCGGCGAAGCTTTCGTCTATTCGCAGGTTCGTGGCGGTGGGGATCCTCGTAGCCGCCGCGGTCATCACGCCCACGCCGGACCCCTTCAACATGATGCTCGTGGCGGTTCCGATGTACGTCCTGTACGAGCTGGGAATCTTCCTAGGACGAGTTGCCTAGGCACATCGGGGTCGCCGCAACTGCGCTCCCAAACATCGGTGCTCGACTGTAGCTCTTCCCCACCATCCACGAGGAGGACTTCATTGGCGCAGATCCGCATTGCTGCCGATCGGCTTATACAGGCACCAGCAGAGAAGGTCTACCTCTACATCGCCGACTATCGGGAGCATCACCCACGCTTTCTCCCACCGGCCTTCTCCGATTACCGCGTAGAGCAGGGCGGCGTGGGCGCCGGTACCGTGGTGCGGTTCCGAATGACGGTCGGCAGGCGCAGCCGGGTGTATCGGCAGCAAGTGGCGGAGCCGGAGCCCGGCCGGGTGCTCACGGAGTCCGACCTCAGCTCCAGCGCAGTCACGACGTTCACGGTTAGCCCGGAGGGAGATCAGAGTCGTGTGCAGATCGTGACAACTTGGAAGGGTGCTGGTGGGGTTGGCGGTTTCTTCGAGCGCATCTTCGCTCCCCGCGCACTCCGCAGGCTTTACGCGGACGAGCTAGAGCGGCTGGACCGGTACGCTCAGGAGCAGTCCTCCTCCTGAGGAACCGAGCCGGGTAACGGCGGGGCTCTCATTTCGTCATGGCGGCGACATCCACCCATGCTCGTCCTGTTTGCCCAGGCTTTCCTCTCCGTCGCCACGACAGGACGTCATGCACACCCGTCTGGGATCGTCACATCAGCGGTCGCCGAGATGGTCCCTCGGCGCTACCCTGATCGCCCGCTCATTTCGGTACGTCACCTGGCCGGGCCCCGCGCCCTTGATCTTACGGACGTTGCGAAGAGGGGTGTACACGATCTCGACGGAAGTGTCTTCCCGAGCGGCGCTGTGGTATGCGGCCGTTTCCGCCGCAAGGCGCAGTGTCTCCTCCGACGGCTCGCGTCCGCCCGTGCGCGCCACCACATGTCCACCCGGTATTTCCCGCGCGTGGAACCACCAGTCGTGGGGTGCGCCGGTCTCCAGCGCCTGCCGGTTCTGGGCGGCGCTCCTGCCGACGAGTACGTGCGTGCCGTCCGGAGCGGTGAACGAGGAGAGCTTTCCTGCGGGTGGTTTCCGCTGCCTCTTCGCTCCATCCCCACTCTCCCTAAGCACGCCTTCCGCGAGCGCTTCGGCCTGCAATTGAGACAACTCAGTGTGTCCCTTCGCGAGCATGGCGAACGTGCGGTACTCCTCGATCGTTGCCAGCTCGCTCTCCGCCTGTGCGCGAACTGCGGGCAGGTCGGAGGTCGCGCGTTGACGACGGCGGTACTCCTCGAATTTCTCCTGCGCGTTCTCGGAAGCCGAGAGTGACGGGTCGAGGGGTACAGTGCGGTCGGGCAGCCGAAGCTCCTCTTGACCGGGCTCGATCTGGTACGCGTACGCGAGGATCATCTGGCCGTCCTCCATCAGCCGCTCGGCGTCGTGTGCGCCCTCCTCCTGGGCTGCGATCGAGCGGAGCCTGCGTGCTACCTGATCCGCTCGCTTGTCCAGCGCCCCTAGCACGCGCTCGCGAAGCTGAGCATGCGAGACGATCCGCGCGGATGCTCCGCTGTACGACTCAATTGCCTCGCTCATGCTGGCGGGGAAAGATAGCTCGGCGTCCGACGCCAAATGTGTCAGCTCGTACGGTGCGTACGCCACAACTGCTTCATCACTCACGGCGATGCACGGCCGCCACTCTCTCGTCGCCCACAGCGACGCCAGCCGCCGGAGCTGGACCGCGAGGCCCGCCCAGTCTTGAACGCTGCCAACCCGTGCTTCCGCGTCACCGGTCGCTCGGTACGTCACTTCCCGCCCACTGAGAGGGCTCATTCCAGACACCTGCGAGACTAGCAGCTGCCATAGGAACGACGAGCCCTTGGCCTGCGCTGAAGCCTCCTCCAGCGCGCCCGGCGTGACCCTGTGGGGCTGCAGTCCCGGCCGCGGTGGTGGTGGCGTGTAGGCTCGCTTCGGCAGCACCGGTCGCACACTGCTCATCTCGGAGGTTACCCGCTTGACGCTCTCTAAGATCGTTGTCCGCTCGCCGTCGAGCAGCAGCAGGTTGGCGTGGCGGCCCATCAGCTCCGCGGAGAGCCACACCTTCTGATTGAGACCACCAGCTCTTTTAGCTATACTCAGCGAGATAACTCGCTCGCCTGCGGGTTGCTCTATCTCCTCGACAACGCCGTCTAGGACGTGCTTGCGCAGGAGGAGCCCGAGAGGAGTGACGAGGCCGGGCGTGGCGGTGGGTTTCCCGGAGAGAAGCATCGCGCGCGACTGGGTGGGGTCCGTGGAGAGCAGCAGGGGGTGCCGCTCGTGGCCGGCATACACCTCCAGCGCGATCGCGTCCTTGCTGGGGAGCACCACCTTCTGCACGAAGCCGCCGAGCAGCCTCGCTCGTAGCTCGTCGCTGACGGCCGCTGCACAGAGCGCGTCGAAATACATAACCCTTGTACCCCCCTTCGAAAGGACATGCACGCCTGAAGGCTCCTTACTTGACACGCCAGCCGGAGCAGACGCTCCAGAGCCCGCCGCCGCTACTCATCGTGTTATCGGGACCATCCGGCGTGGGCAAGGATACCGTGATACAGAAGATGCGCGATCTCGGTCTCCCCATGCACTATACAATCACGGCCACTACGAGACCACGGCGTCCGGGCGAGATTGACGGCTTCCACTACTACTTCCTCTCACAGGAGGAGTTCCTCGCCCGCAAGGAGCAGAACGAGTTTCTCGAGTACGCCGAGGTGTACGGTTACTGGTACGGCTCGCCGAAGCAGCCTATACGCGATGCGTTGGATAAGGGTCGCGACGTGGTGCTGAAGATAGACGTGCAGGGCGCGCGCTCGGTGCAGGCCCAGGTGCCGGATGCTCTCTTCCTCTTCCTCGCGCCACCAAGCATCGAGTGGCTCCGCACGCACCTGCGCGAGCGCAAGACCGAGACACCGGAGAAATTGCGCGAGCGGGAGCAGGCCGCTATCGGGGAGCTAGAGGCGGCGTGCCTCTTCGACCACGTCATCGTCAATCAGGATAACGATGTTGAGGAGGTCGTGCGCGAGGTCATGCACGTCATAACGCAGGAACGTCGGAACAAGCCGGACGTGCGACTGTAGCGCTGCCCCTTCTGGTCGAGAGGGAGCTCAGGTGGGAACGGAGAGCATGTAGCCGACACCGGGCCGGGTGATGATCGTTACCGTGTCACCCGCAGCCTGTACCTTGCGGCGGATGTGACGGATGTACACCCTCAAGGCGTCGGACAGCTCGGGCCGCTGCTCGCCCCATGCCGCGATGAACAGGTCGCGGTGCGGCACTACCCTTCCCACGTGGATGCTGAGCTTCCGCAAGATGCGGAACTCGGTTGGCGAGAGCAGAACCTCTCTCTCTCCTGCCCACACCTTGTGCATCCCCAGGTCTATCTTCAGGTCACCGGCGACGAGCGGAATGTTCTGTCTGCTGGTGGATACGAGGCTGTGCCTCCTGTGGAGGGCGCGCACCCTGGCGGCGAGCTGTGCCAGTATCTGGCTAGGACCGATAGCGTCGTCCGCGCCCGCCTGGAGAAGCGTGACGCTGAGATCCTGGTCCGGTGTCGCGTTCACGGCGAGCAGAGGCAGTCTCAGTGAGTAGGCTCGTACGGCCTCCACCTGGCGCTGCGCCGTAGAGGCATCCGAGCAGACGAGGACGCACAGGTTCGGGTGCGCTCCGCCTACGGTGGCGCCAGCTTCTGGCGGCGCGGCGGCAATGGTGAAGCGCAGCTTGTGAGCACGCAGCGTGGTCTCGCACGCCTTGCGCTCCGCGACAGGCGGCCCTACGAGCAGGACTTTGAGCGGGGTCGTCACCACGTGGTGAAGTTTACTTGTGTCGCGCGGTGGTGTCAAACCTCATTGCCTCTGTGCGACGTACCGCTGGGTATCGTGTGTCCATCTGCATGACCCGAGCGGTCACTGCGCCTCGCACCGCTATGGGAACTGCTAAAATCGGCAGTGATGTGCCGCAGCTTACCGAGCATGGTTATATACCTCGTTTGTCTGCCTGCGCTCGTACTTGTCGGGTGCTCGGGCCCACAGGTCGCGGCCGACCCTAGTTGGACGCCTGCGGTTGTCTTCGTGACACCAACCTCGGATGCCGCGCTAGACGTGGAGCCTACCCCTCTCAACATCCCCACGGTACGGTACCGAATCAGACGCGGCGAGACCCTCACGGAGATCGCGGCGCGATATAACCTGACGGTGGAGGAGCTCGCGGCTCTCAACGAAATAGACAACCCGAACTCGGTCCAGGTCGGGCAGGAGATTCGCGTGCCACGCCGGCCCCGGTGAGCGTGCGTACCGCAGCGGACGCATGGGCGCTGGTTGATGCCTTGCCCAGACACGTAACCACGAGGAAGGGGCGTTCAATCGAACGCCCCTTCCGGTTTTACCTTTATTGCCTCACCCAGGAGTGTGTTACTCCGCGGTGTCACCGGCGGCTGTGTCGGCGTCCGCCTCATCCCCATCGGCGGCCTCCTCAGCCTGTAGGGCTTCCTCCTCGGCCTCGATCTCCTGGTGGACAATCTTGGCGATCAACTCGCTCGGGTCAGTGGTGATCTGGTAGGTGCCGGTGGCGTGGAGGTCGGATACGTGTATCGCCTGGTCCACCTCCTCCAGCCCCTCGATCGATACCTCCAGGTGGTTCGGCAGGTCTGCCGGCAGCGCGTGGACGGTGACGGTATCCAGGCCATGCACCAGCACGCCCAGGTTGTTGTTCACCGCCGGTGACTCGCCGGTCAGGACGACTGGAACCTCGGAGTCAACCGCGACCCGCAGGTTCACCGCGTGGAAGTCCACGTGCTGAACCGCGTGGCTGATCGGGTGCCGCTGCACGTCCTGGACGAACACCTTCACGGGCCTAGCGCTCTCGACCTGAAGATCAAGGAGCGTCGTCCTGCCCGTCTTCCTGTAGGCGCTCTCAAATTCCTTCGCGCTCACCTGCAGGCTGGTAGGCTCGACCCGGTAGCCGTACAGCACGGCGGGCACTAGGCCCTCCTTGCGGAGACGGCGTGTCTTCTTGCCCGCAAGCTCGCGCCTGTCGGCGAGCAGCGAGTGGTTTTCCTGGCTCATGTTCCTCCCTCAATCCAGCCGCATATGGCGCGTCTGCTGGGTTGTCTAACGCTCGGAGTTTAGCAGATACGCGCCGGACTTCTCAAACGATGTACCG
>JADDPT010000050.1 GCA_016781735.1 Rubrobacter sp.
CCTTGCCCTGCTTGACTCCACCTGACTGTGAACTCTTACAGTATTGCGTCTGGGCAATTCCACCAGGTTGGATGACTACCGACACCCTCCGACGAAGCCTGCCGTGCCATAGCATCAAATTGGCACCTAACGATTACCACTGTAAGTAGGATCGCGCTGGTGATGAATTTACACACCTATCCGCGATCATACGCCCTACCGAGCAGTAGCAACCCGTGCTGCCTGCTGCCCGAGCCTCACACTGTAGTTCGTGCCCCTGTCCTCCGGATAAATCTGCGTGGTGTTTGCCAAGATGAGGTTCTCGACAGGTGTCTGAAGTTCCGGCACGAGCGGTGAGTACATTGGCGGGACCACTGGTTGAGCCGCGGCTTCGCGGAAGACCCGGCATGTCTCGATCCAGTCCCGACTGAAGTCCGGGTTGATGCGCCTGAGGTAGGGCTCGTACGCCTCCATCAGCTCCTCATCGCTTTTCCGCCAGTATGGGTCCTGCGTAGAGAGGTAGTTGCTGACGTAGAGCACGTGCTTACCACCGTACCACTCGCGTGGCAGGAAGTTCGTCTGCTCAACCAGAGCGACGAAGGGGAAGTCCTCCTCACCGATGTTCATCCAGTACGTCTCGGAGAGTTGGTGCTTCATAGTGAGAAGCATACAGATCGCGCCTTGGTAGCTTCCCGCGCGGAGCTTTCGCTCATACTCCTCCCCCATTGGAGGCGCGATGGCTAGGAAGCGGTTGGAGGGTATGGTCGCTATGACGCGGTCGAAGTCTATGTCTCCGAGGTCTGTACGAATCCCGGTAGCGCGGGGCGCTGCCGATCCGTCCTCGGGCTCGGTGACTATTCGTTCTACCGATGCGCCCGTGTGGATAACGCCGCCCTTCTCTCGAATACTCTGCTCCAACGCGTCCACGATGATGGAGAAGCTCCCGCGAGGATACCCAAGGACTTCTTTGTTGAGACTCTTGCGGGAGGTAGTGCGAAGGTGAATTTTTCCCCAGAGCCACGCCATCGAGATCTCTTCGTAGCGGGTGCCGAACTTGCCGCGGAGCAGCGGCTTCCACACCTGCTCGTATGCATCAGCGCCTGCCCACCGCCGCATCCAGGCTGCCGCCGTGGTGCGCTCCAGCTTGCGCCAGTTGTCGTATTTCTGCAGGAATAGGACTGCAAGCCCCAGTCTCAACCGGTTCCACGGCTTGAGCGGCCGAAACCTGAGGAGATCAATGGGGCTGATGAAGGGGTATATCTTGCCGCCCTTGAACCAGCCGACCTTCGACGGATACCACTCCAGGGCGTCGAGTACCCCTAGCTCGGCCATCAGGTCCTGTATGACTATGTCGCTCGTGAAGAGGTGGTGGTAGGCGAACTCTATGCGCGTGTCCGCTATCGGCAGCGTAACCACTTGTCCACCGAGGTACGGCGCACGCTCGTACAGCTCGACCTCGTGCCCTTCCTTCAGTAGCTCGTGCGCCGCCGAGAGGCCCGCTATGCCGCCGCCTATGATACCTATACGCAAGGTCGGTTCAAGCCTTTCCAGTGGCCATACTAATCAGCTTGGGACAGGTCGGGACACGTGCGGTATCCATGCTCACACCCACCATCCCTCTACAGAGACGACGCCGCGCGACGGGTATGCCTACTGTCATAACGCCGCGAGGGCGGGCGAGGTTCCCTAGCGTCCGCGGCAAGTCGGACTGCCGGATGCCGATCTATCCCCCGATGAAGAGCGGCGCCAGTACGAGCGTAATCGTCGCGAGCAGCTTGATGAGTACGTGAAGGGACGGCCCCGCCGTGTCCTTGAACGGATCACCCACGGTGTCACCGACGACCGCAGCGGCGTGCGTGAGGCTGCCTTTGGCCACCGGCTCGCCCTTCTCATCCAGCAACCCGCCGCTCTCGATAAGCTTCTTCGCATTGTCCCAGGCGCCACCGCCGTTGTTCATCACGAGCGCGAGCAGGATACCCGTCATCGTGCCGACGATGAGCATCGCCGCTACCGCCTCGGCGCGCAGCACGAGGCCGACGACGACAGGGGCGGAGACTGCCAGCAGGCCCGGCAGCATCATCTCTCGGAGGGCGGCGCGGGTGCTGATGTCGACCGCGCGCGCGTAGTCAGGTCGAACGGTCCCCGCCATGATGCCCGGGTTCGACCGGAACTGGCGGCGGACCTCCTCGATCATGTCGCCAGCCGCGCGCCCGACGGCCCGGATAGCGAGGGAGGAGAAGAGGAACACGAGCATCGCGCCCAGGAAGCCGCCGATGAAGACCTCCATCTTCGCGAGGTTGACACCGGTCTCTAGGAGGTCCGCCTCCTGGAGGTAGGCGCTGAACAGTAGGAAGGCGGCCAGAGCCGCAGAGCCAATCGCGTAGCCCTTGGTGAGTGCCTTGGTGGTGTTGCCGACGGAGTCAAGGGCGTCGGTTCGCGCGCGCACGTCCTCGGGCTGGTTGCTCATCTCCGCCACACCGCCGGCGTTGTCGGTGATGGGGCCAAACACGTCCATTGCGAGCACGTAGGCAGCGCTCATCAGCATACCCATCGTCGCCACTGCGGTCCCGTACACGCCATTGATGAAAGCACTGTCGGTCAGTGCCGACTGCACGCCTGCGTAGTACGCAGCACCGAGTGCCACCGAGATCACCAGTGCCGGCATGGCTGTGTTCTCGAAACCTATGGAAAGACCGGAGATGATGTTAGTCGCCGGGCCAGTGCGGGACGCTTCCGCGATGTTCTTGACCGGGCGATACGTTGTCGCGGTGTAGTACTGCGTGATAAGCAGGAAGAGGAAGGAGGTAGCTATGCCGACAAGACCTGCCGCGAAGAGCCACAGCTCTCCGTCAAGCATTAGCATGATAGCGGCGAGAAGTCCAATAACCGATAGGACGGCCGTGACAGCGAAGCCACGGTTCAGTGCTGCCATTGGGTCGCTGTTCTCGTTCGGCCGTACTGTGAGCACACCGATAATGGAGGCGAGCAGACCGATGGAGCCTACGACAAGCGAGAACAGGATATACGACGGGTTCTGGGAGCCTGCCGCCCCAAGGATCGCCGCGCCGAGGATCATCGCTCCGATGTTCTCGGCGGCGGTGCTCTCGAACAGGTCGGCGCCACGCCCGGCGCAGTCACCGACGTTGTCTCCCACGAGGTCGGCTATGACCGCTGCATTGCGAGGATCATCCTCCGGTATACCGGCCTCGACTTTGCCCACCAGGTCAGCTCCCACGTCAGCGGCTTTGGTGTAGATCCCGCCACCCAACTGGGCAAAGAGTGCGACGAAAGACGCCCCGAAGCCGAAGCCGACGATGAGCCGTGCTGCGAGCGCGGGCTCGTTCATGCCGTTGTATGCGTAGAAGATGGCCGCCACGCCCATTAGAGAGAGTGCGACGATCAGGAAGCCTGACACCGCGCCGCCGCGAAGCGCCACGAGCATCGCCTCGCCGAGGCTTCTACGAGCGGCCGCTGCTGTACGGATGTTGGAGCGGACCGCGACGAGCATTCCGATGTATCCGGATACGCCCGAAGCGAGAGCGCCAGCCAGGAACGCGAAGGAGGTCCGCCATCCCTCGCTTACATTGCTGTAGTTCTCGAGTCCTATGCCGACCACCGAGATGAGGATCCCGATGATCACCGAGGTGACGAGAGCTATGAGGCCGATCGTCCTGTATTGCCTGTTGAGGTATGCGACGGCGCCCTCGTAGATCGTGTCGGCTATGTCTTTCATCTCCGGCGTGCCGGTATCACGACTCAGGACGTACCTTGCCATCATCAGGGCGAAGATGATCCCTATGATGCCGCTTCCAAAGATGATTACCGCCCAAAGGACTTCCTGTTCCATTCATCTCCTCATCTCGTACACGTAACAAAGCGCGCCCGTGGGCGGACGCGCCAAGCTCAAGCTGAAGCCTATTCTACCATAGCCGGCCCGTATGACTGGGCGACATCCCGTCGTATAGCAGAGGAGGTGCGAGCTTCCTGCGCGTCCCGGCGTACGTGGCGATTGGCCGCTCACGTCCGCGACGGGTCTTTGCTGGAGCGCCTGTCTGGGATTGGACGGGCTGTCAGGTGTGGGAATGGTGCCGCCTTCCACGCTAGTCTCATACTACGATTCGGCGGATGCAAGTGGGCCAATTTGTCAGTCTAGTGATAACAGTCCGTTGCGCGGCAAATTGGTCACGTCAATAGATGGCTGTATCCGGACCCGGTAGGCCTGTGGTGAATCAGCCTGCCCAGCTCTGCGAGAGCCTTTGTGCTGAGCGGCAAAGTGGTCCAGGACTGTACCAGTGATACGTGGCCGAGCAGGTACCCACGCGGGAGCGGGCGACTCGAGGCGGTGGCTGGCTCGTCGCCTGATCCGGGGGCCTGCTAACCCTCCAGAGTCCTGAACTCCGTTGCAAAATATACCCATGCCGTCGAAGAAGGTTTGCATAGTTATCGTGTAGGAAGTACACCTGGCGTCTCTCTCGGAAATCTGAGTCGAGCTGTTCAATCACGGTCGATGTGCGAACCTGTTTGACTGTCAGATCGAGCCGACGCCGTTCGACGTGTGTGAGGTACTGTAGCGGAGTTGTGTTCTGAGTGTCGTACACGACTGAGCCCTGGGGTAGGTCAGCGACCCTTTCGATCAGGTTCCGCCATTGGTACATGCCGCTCGCATCTACCACGCTATGGTGGGCATCCCACGTCCGTCCTAGGACCAGCAGTAACGCCACACCGACGATTCCCGTTTCCAAGAGGTGTAAGGAGGGACGTGCCACTCCCGTTGCGAGCATCAACAGGCGCAACCCCGCTCCTACCCACACTGCGATGGAAAAGTACGTCGGTATGAAGTACACAAAGATGTCCCTAATGTCGTACTCCAGCGCGTGGATGAGGTTCCCCGCGTACAGCACGAGGATGAAGCCCCACGCTGCCCTCGCCATTCTCCAGCCGCCGACGAGTCCAAGCAGACCGAGTATGAGTAGGAGAGGATGGTACTGCTTCTGCAGCAGGCTCCAATACATGGTCAGGCGGTCTGGCAGTTCTGTTAAGCCGAATATCCACATTTGCCCCTGAAACTGCCTTCCCGTGACCAGGGTAACGAAGTTGTCGAGTGTGGACGGATTACCGTAGTTGAGAGGCGGGTTCATCAAGGCACGTATCGGCAGGTAGAGATACGGGGTCAATCCAAGGAGGAAGCAGAGCGCCATCTTCACGAGCAAGCGCCAATTGACAAGCGTCCGCCACTGCGTCAGCAACACGAACACCCCTCCAGCCGGTATCAGCAGACCGCTAGTGAGGTGATTGGTAAGCGCCAACCCTGCTAGAAACGCGGCGAGCAGCAGGTAGCGATCGTTGCGCCGGTCCCGCCAGAGTAGGAGCGCGAGCAGCGTTGCAGCAAGGAAGAGTACGTTGAGGGTGTAAACCTCGGCTACCACTGCCATCCGCCAGAAGGACTGGCTGAAAGCGAAAGCGAACGCGGAAACGACGGCGGGGAACCAGCCACACAGCCGTAGCACTATGTAGTACAACGTCACAACCGAGGCAGCAGCGTACACGGCCGAAGAGAGGTTCACTCGGTAGGCAACATCACCAATGGGCAGGAAGGTGAAGAGCTTACCCAGCATGATGTATGTGGGGTAACCGGTCGGGTGCCCGATGCCAAGAACGTAAGCCCGCGCCTGGAACCTACCGGAGTCGGTAGCTAGCACAGTCGGGGCCAGCGTATTGAGGTAGGACAGGAAAGCGACAAGTCCCACCGTAGCGCTGAGCAACCACTGGTGGTGGCGGACCCAACGGGGAAGTCCTACGAGTTTCTGAGCGCAGTCGGTCGGTGTATTGTTGGCTTCTTCCGGGACCGCTGGCTGGGGAGAAAGTTTCGAGTTCAACGCCTGTGTCTGTTTGTTCACCTCATTGCTCGGTAGATGATTACGCCCTCGTTCTCATATGTGGTTTGGCACAAATGGGGTCCGACCACGACAAGCCTCTCGGCCATTACGCCGTTGGGAAGGAGAACACACGGTCTATCGCAGCCTAATATCCCGGCCACTATGGAACTACGCGGAATCCATGGATCAGCTCAGATGACTCAGTGGATTTGTACCGCTCAGTATGCCGCAACAAAGGGAGGCGTGCTGGTGGACGTAGGCAGATCCGTGACCCTGTACGGCTAATAGGTCGGCTATCTCGCTGCCGTTCGACTAGGAGTCCGGCCACCCCTCAGCAAACTATCCCCAATCTGCTCCCAACGTTAAAGGTACGTTCGCCGGATTGTCAAGCGTGCCGTTGCATGTCGTAATGTGAGGCATACGTCGCAACTGATGAGGCGCAGTCGTGAGGGCAACCGGTCAGGCGCCATCACGGCCGGCGGTGGGCAATCCCCCCAACATCAATGGGTCTGCGCCGGAGTAGCGCAATCATGCTGCTAGAGGGGCTGCCTAGGTTCGACAGGCAAGAACAAGGATGCCTTCATATCCCTCACGCACGGTATGGTGTGGAGGGTAGTACCAGCCATGCTGCGCAGCCTCACAATCAACATGGCAGCGGTTCGCTGCTATCTACCCAGCCGTTGCCGGGCTGGCCGGGCGCCGACGGCCGAAGAATCGGCTCCACTCGCCGTTCTCCCACACCACGAGCAGCATGCTCGCGTTGAAGATCGAGCTGAAAGTGCCGCTCGCGATGCCAATCAGCAGAGCCAGCACGAAGTTCTTTATGGTGACGCCACCAAAGAGGTACAGGGCGGTAAGGGTAAGCAACACAGTGATGGACGTGTTGATGGAACGCACCAGCGTCTGCACGAGACTGTAGTTCACCACGCTGCTGAAACTCTCACCGACACGGCGTAGCTGATTCTCGCGTATACGGTCGAACACTACTATCGTGTCGTGGACGGAGAAGCCGATCACGGTCAGCAGTGCCGTGACGAACAAGGCGTCAACCTCGGTGCCGAAGAACCTGCCAAGGATCGCATAGACACCCAGCACGACCAGCACGTCGTGGAGCATCGCCAGGATGGCGCACGCTCCATAGCGGAACGGGTGCCTCACCTTGCGGAATGCGAACGCGATGTACAGCAGGATGCCCAGTGAGGCGGCTGCGATTGCAAGGATGCTTCTCTGGGCCACCTCCCGCCCCACGGCGGGGCCCACGGTCTGGAACTGTCGCTCGGAGAAGGGGCCAAGTCGCTCCCTCATCAGCGTCTCTAATTGTTGTTTCTGAGGTGCGTCCTGCTGTATCTCCTGGAGGCGAATAGAGATACCGCGGCTCGTGTCTCCCGTCGCTGTCTCGCCGAAGCTCTGCACGGTTGCGGGATAGCCGGCATCCTGAAGAGTGCTACGTACTGCCTCCAGGCTTACTGGCCGCTCGAACTCGACCTGCCAGCTCGTACCACCCCTGAAGTCGATTCCTAGCCGGAGCCCATCCGTTATCAGGAAGATGGTGCCAGGAATGATCAGGAGTAAGGAGAAAAGGAAGAACCAGTACCTGTACTTAACGATGTCGAACAAAAGGATGGCTCCTACTAATTAAGCTGTCTATTCGCTTCAGCGCGTTACCTGGGCCGCGTGCCACCGAGCGCCGGGCCGGTCGCGGGCCGGGCCGCGGCACCGCCTGCCTCGCTACGTCCTATGCCCCAGTACCAGATGTTCCGAGCGACGGGCAAGGCTGTGACCACCCGCAGGAACGTGCGAGTGACGGTAATGGCGGTGAACATGCTAACAAGCACGCCGATCGCCAGTGTAAGCGCGAAGCCGCGGATCACGCTGGCGCCGAACTGGGAACCGAACCAGAACAGGATGACGCAGGTGATCAGCGTCGAGATGTTACTGTCGCGGATAGACGGCCATGCATTCCGAAAGCCCGCGTCCACCGCCTGCACCAGCGAGCGGCCCCGGCGCAGCTCCTCCTTCATGCGCGCGAAGATCAGGACGTTCGCGTCCACCGCCATGCCGATGGAGAGGACGAAGCCGGCGATACCGGCGAGGGTCAGCACTACCGGAGCCAGCTTGAATATGGCGAACGTGAGCAGGCTATAGACAGCGAGAGCAAGTACCGAGATGAAACCGGGTAGCCGGTAGTAGAGGATCATGAAGAGGGCCACCGCGAGCACACCGATCAGGCCCGCCGTTATGCTCCGCTCTATTGAGTCGCGGCCGAGGGTCGCACCTACGGTGGTCGAGCTCTCGACATCTAGCGCAACCGGCAGGGAGCCGTAGCGCAGCTGAAGGGCGAGGTCCTGGGCCTCCCGACTGGTCACACCTGTAATCTGGCCCTGGCCGCCGGTGATAGCCCCCTGTATCTGCGGGGAGCTGATTATCCTCTTGTCAACCGCGATGGCGAGGTATTTGTTCACGTTCGCGCTTGTGAAGTCGGCGAAGGTCTTCGCGCCCGCGCTTGTCAGCTTGAAGTCCACCACGGGCGCGCCGCCCTGCTGCTGGATGCCCGCGGTGGCGCTCGCGATATCGGTTCCGGTCATTACGGTCCGGTACGTCGGTCCCTGTGCCGCTGGTGGTTGCCCCGCAGTACCGGCGGGGGCGGGAGTTGCGCCTGCTGCGGGCGTGCTGCCGGCCGCGGCTGGGGTGCCCTCGGCGGGCTTCACCGTTTCTGGCGTCCCATCTGCTGCTGGCGTGGTACCAGCGGTAGTCGCCTGAGCGGAAGTAGCTGGACCCTGCGTGGTGTTCACCAGAGTGCCCTCGGGAAGGGGTTGATCGCCCGCGTCAACGAACTCTAGGAGCCCTGTGCTCTTGAATGTCTGGATCGCGCGCTCGGGATCTTTGATGCCGGGGAGCTCGACCACGATTCTGTCGGCTCCTTGCCGCTGAATCAGAGGCTCCGATACACCGAGGGCGTTCACACGATTCTCGATAATGCCGCGCGCATCCTCCATGGCTGTGTTGAGGCTCTTGCCTTGCCTCTGCAAGCTCTCCGCCGAGCCAGGCCTGGCCCTGAGTAGTACCTGCAGTCCGCCCTGAAGGTCGAGCCCTTCCACGGCCTCAACGTTCCGCCCAAGCACCGAGCGGGTGCCGGGGAGGTCCACGTAGCCGGCAAAGGCGGTAAGCGCAAGGATGGCGATTAGAGCGTATAGGGTGGAACGCCGCATGAAGGCTCCTTCTAGAAGGCGACCGGCGGGTCGCGGGAAGGGCGGAGGTCTCCCTCCGCCCTTTGATCAAGCTGTCGGTAAGGCCCCGTAGTTGCCCGATTATAGGTAGCCCTCGCGCCGGCTGTCAAACCGTGAAAAATGCCACCAGGCAGGCGCTCCGACCCTCCCATGGCCTTCGCTACAGCCGGGTAGTCTCCCCGCTGCCTGACCTCGTCTCAAGCCGAAGCTGACTCGTCTCTCGGCCAGTGAGTCCGGCCAGCAGCCAGTCGAGGAGCAGGCGGATGCGGTTGCGCCATGAGGGGATGTGAGACAGGTAGTACGAATGCCACATGAGCCAGGCGGGCGGGCCCGTGAGCGTGAGAGGCCCTACCTGAGCGACACCCGTCCCTCGCCCCAGCAGCGCCATATGGCCCAGCGGTCGGAACCGGAAGGGCTTTGTGGGAATGCCGTTTATTGCGGCGGCTATGGCGCGCCCAACGTACCGGCCCTCATGCTCCGCTGCCTGGGCGGTGGGCGGCACACCCATGCCGGTGCGTGGGTCAACAGACCAGGCAGAGTCACCGACGGCATACACCTCGGGGCGCCCCGGTAGGCGGAGATGGTCGTCAACGATGAGTGATCCGTTGCGGGCATGCTCGACGGGCAGGTCGGAAACGACGGAAGGCGCCGCTGTGCCGGCCGCCCAGAAAAGGGTGCGAGCGGGGATATCACCCTTGGACGTGCGCACCGAGCGTTCCGTGGCCGACTCGATCGAGACGCCGGTCAGCACCTCGACCCCCGACTCCTCGAGCTCCCTCCGCACTGCTTCTGAGCTCTTCGGGTCGCTCATAGGTACCAGTCGATCGGCTCGTCCGGCGACGACAACTCGGACAGGCGCGTCCTCCAGCCAGGGGTACTGTGACAAGAGCCCGGAGCTAAGGTAGTCGCTGATCGTCGCGGCAAGCTCAACGCCGGTGTCGCCCCCACCGCCCACGACGAAGGTGAGCCACTCCGCGTCCTCCTTCGGGTCCTGGCTGTTGTGAGCAGCTTCGAGCGCGTCTATGAGGTGGTTGCGCAGCTGCAGTGCATCGGCGGGGGACTGGAAGATGAGCGAGTGCTCCCGCACGCCGGGCAGGTCGGGCACGGTCGTCACGCTACCTAGCGCTATGACGAGGTAGTCGTAGGGACGCGTCCCGGCCGAGGTGTGAACCTGCCGTGAGTCGAGGTCTATCTTCTCGACCTCCGCCTGCAGCAGGTGGAAGCGACGTCCTCTCTGGAACGCACGTACTGGGACGACGATGTTGCTCGGATTGGATCGGCCATCCGCGACGGTCCAGAGTAGTGGTGTGAACAAGGTGGAGTTGTCCTTGTCCACTACGAGGATGCTCGTGTCCGTGCGTGCCTCGAGCCGTTTGTCGAGCTCGAGCGCGGTGGCAATGCCTCCAAATCCCGCTCCGAGGATCAGTATGCGAGTTCCGGCTGAGTGGTAACTCTCCTCTGTCTCACTCTCGTGCGGCAGCCGACGCATACTGACCGAAGCGGCGAGAAGTCGCCTCCCGACCGCCGCGGCCGCTATGCCCAGCCCCACGATGGCGAGCCCTTTTCCCGTCATGGTTGACCTCCGTTCCGTCTGCCGTGCACGTGCTGCCGGTAGCCCTATATTACTCCTTTCAACCTCGCAGACGCGGTGAAGAGTTGCATGACCGGAACATGGTGACAAACGGTCGGGAACGCATCCTCGTTGAGTGTACGTATGGCCGACGGCTATAATTGCAGGTCTCGCGACAGGCCGCCTGTCACCTTCAGTCCCATTCAACCGAGGTGTGTATTGAGTTCCACTGGTTCCTCCCTCCGCGTCCGTATGGCCCCCAGCCCAACCGGATACCTTCACGTCGGCAGCGTCCGCACGGCCCTCTTCAACTGGTTGCTGGCGCGCCACCACGGCGGCACGTTCATCCTTCGCGTCGAAGACACTGATCGGTCGAGGATGGTACCCGGCGCGGTGGAGAATATGATGGACACCTTGCGCTGGGTAGGGCTCGACTGGGATGAGGGTCCGGAGAAGGGTGGGCCATTCGGTCCCTACGTACAATCGGAGCGGCTGGACAAGTATCACCAGCACGCCGAGCAGTTGCTGGCCGAAGGCAAGGCGTACCGATGCTACTGCACGGAGGAGCGGCTTGCGGAGCTACGCAGGCAGCAGGAGGCAAGCAGACAGCCAACCGGCTACGACCGAAGGTGCCGATACCTCTCAGAGGAAGAGAAGAGGGCCCTGGAGGCATCAAGTCAGCCCAGCGTCGTCCGCTTCGCCTCCCCGCTAGAAGGCACCACCACGTTCACGGACCTTGTGCGTGGCCCGGTTACCTACCAGAACGCGGGGGTGGGTGACTTCGTGTGCATCAAGAGCGACGGTTACCCAACGTACCACTTCGCGGTCGTGGTGGACGACCACCTGATGGAGATATCTCATGTAACGCGAGGCGAGGAGTTCATTAGCTCCGCCGCGCGCGACAGGCTGTTATACGAGGCGTTCGGTTGGAGCCCCCCGCTGTACGCGCACTACCCACTCATACTCGCGCCCGACCGCGCACGTCTGGCGAAGCGACACGGGGCAACTGCCGCCGTCGAGTTTCGCGAGATGGGCATAGTGAGAGAAGCTTTCTTCAATTACCTCGCGCTGCTCGGCGCATCGTACAGCGCCGACCGCGAGATCTACAGCGTGGAAGAGCTGATACAGCTTTTCGACATACCGCGCGTGAGCCCGTCGGCGGCGATATTCGACCGGGCAAAGCTGGAATGGATGAACGGTTACTACATCAACCACATCCTGAGCCTTCCGGACGTCACCGACCGATGCATGCCGTACCTGCGGGATGACGGACTCGTCGCGGACGAAACCCCACGCGAGTACGTGGAGCAGGTAGTCGCCCTCGTCAAGGAGCGGCTGAAGCTCCTCTCGGAGGTAGGGGAGCTAACGGAGTTCTTCTTCCGAGAGCCAGATCTGTCGCTGGATGTGCTCGCGGTGAAGAAGCTGTCCGCCGAGGAGACCCGCGATGTGTTGAGCCGAGCACAGGAACGCCTGCAGGCGCTGCCCGGCTGGGAAGAGGCCGAGATGGAGGTGGCGATGAGGTCGCTGGCGGAGGAGCTCGGACTGAAGGCCGGACCGCTCTTCATGGCGCTACGCGTGGCTGTGACGGGCAGGACGGTCTCGCCCGGCCTCTTCGAGACGATGCGAGTGCTCGGGCGGGAACGCACCCTGGAGCGTCTGGCTCGTGCAGCCGAATTGCTCGCAGGCTCCCCTGCCTAGCTGGGTTGCTGGGCGGCGAAGAGTCCGCTACGGGTAAGCCGTCCGATCAACACCTGTGCCTCGTCAGTGAGGTTGTCGGCTCCCAGCACAAGCAGTACCTCGCGCTCCCCAACCCTCCTTGGACTGTGCGAACGCACGATTGGGGAGCTGAGCAGCTCCTCAACGCCTGCCTCCGTCTCGCATGACACCAGAAGTGTCGGTCTGGCCTCGATGCGGTGGGGTTCTCGCCCCCACTCCCAGATGGCTGCTATCAACTTCGGGGGCGCTCCGTCAGAGGCATAGCGACGCAGGAGGGCGACGACTTCCGAGGGAGGCATTCCGGCGGAGCGCGCTCGTGCGATGCTGCGGCGATCCACGAGGTAGAGAGGGTGGCCCCCTGAGCGTGCCGGCCGGGCGAAGCACGCGAGCGCCCAGATTAGTCGGGAGTCCGGGTTGGTGACGCGTATGCGCCCTTCCTCGCTGACCTCCACCCTGGGCGGCGTGGAGACGGACGGCGGTCGCGGCACCCTTCCGCAGAGCCACGCACCGTCCGGCGTGACCCTGAAGAGCGGCTCGGGCTCCGCTGCTGACTCGACAACGTGGGTCCAACTCAACGGGCCGAGAACAGCCTCCTTGATCCACCTGCCTTCTACGTCCCGCCAGTCTTCCAGAGCCTTCCGGGCGCCGGCAGCGCCGAGGTCGCGCATGAGCCGGTTCTGGGGTCTCAAGATGTGGGGGTTGTTTGTACGGATGGTAGCGATCAGACTTTCAACTGAGTACCACGTTTCAGGCTCGCACGCCGCCAGGTGCTCGAGGACAGTGTGACGCGCGCTCTTCAGCGTGTTCGGGTCGTTTCTGAAGCCTGCGGCGCCTGCTAGCGCGCTTCCCTCCCCTGGCAGACCCGCCTCCACCCACTGTACTACCAACTGCCGCGACTGGCGCTCGAGCGTGCTTTCCGCCCACTGTCTGCACCTTGGCGCTGGTTTGACCACGCCGTCACGTCTCTCTACCAGCGAAAGCCCTTCGGCGGCCGCAAGCAGGAACCGAAGGTTTGCGTGGGGATCGGCGGGTCGCGCCAGGAGGGCCGTTTCCCAGGACTCGAAAAAGGGGCGTGGGAGCTCGCCTGGTTCGGGCGATGGTATGTCGCGCAACTCGAAGGCGCGCGACAGGTTGAGAAGGTCCCAGGCGCAAGCCCAGGCGGGGGCAGGGACGTGGCGGGTAGGAGCCGTCGCCCGCTCGGGTTCTGCGCGTAGCTTTCCACCTTGTGGCAGCGCATGCACTGGGCCCTGAGGTAGGTACAGCTTCCATTCGCCGTCGTACATCTCGAGCGCGAGCAGGCGGTCACCCAGGTCGCCCACGGCATCGCGTAGCACGGACGGGTGGAGTCCTGCCCGTTCGCCCACCTGCACCGTAGGAGCACAGCCCCCCGCCTCAACGAGAGCAGCGTATAGCTGGCGCGCCGGTTCGGCCGCCTCTGCGACAACCTGCTGGGTGGGCGCGTTGCTAATTCGCCCAAGCAGCGACTCGACTAGCTCGTCCCGAGTGTAGGAGCCTGGCTCGGACGCGAGACCCCAGTACGCCGCCAGGTTCTCCAACTCGCCGGTGCCGAGCCGTGTGAGCTGTTCCTCGAGCGGCAGCGTGCTGGTATCACCCTCACGCACATCGGCTAACAGCCGGTTGAGGAGTCTCTGCAACTCAGGGGGCAGGATGAGCGCAGGGTCGGGCACTTGAGGGAGATGCAGCGAGAGGAGGCCGCCCTCGCGCTCGCTCTCCTCGGACGCCCACAGAATACCTGCCCTAAGGCATGCACGAAGGGAAGGATCGTCAGCCGTGATGCCTGTGCTTGAGAGCTTCTGTTCCGGCTCCGTGGCGAAAGCTGTCAAGAGGGTCCTGGAGTCTTCATCGAGGCTGTCCCAGAGGCGGTGGGCGGAGGCATCGCGGAGCATCTCCCGGCTCAGGGCGGCCGCCTGCTGGGACCTGGAAACACGAGGTAGCTCTATGCTCCAGGCATCCGCGACGCCCGAGAGATTCTCGGCCGGGCACGTCATCAGTAGTGCCATCAGGTTGCGCAAGGGCGGCTCTCCGAACGTTCCAGCTGGCGCCGACGGAATGTCACCTGACCAGGCAGGCGCCTGTGGCGATTATCCGACAGCCTCTGTCCGGTTGCTACTCAGCGGGCGATCAGCAGGTAGATACCGAGGATCGAGAGGCCAAAGAAGAGGTCCGCGATCAGCGCGATCGCGAATCCGATCACCGCGCCCGTGCCGGAGCGCAGCGCGGCGCGAAGCGGGCGGTTGACTAGCAGGTCGCCGGCGACCGCGCCTCCCACACCGCCGAGTAGCGCGCCCCATGCCCCGAAGAGGACAATGCCGATCAGCCCGCCGACGAGCGCGCCCCAGGCGCCTGGTCTTGAAGCTCCCATCTTGCGGCTGACCCAGGCGGCGGCGAGAAAGTCCACAACGAGTGACGCGATCGTGAGGAGTGAGAGGAGAGTGAGCCACGGCCAGGTGAGGATGTCAAAGTCAGTGAGCCAGGAGTAGATGAAGGCGCCGAGTAGCATGACTGGGATGCCGGGCATGAACGGTACGAAGACACCGACCAGCCCGACCAGCATCAGCAGGAGCCCGAGCGCAAATGGGGAGCCGAGCAGCTGCGTTTCCATTCCGGTATCTTAGCACGAGAGCAGTCCGGTGGAGCCTCCGGCGTGGGCGCCACGTACAGTTTCATCCGGCAATAATGCGATGCTTCGGGGCACGGTCAATGGGCAGGCGAGCCCGCTTAGCAGGTCGCATAAGGGGGCTGCTAGTGGATAATAATGGTGGTGCCAATAGCGGTGTTCTGAGGCTGCCGGTAACGGCATTTCTCATTGACACCGGCACCGAAAAAGGGCTAAAATCGAGTGTCGGACTAGAACATATTTTCTATTAACGCGCACGCAGAAGGCGCACGCAGAAGAGGTGGTAGATGAGCGACCGAACCAAGGCACTTGAGAGCGCGATCGCGCAGATAGAACGCTCCTTCGGCAGTGGCTCCATCATGAAGATGGGCGAGTTCTCACCCAAGATGGCGATTGACGCAATACCGACTGGCGCTATTGCCCTCGACATGGCGCTGGGCATTGGCGGCATACCTCGTGGGCGCGTGATTGAGATCTACGGGCCGGAGTCCTCAGGCAAGACCACGCTCGCCCAGCACATCATCGCCGAGGCTCAGAAACTGGGCGGCACCGCGGCCATCATCGACGCGGAGCACGCCTTTGACCCTCTGTATGCACAGAAGTGCGGCGTCCAGTTGGACGAGTTGCTCATCTCGCAGCCGGACACCGGGGAGCAGGCGCTTGAGATCGCCGAGACGCTCGTCCGATCCGGCAGTATAGACGTGGTGGTCGTGGACTCCGTGGCCGCGCTCGTTCCCAGGGCGGAGATCGAGGGTGAGATGGGCGACAGCCACGTCGGTCTGCAGGCGCGCCTGATGAGCCAGGCGTTGCGTAAGCTGACCGGCGCAGTCAGCAAGTCGAACACCTCGCTCATATTCATCAACCAGATACGTATGAAGATCGGCGTGATGTTCGGCAACCCCGAGACGACGAGCGGCGGCAACGCACTGAAGTTCTACTCCTCCGTGCGAATGGAGATCCGCAAGGCGGAGACGATCAAGCAGGGTTCGGACTCCGTGGGCAACCGCATCCGCGTCAAGGTGATAAAGAACAAGGTCGCGCCGCCGTTTCGCGTTGCCGAGTTCGACATCATGTTCAATGAGGGCATCTCGAAGGAAGGCAACCTTATTGACGTAGGCCTCACAATGGGCATCCTGCGAAAGAGCGGAGCCTTCATCTATCTGGACGACGACCGGCTGGGACAGGGCCGCGAGAACGCCAAGGAATTCCTCAGGCAGAACCCGGCGATTGCCCAGGACATTGAGGACCGTATCAAGAGCGCGGGCGTGGGCGACCGGCTCGTGATGGGTGTGGATGGTGCAGCGGACGGATCGTCGAGCTAGACAACGCGACTCCGATGGGCGGGGCTCCGAGAGAACCGGGAGGAACTTCCGGTTGGGGCCCCGCCCCTCTTTTAGCCCGGATGAGGGGACGGTTGTCGTGGTCTCGGCCGTCGAGCCACAGAAGAGAGACCCCGAGCGGGTCAACGTCTTTGTGGACGGCAAGTTCGCCTTTAGCCTCAACGCGCTGCTCGCGCTAGAGCTTGACCTGCGCAAGGGTGCCGAGATACCCGCGGAGACTCTTGCGAACGTGCTACGGCGCGACGAGGTTGGCAAGGCGGTCGAGGCGTGCGTGCGTCTGCTCGGTTACCGCCCCAGGACCGAGGCGGAGCTACTCAGGCGGCTCGCCCAGAAGGGCTACGAGGCTGAACTTGCGCGCGAGGCGGTGGACCGTGTGCGGGACTTGGGTTACGTTGACGACGTGGACTTCGCCCGGTTCTGGGTGCGCAATCGCGAGCAGTTCAAGCCGATGGGCGCGCGTCGTATCCGTCACGAGCTCTTTCAGAAGGGCGTCGATCGGGAAACAGTACAGACGGTGATCGAGGAGGAGCTGCCCGCCGAGGAGGATGAGGCAGCCCTCCGGGTCGCGAGGAAGAAGCTTCGGTCGCTGGCGGGGACCGACTACCCCACGTTTCAGCGACGGCTAGGGGGCCTACTAGCCCGGCAGGGATTCGGTTTCGATACTTCCGCGCGGGTGGTCAGGCTGGTCTGGCAAGAGAGCAGCGGAGAGGGACCGGACTCCGATGAGGACGGTGGATAGCGATACGGGGCCCTCTATCTGATATTTTTACCAACAGGGGAAGCGCTACGGCGCCGGGGGTACGTAACTTGGATATAACCTGGATGGGACACTCCTGCTTCCGTGTGAGGAGCAAGGACGCAACCGTGCTGATGGACCCGTACACCAAGATACGGGGACTGGAGCTGGGCAGGCCGAAAGCCGACATCATAACCATCAGTCACGAGCATCCTGGCCACAGCAACGCCGCGGCCGTCAAGGGCGATCCTGCACCGAAGGTGGTGTCGGGACCCGGTGAGTATGAGATAAGCGGCTTGTTTCTTACTGGTGTGCGCACGTACCATGACTCGGAGGCCGGCAAGAAGCTCGGTCGAAACACCGTCTACATTTTGGAGAGCGAGGGAATGGTGCTTGCGCATTTGGGCGATCTTGGTCATGCCCTCTCTGCCGAGCAGGCGGACCTCATGAGTAACGTCGACATCTTGCTGGTGCCTGTCGGCGGTGGCAAGTCGCTGGGGCCTGAGCAGGCAGCTGAGGTTATTGCGCAGCTCGAGCCGCTGGTCGTGGTGCCGATGCACTACAGGACCGCGGAGGGACAGGAGGGCCTCGAAGGCGTGGAGCACTTCGTGAAGGAGATGGGGCTCTCCGACTTTCAGGCGGAGGACAGGCTTTCCATACGCAAGTCGGACCTACCCGACACACTGCAGGTTCGTGTACTCTCGCCAAGGCCGGCATAGGCAACCGTCGCGGAGCGATGACTGGAAGGGGGCAGTGTAATGTCGAAGTTCATCTTCGTAACAGGCGGGGTAGCGAGTTCCGTGGGCAAGGGGATCGCGGTAGCGGCTCTCGGCCGCATACTCAAGAGCAGGGGGCTTACCGTCTCCGCGCAGAAGCTCGACCCCTACATCAATGTCGACGCGGGCACCATGTCTCCGTTCCAGCACGGGGAGGTGTTCGTTACGGATGACGGGGCCGAAACGGACCTCGACCTGGGACACTACGAGCGCTTCATCGACGTAAACCTGTCGCGGGAGAGCAACGTAACGACCGGGCAGATATACCGCGACGTGCTTGCCGCGGAACGCCGGGGTGACTTTCTCGGCGGCACGATCCAGGTCATACCCCACATCACGAATGAGATCAAGCGCCGGATCTGGGGTGTCGCGGACGCAACGCCTACGCGCGGCCATCCCGCCGACGCCGTGATAGTCGAGGTGGGAGGCACGGTAGGCGATATCGAAGGGCTTCCCTTCCTCGAAGCGATCCGGCAGATGCGTCGCGAAGCCGGACGGGACAACGTGCTGTACATCCACCTGACCCTGCTCCCGCACATCGGGGCCACCGGCGAGCTCAAGACCAAGCCGACGCAGCACAGCGTGAACGAGCTGCGCAGGATAGGCATAAACGCCGACGTACTAATCTGCCGCTCAGACCAGCCAGTGAGCGAGGAGATAAGGCAGAAGATAGCCTTGTTCGGGGACCTCGACCGTGAGGCCGTGATCCCTATGGAGACCGCGTCGACGATCTATGCCGTGCCTCAGATGCTGGAGGAGGCGGGCCTCGGCTCCTACGTCGTCAACAAACTTCGCCTGCCCGCCTCCATGCCCAGACTTCAGGAGTGGAGCGACCTGGTGGAGCGCATCCACACACCGAAAGAGAGCGTCCGCGTAGCGCTGGTCGGCAAGTACACCGAGCTCCGCGACGCCTACCTGAGCGTGGCTGAGAGCCTCCGTCACGCCGGTCTCGCGCATAACCTCCAGGTGGACATAGATTGGATAGACGCCGAGACTCTCGAAGGCGCCGACGTGGCGGCACGTCTTAGATCAGTCTCGGGGATTGTAGTCCCCGGTGGTTTCGGGGCTCGCGGTGTCGAAGGCAAGATAGCCGCTGCCCGGCACGCGAGGGAGAATGGTATCCCGTACCTTGGTCTGTGTTACGGCCTCCACATGATGACGATTGAGTTCGCCAGGCACGTCTGCGGGCTGGCAAGGGCAAACACCACGGAGATAGACGCGGCCACTCCGCACCCTATCATCAGCCTGATGGAAGAGCAGAAGGGGCTGGAGGATATGGGCGGCACCATGCGACTGGGATCGTATCCGTGTCAGCTGGTGCATGGCACACGCACCGCCGAGGCGTATGGCGAGCCGGTCGTACACGAGCGGCACCGTCATCGCTTCGAGTTCAACAACGAGTACAGAGACCTGCTGGAGCGCCATGGGATGTGCGTCAGCGGGCTCTCGCCGGACGGCCGGCTCGTGGAGATCATGGAGTTGCGCGACCATCCGTGGTTCGTCGGCTCGCAGTTCCATCCGGAGTTCAAGAGCCGCCCGACGAGGCCCCATCCGCTGTTCCTTGGCTTCATGGGAGCGGCGAAGGACGTGGTGCTCGACGGAGAACAGCAGGTGCTGCCACTTGCACGAGAAGGTGAGTACGCGGCTGCCGGCAGACAGTACACCCCGGCCGGCGTCTGAACCTCGGCTTCCAGAGGCAACGCACCAGTCCTGTAACGCAGTGTGCGCTGGTATAGGGTGCTGACGGCATTCACCGCTAACCTCGACACGCATTGACGATAGGCTCCTGCTAGGACACGTGATGTGGTTCCCATGACTCGCAGTGTCCCTCCACAGGTGGGCTCCACTCCGCCCCTACTACTCGCCTCGCGACATTGTGAAAAATCTCACAAAGTGGTATATTAAGGGCGGAAGTTGTGGCACTCTTTGACGGCGTGCTATACTCTTTGCCTGTGAGGGAGCCTTCTTGGGAGTAGACCGCTCTACATTGCGGGCGTTCGCACTGGCGACTCAGATGGGGTTCTCCATCGCAGTCCCGCTGGTGGCAGGGGTCGCTGGTGGTCTATTCCTGGACGACAGGCTCGGCACAAAGCCCATCTTTCTGATTGTGGGTATTCTTCTCGGCCTGGTACTTGCTACCTTCACACTCTACAAACTCGTCTCTTTCCGCACGTCGAGGGACAGCAGGAACGGAACGTAAATGGACAACGTACGGGAGCCGCGCTAGATGTCACTAACGACCGCTTACCTGGGCCTTGTCAACTCGCCCGTAGGACGCATCCTCCTCCAGGAGGAAGAGGGCGAGGATACTCTACTCGGAACCCCGTATCACAGGCCCGGGCCGGCGCCCGAAGAGTTGTTCACCATCGGCCCCCTGCACATCACAAACTCGATGCTCACGACGGTGCTGGTGGTGCTGCTCGTCTCCGCACTGGCCTTCTGGATGTCGCGTGGCTTGAAGCTGATTCCGGGCAGGCGGCAGAACCTCCTGGAGAGCGTAATCGAAGGGCTGCTCGGCCTAGTTGAGGGAGCGGCTGGCAGGCGGGTCGGACGCATAATCTTCCCGCTGATCGGCACCCTCTTCATATACATCCTAGTAGCCAACTGGTTCGCACTGCTACCCGGAATAGGCACGATCACGTGGCACACCCACGGTCACGATTACCCGCTGCTGCGAGCGCCTAACGCGGACTACAACATGACACTGGCGATGGCGCTGCTGACGATAGTGATAGTGCAGGTCGCCGGCTTTGCCGCTCACGGCTTCTTTGGTCACCTGAAGGAGTACTTCATCAAGACCGGTCCGGTGCGCATATTGCCGAATCCGCTCACCATCATCGACGAGTTCGCGCGGGTACTCTCGCTCTCCGTGCGACTCTTCGCGAACGTGTTCGCGGGCGAGGTGCTGGTGACCGTGATGCTCGCGTTGTCGTATGTCGCGGTCACCACGTTTATCGGGTTCTTCTTCGCCGCTGCCGTCCCGTCGCTGTTCCTTGCGTTGGAGATATTCTTCGGTTTGATCCAGGCGCTGGTGTTCGCGCTCCTCTCTCTCATCTACATCACTCTCGCGGTAGGGGGACACGGCGACGACCACGGTGCGGATCACTCGACGGAGGAGTACGCCGCCGGCACCGAGCACATGGATACACGCACGCCCATCATGCAGGAGCGTATTCCGGGGACGTAAGGCCCCGGCGCGCACAAAACTCACCACAAGCAAACAGAGGAGGGCTAGTAGGAATTGGATCTTAGTTCAGTAGCAGGCGTAGCGGGGGATATAGTCGCGGCGGCTCAGAACGCGCCCGTACTACAGGGCGAGGCTGGAACCGGCATAGGCAGCCCTGCCTTCGGAGCGGGACTCGCCATCGGTCTGGGGGCGCTTGGTCCCGGTCTCGGAATCGGTATCGCGGTATACGGCGCCATGCAGGCCATCGGCCGGAACCCTGAGGCGGAGGGCGGTATCCGTACCACCCTCATCATCGGCGCGGCACTGGCCGAGGCCATCGGTATTTACGCTCTCCTCATCGCGATCCTGATCATCTTCGTTCTCTAGGTTCGTTTGCCTCGGTGGGAGTTCTCCGGGGGCGGCCAACGGGACCGCCCCCTGGAGCGTATGAGGAACATTGATATGAAGCCAGCTTTTCGGGAGCCGCGATAGATGTCTGCTGCAGACGCTTTACTGGGATACATAAGCTCGCCACTGGCGGCGATCCTCGCGCAGGAGGAGGAAGGAGGGGGCCTCCTCGGAGCCCTCGGTGTGAACCTGTTCTCCTTTCTGTGGCAGCTATTTGCGTTCCTTGTCCTGCTCTTTGTGCTCCGAAAGTATGCCTACCGCCCAGTAATGAATATGCTCGACGAGCGTGCCAATCGGATACGCAACAGCATGGAGACCGCCGAGCGGGTACAGCGCGAGATGGCTGAGATGGAGCAGCGCTCACGCCAGATGTTGGAACAGTCGAGGCGCGAGAGCCAGGCGGTCATCACTCAGGCTCAACAGACGGCCGAACGCATACAGGCTCAGGCTCAGGAGAGCGCCCGCAACCAGGCCAATGAGATCGTTTCTCGCGCGCAGGTCGAGATCAACAGGGAGCGAGTCGAAGCGATGGCACAGCTACGGCGAGAGGTGGCCGACTTGGCTATTACCGCTGCCAGCAGGGTCGTCAGGCGGGAGCTCGACCCACAGACCCACATCAGGCTCATCAACGAAACGCTTGCCGAGAGTGGCGCTACGCACGGCAATGGCGTTCAGGATGGAGGTCGGCCCCTTGCCTAGGGCAGGCGCCAGTGCTCGCCGGTACGCACAAGCAGCCTTCGAGCTTGGGCGCGAGAAAGGCAACCTTCAGAGCTGGCAGGATGACATCGAGCTGATGGCCGCCGTCTTCGAGGATCGTCAGGTGCGCGCCTACTTCGGTGATCCCAAGCGACGCGCAGTCGAGAAGAAGGATTCCGCCCGCAGGATGTTCGAGGGCAGAGTCCAGCCGGAGACACTCAACCTGCTGCTCCTGCTAACCGAGCGAGGCCGTGCAGTTCTACTGCCTGATGTCAAGCAGAGGTTCGATATGTTCGTGCGCGAGGAACTCGGTCTCGTGGTCGCCCAGGTCACAACTGCTATACCCGTGGATGACGCAGAGAGGGATCGGATAGCGTTGGAGTTGGGACGCCTCACCGGCAAGCGGGTGCAGGTCGAGACGACTGTTGATCCTCAGATTATCGGTGGGCTCATTGCCCGCGTAGGCGACAAGCTAATAGACGGCAGCGTGCGCACCTCGCTGCTGCAACTGCGTCAGCACATTACATAACTCAGCAAGCAGGCTGGATGAGCCACTGGGGGAGAATTAGATGGCTATACGAACCGACGAAATAACCTCGATCATAAAGAGTCAGATAGCGAGCTACGAGCAGCCTCTTACGACCGTGGATGTCGGGACGGTTGTTGAGGTGGGTGATGGCATCGCCCGAGTCTTCGGCATGTCAGGAGTCCGCGCGGCCGAGATTGTGGAGTTCGAGAACGGTGTGTCCGGGCTCGCGCTCAACCTGGAAGAGGAGAGCGTCGGCGTGGTGGTCCTCGGTCCGTATACGGGCATTGAGGAGGGCGACCAGGTGCGCTCGACCGGGCGCATCATTGACGTACCGGTGGGGGATGCGCTGATCGGCCGCGTGGTAGATGCGCTCGGCAACCCGCTCGACGGCAAGGGACCGATTCGAACGACGAGCCGCCGCGTGGTCGAACGAGTAGCGCCGGGTGTTATCGTGCGCAAGAGCGTGACTACTCCCGTCCAGACCGGCATAAAGGCGATAGACGCGATGACACCGATAGGCCGTGGTCAGCGTGAGCTGATCATCGGTGACCGGCAGACCGGGAAGAGCGCGATCGTGCTGGACACGATCATGAACCAGAAGGGCAAGGACCTGATCTGCATTTACGTCGCCATCGGGCAGAAGAGCTCGAAGGTAGCGCAGATCGTCGCCACATTGGAAGAGTACGGCGCGATGGACCACACGATCGTGGTGTCGGCCTCCGCTGACGCCCCTGCGCCGCTGCAGTACCTATCGGCGTACGCGGGCTGTGCAATGGGTGAGGAGTTCATGGAACAGGGTAAGGACGCCCTGATCGTGTACGACGACCTGTCGAAGCATGCTGCGGCGTACCGCGAGATCTCGCTGCTGCTCCGCCGACCGCCCGGACGTGAAGCGTACCCCGGGGACGTTTTTTACCTGCACTCACGGCTCCTTGAGCGCGCCGCCCGCCTCAATGAGGAGAACGGCGGAGGTAGCTTGACCGCCCTGCCGATCATCGAGACTCAGGCGAACGACGTGTCCGCGTACATCCCCACAAACGTGATCTCAATTACGGACGGACAGATCTTCCTCGAGAGCGACCTGTTCTACGCGGGCGTCCGCCCGGCCATCAACGTAGGGCTGTCCGTCTCACGCGTGGGTGGCGCGGCGCAGACCAAGGCGATGAAGCAGGTGGCGGGCCGCGTGCGCCTCGACCTCTCTCAGTACCGCGAGCTAGCCGCGTTCGCACAGTTTGGCTCTGACCTGGACAAGCAGACGCGCTCGCAGCTTGAGCGCGGGCAGCGGACCGTGGAGATCCTCAAGCAGCCTCAGTACGCGCCCGTGCCGGTGGAAGAGCAGGTCATGATCATCTACGCAGTCACCAACGGCCTGCTCGATGACGTGCCAGTCGAGAGCATCCGTGACTTCGAATCGAAGCTGGGCGACTACATGCGCTCCGCACACCTGGAGCTCATGAGCACCATCCGCGACCAGGGAGCTCTCAATGATGACCTGGTCGGCCAGCTTCGTAGCGCGATTGAAGAGTTCAAGCAGGGTTATCAGCCCGAGCAGGCGACGGCCGTCTAGGACGTCGCTACCGGGGTGATACGGGGAGGTAGTCGTTGCCCAGCCTAAGAGACATCCGCAGGCGCATACAGAGCGTGAAGAATACCGCGCAGATCACACGCGCCATGCAGATGGTGGCAGCCTCGCGCATGCGGCGGGCACAGGAAGCTGTGGAACATTCGCGTCCGTTCAGCGAGAAGATCCGCGAGGTGCTGGCAGACCTCAGCTACGCCACACCGGCCGGCGAGGGAGCGTTGCACCCGCTCCTCGAGCGCCGGGAGGTGCGAAACGCGGACCTGGTGCTGATGAGCTCAGACAGGGGCCTGGCCGGTGGTTTCAATGCGAACGTCATTCGGTTGGGCTCGCGCTTCATTCTCGATGAGGCGGGGGCGCCGGTCGGCGTGCTCTCGGTCGGCCGCAAGGGGCGCGACTATATGGTGCGTTACGGGCGCAATGTGACGGCCGACTTCAGCGAGCTTGGCGACCAGCCTCAACTGGACGACGTGACCCCTATCGCCCGAACGGTGATAGACCGCTTCACGTCCGGGGAGGTGGACGCGGTCTATCTCGTGTACACAGAGTACGTCAACACGATCACCCAGACTCCCCGACGGGTTCAACTCCTGCCGATCGAACCGCCTTCGGCGGAGGACCAGGAGGAGGCGCGCTCCAGGGGCGTCGACTATATCTACGAGCCAGACCCTCGTCAGCTGCTACAGGCGCTGTTGCCTCGGTACGTTGAGGTACAGATATATCAGGCGCTACTGGAGAGCAAGGCGAGCGAGCACTCCGCGCGGATGGTCGCGATGCGTAACGCGACCGACAATGCGAACGAGATCGTGGGTGACCTCTCGCTAACGTACAACAAGGCGCGTCAGGCAACCATTACGCGTGAGATTATCGAGATCGCCGGAGGCGCCGCCGCGCTCGAGGCGTAACCAGACGCACCGTCCGGCATTCAACCAGTCATCAGGAGGAGGCAAGGATGGCAACGCAGGTACACACAACCGGGAGATTGCTGCAGGTGCTCGGTCCGGTGGTGGACGTGGAGTTTCCTGAGGGGGATCTGCCCGACATCTACACCGCGCTGCGAATTACGCGCGAGGACGGTGAGGTGATCACGGCTGAGGTTCAGTCGCACCTGGGCAACGAGACCGTCCGCTGCGTCTCGATGCAGGGCACCGATGGTCTGTCACGGGGCATGGACGTAGTAAATACCGGTGCGCCTATCTCCGTGCCGGTCGGTCCGGCAACGCTCGGGCGCGTCTTCAACGTGGTCGGTGAGCCGGTGGACAACGCTGGCGCGGTACAGGCTGAGCAGCGTTACCCCATACATAGGCCTGCTCCGTCCTTCGAGGACCAGGCCACGGAGGCGCAGATCTTCGAGACCGGACTAAAGGTCATTGACCTCGTCGCGCCGTTCACACGCGGCGGCAAGACGGGCGTATTCGGGGGCGCGGGAACCGGCAAGACGGTGATCATCCAGGAGCTTATCAACAACGTTGCCAAGCAGCACTCAGGTGTGTCCGTGTTCTCGGGCGTAGGCGAGCGCAGTCGCGAGGGCAACGACCTCATCCACGAAATGACCGACTCGGGCGTGATGACCTCGACCGCGATGATATTCGGGCAGATGAACGAGCCCCCCGGGGCTCGGCTTCGGGTAGGACTCACAGGGTTGACGATGGCGGAGTACTTCCGGGATGAGGAAGGCCGCGACGTTCTCCTCTTCATTGACAACATCTTCCGCTTCGTGCAGGCAGGATCGGAAGTATCGGCGCTGCTCGGACGCATGCCATCCGCAGTAGGCTACCAGCCCACGCTAGCCACAGAGATGGGACAGCTTCAGGAGCGCATCACTTCCACGCAGAAGGGGGCGATCACGAGCGTGCAGGCCGTGTACGTGCCTGCGGATGACTACACCGATCCGGCGCCCGCGACCACGTTCGCGCACCTCGACGCAACTATCGCCCTTGAGCGCGCCATCGTGGAGAAGGGCATCTACCCGGCGGTGGACCCACTAACGTCCACCAGCACGATCCTTGACCCGCGCATTGTGGGACAGGACCACTACGAGACTGCGCGTGCAGTGCAGCGGGTACTTCAGCGGTACAAGGACCTGCAGGACATCATCGCCATCCTGGGCGTCGAGGAGCTGTCGGAGGACGACAAGCTTACAGTCGCGCGCGCTCGCAAGATCGAGCGCTTCCTATCTCAGCCGATGTTCGTCGCCGAGCAGTTCACCGGTCAGCCCGGCCAGTACGTACAGATTGCCGACAGTGTACGTGGCTTCCGAGAGATCCTGGACGGTAAGCACGACCAGCTGCCCGAGCAGGCGTTCTACATGGTCGGCACGATCGAGCAGGCTGTGCAAAAGGCGGAAGGGATGTCCGGCTAGGTCGAGCCAGGACCGCGCGTATCAGGTACTCTTGCAGGGGGCGGGTCCAGGATCCGTCCCCTGCCCTTTCACGGGGGCAAAGACGGATCGCGCGTGGTTTCCGTTCTGGCTGCCTGCTAGAATTGGCGGGTCGAGACGTGGGGAACAGCGTTTGGGATCTCATGCAGGGCGATGAGACGGTCAACATAAGCAGTTCGTGGGAGGGACATAGATGCCGCTGCAGCTGCAAGTAGTTACCGCGGAGCGCGTGGTGTACGAGGACGAGGTGGACATGGTGGTCGCGCCGAGCCTAGAAGGCACGGTCGGGATCCTGCCGCGCCACGCGCCGCTGATGAGTGTGCTGGGAATCGGCGAGCTTCGCATCAAGAAGGGTGCCGAGGAGACGCCACTAGCCATAGGCGGTGGCTTCATGGAAGTGCTCGATGACCGTGTGACCGTGTTGGCGGACAGCGCTGAGCGCGCGGACGAGATAGACGTGCAGCGTGCCGAGGAAGCTCAGCTACGTGCCGAGCGGCTCCGGGCGGAGGGTGCGCCGGCCGACCCGGCGATAATGGAGGCAGCTCTGCGCCGGGCTCAGGTTCGCCTCAAGGTTGCCCGCAGGCGCCGGAACGTGCGTGGCGGTCAGCCAACCCCGTAGTAGCTATGGGCAGAATTCAGCACGCCCGATAACCCTGCCGCCGCTCGGTACGCTGGCGCGCAGCAATTACCCTTTCCGTATTGGAGTGTAGTACTTGATCTTTTCCAAGCGAATCGGCATAGACCTGGGGACCGCAAACGTGCTCGTCTTCACCAAGGGAAAGGGCATCATCCTCAACGAACCTTCGGTGGTCGCGATAAGCACTAAGGACGGCTCGATAAAGGCCGTTGGCGCGGAGGCCCGTGACATGCTGGGGCGCACTCCGGAGACCATCGAGGTCATACGTCCCATGAAGAACGGGGTGATAGCGGACTACGTGATCACCGAGCAGATGTTGCGCTACTTCATCAGCAAGGCGGCGGGCCGCTTCTCGCTCGGGGGTCCCGAGGTAATGATCTGCATCCCGGCGGGCGTGACCACGGTCGAGATGCGCGCGGTACGCGACGCGGCCCTCAATGCAGGCGCAAAGCACGCATGGCTGATCCGCGAGCCGCTCGCCGCTGCCATCGGGGCGGATGTCCCGGTAGCCTCGCCCAGTGGCAACCTCGTGATTGATGTCGGAGGCGGCACCACTGAGGTGGCGGTAATTGCACTGAATGGCATCGTCGTCGGCGCGTCTGTACGTGTTGGCGGCAACCGCATAGACGACGAGATCGCGAACTACATGAAGCGCAAGTACAGCCTGATGGTAGGCGACCGCACCGCCGAGGAGATCAAGATCACCATAGGTAGCGCGATCCGCACGGAGGATAACGCTGCCATGGAGGTGCGCGGACGGGACCAGGTGTCCGGCCTTCCCCGCACGGTTACCGTGCACTCGCACGAGATTACTGATGCAATGCGGGACCCGCTAAACAGCATCCTCGGCGCCGTTCAGACTGTGCTCGAGGATACGCCTCCCGAACTGGCTTCCGACATCATTGATAAGGGGATGGTGCTTACAGGGGGTGGTGCGCTGCTCCGCAACCTCGACCAACTCCTTTCTCGTGCGACAGGAGTGCCGTGCACCATCGCGGAGAACCCGCTGAACTGCGTCGCGATCGGCACAGGCATTGCGCTCGAGCACCTGGATATCTTGCGCGATAGCCTCTCGGATGAGTAAGGTGATTCGAGGTATATCGATGCCCGTGTGCAGGACAGGAGCAGCGTGCTCTCGCTGAACACCGCCGGAACCGCCCGTTGGAAGCACTTCGACTGGGTGATGCTGGCGGCCACCCTCATGATCGCCGGCTTCGGGCTGATGATGATATACAGCGCGACGAGCGAGCCTGGCGCCTTCGCCCCCAGTTCATTTGTCATCAAGCAAGCGGTGTATCTCTTGGTCGGCCTCCTGCTCATGGCCGTGCTCGCATCCGTGGACTACAGGTTCCTGGCGAACTGGGCCCCGTACATGTACGTAGCGACGCTGGCGCTACTTGCGCTCGTGTACGTTGTCGGCACGGAGGTGTACGGCTCGACGCGGTGGATATACTTCGGGCCGGTGCCGCTGCAGCCTAGCGAGCCTGCGAAGCTGTTTATGGTGCTCGTGCTTGCCCGGTTACTTTCTGAGAAGCCGCGGTCCCAGTCCTCGCTGTTTCGCTTCCTCGCCTCCATCGTGGTCGTCGGCGCCCCGCTCCTGC
Organism: Rubrobacter sp.; assembly: GCA_016781735.1. GTDB lineage: Bacteria > Chloroflexota > Chloroflexia > Thermobaculales > Thermobaculaceae > LC3-1. The sequence continues at coordinate 28,855 of JADDPT010000050.1, forward strand.
TGGTGTTCGGACAACCGGACCTCGGCACGTCGCTCGTGTTGGGCACGGTCTGGCTTGCCATCGCGCTTGTATCCGGTACGCGCCTGAAGTATTTCCTCTGGTTGGCGGTGCTTAGCGTCCCTCTGGGAATCGTCAGCTGGCTCTACGTGCTCAAGCCATATCAGATCGCACGCGTGCTCGTCTTCCTGAATCCCGATGCCTCGCCGCTCGACGACGGCTACAACATCATCCAGGCCACGATCAGCGTAGGCGCCGGGGGCCTATCTGGACAAGGGTATATGGAAGGGTCGCAGAGCCAGCTCCACTACCTGCGGGTTCAACATACGGACTTCATTGCATCCGTCATAGGCGAGGAGTTTGGCTTCCTTGGAATGCTGGCCCTGCTGCTTGTCTACGGACTGCTGCTCTGGCGGGTGATCCGCGTGGCGGACCTCGCACGCGACAAGTACGGCGAGCTGATAGCGACCGGTATCGGCGCGATCCTGCTCTTCCAGATATTCGTGAACGTGGGTATGAACGTCAGGTTGATGCCGGTCACGGGCATCCCGCTGCCTTTTGTATCGTACGGAGGCAGCTCACTCGTTACGTTGCTAGCGGCGCAGGGCGTCCTGCAGAGCATCCTGCTGCGCCACAAGAAGCTCAACCTGTAGCCGGGGTATAATCGGTAGCCGCCGCGCTCTTTGGGAAGGACACGCTACGTATGGAACTGACCAGCGAGGAAGTCCAGCATATCGCGATGCTGGCCCGCATTGGCCTCACGCCTGAGGAGGTGGAGACGTTGCGCTCGCAACTGTCGGGCATCCTCGCCCACGTGAACCAGCTTAATGAGCTCGACACCGAGGCAATTCCGCCGACCGCTCAGGTCGTGGCGCTATCTAACGTGTTCGCGGCAGACGAGGTGCGTCCGAGCTTCCCACCGGAGGAGATGCTGGCGAACGCTCCAGACCGGGAGGGCAACTCGTTCAAAGTCAAGGCGGTGCTCGGATATGAGACCTAACAGTTTGACGGACTGCACGGTGGCGGAGTTGCGGACGCTGCTCGACAACAGGGAGCTAAGCGCCAAGGATTTGACCCGTGCGTACCTGGACCGAATATCCGACGTGGAAGGTGTACTGCACTCGTATCTAACCGTCACGGAGGAGATCGCGCTAACCCAGGCCGAGGAAGCGGACTCGCGGATGGCTCAGGGCGAGAAGGGGCCGCTGCTCGGCGTGCCAATGGCGCTCAAGGATCTGCTCTCCACAAAGGGTATTGAGACCACCTGTGGCTCCCGAATGCTTGCCGGTTACAGGCCGCCGTACGATGCCACCGCGTACAGGAAGTTGCGCGATGCCGGAGCGGTTCTGCTGGGCAAGCTGAACATGGATGAGTTCGCGATGGGCAGCAGCACCGAGAATTCGGCGTTCGGCGTTACTGCGAATCCGTGGGACTCCTCGACGGTTCCCGGTGGCAGCAGCGGTGGGTCCGCCGCGGCTGTGGCTGCGGGTGAGACGGCCTTCACGCTTGGAAGCGACACGGGTGGGAGCGTACGCCAGCCGGCTTCGCTTTGCGGCGTGGTCGGCATGAAGCCTACTTACGGCCGAGTCTCCCGCTTCGGGCTCATTGCGTTCGCTAGCAGCCTCGACCAGATTGGTCCGTTCACCCGCACCGTAGAGGACTGCGCCAACGTGCTCTCGGTGATATCCGGGCATGACCCTCTCGACTCTACGAGCGCACCGGTCCCCGTCCCGGACTTCTCCGAGGTGCTTTCAGCCGACCTTCGGGGTGTGCGCGTGGGCGTGCCTGCCGAGTACTTTGTGGAGGGCGTCGAGCCGGGAGTGGAGAGTGCCGTCAGGGCGGCGATCGAGCGCCTGCGGGAGCTCGGCGCCGAGATAGTTGACGTGTCGCTGCCGAGCACGGGATATGCCCTTTCTACCTACTACATCATCGCACCCGCCGAGGTATCCTCGAACCTGAGCCGGTACGACGGCGTGAGGTACGGATACAGGACTACCGAGGGGAATGACCTTATAGATACGTACCTGCGGACTCGGGACCAGGGGTTCGGACCGGAGGTGAAGCGAAGGGTGATGCTGGGCACGTACGCGCTCTCCGCCGGCTACTACGACGCTTACTACGTGAAAGCCCAGAAGGTCCGCACGCTCATCAAGCAGGAGTTCGACCGCGCATTTGAAAAGTGCGACGTTATCGTGACGCCCACGAGCCCGAGCGTTGCGTTCCCCTTGGGCTCGCGCACGCAGGACCCGCTGTCAATGTACCTCGCGGACCTGTTCACAATACCGGCGAACATGGCGGGCATACCTGGCATCAGCGTGCCTTGCGGCTTCTCGGACGGGCTACCCGTGGGCCTGCAGCTTCTTGGGCGCGCGTTTGATGAGGCCGGTGTCCTGCGGGTAGCCCACGCCTACGAGCGATCCTGCGACTGGCACACCAGACGACCGGAGCCCACCGCCGCATCTGGTGCTTGATACCGGCCTCTCACGCGTCTAGTATCGATGGAGTAGTGCCGCCCGCTAGACCGGAGGTTCGCCCGTGCTCAATGCAGACCTGTTCCGAGACCGACGCAGCCAGCTCTCCAAGGTCGTGCTGCTGCTGTGCGGCTTCTACTTCGCACTCGCGTTCGCCGGTCAGGCCTGGAAGGCGAAGGGGCTCGGCGAGATGCTCGCGGCGGAGCAGGCCAAGCTCGACTCGCTTGAAGCGCAAAATGCGAAGCTCGAGAACCGGCTCAGCTTTCTCCAGGGCAAGGGATACGACGCCTACGTCGAGGGCGTGGCTCGCAGCAAGTTGGGCATGGTGAAGAAGGGCGACAAGGCGCTCTTCGTCGTGCCCGACCCAAAGGCTCCGAGCCGAGAAGCTAAAGCGCCGCTACCAGCGGGCACGGAGACGACACCGAGGCAGTCCCTGCCCGAACCCACCTGGGAGCAGTGGGTTCACGTATTCTTCCCGTAATTCCCTCCCGTGACGCGACTACTGACGCTGCTGCTCGCGATCGTGCCACCCCTGGCACTCGCGGGCGGGAGCGTGCTTACAGTTTGGTCACTACTCCACCTGTCGGGACGGAAGTTGTTGCCGGGCGTAGAGCCGGAACACACCATGAGTGCGCTGGCCGCGCTGCTACTGGGGATTACGCTGGCCGGGCTCGGAGGCACTTACCTGCTGACTGGCGGGGCGACTGGCTACGATCACGTCTACCTGGCGTGGCTAGCTGTAGGCCTGGTGTCGGGCATCCTTGGCGTGTGGAGCGGGCGGTCCGGATAGGGCCCGATGATGGTGGCTACTACCGCGCAAGGCATAGCTCTTGCAACCCCGCTGCCCCAGGAGGTGTGAAGATGACTATCAAGGCGAGCGACGAGTGGAAGGAACACGCCCTCCATCCGGAGAAGTCGGACACGGGCGAGACGCCGGAGTCAATGGCGCCTGCGGAGCGGGCAACCGGCGACCCCGACGCGGTTTTCGGTGCCGAGTCGGCGAACCTAGAGCCGGGCGGAGGGATCGCCGGCAGCGGCCAGGGCGGCAACCACGCCAGCGAGCCCCGCACCGACATGCCCCGACCGAGCACTGCT
>JADDPT010000108.1:0-1277 GCA_016781735.1 Rubrobacter sp.
TGGATGACCTTCAAGTGGGTCGGCGAGTTGAGCCACGCCTTGAACGCCGCGTCAGCAGTTGAGTAGCCCGCCGCTATGTTCTCCCCTTTGTACGTATTGTAGGTGTATCCGAAAGCTGACATCCGCTGCGACGATGTCCGTCCCTTAGAGTCGGTGTGGCTGAAGTACCGGTTGACGCCCATGTCGGCAGACATCCACCTCGCAGCCGTCGTGAGCTTCGGCGAGATCTTGAGAGCCGACAGACCCCTGTTTGTCCTGTAGTTGTTGATGAGCGTCAGGAACCGGGCCTCCTCCGAAACGAGTTGGAGCGAGATCGAGTCCTTCTGAATCGACGACCAGTTGCCTGCGTTGTCCTTCCACTGCGCGTACACGGTCTTCGTGCCACTCGCCGCAGTGCCGCCTGCGACGGTATCGGTCAGGTTCCAGGAGATCGTGCTCTTGTACTCGTAGGTCCGGTAGTACTTGAGCAGACCACCGGAGGTAGCGGAGCTGTTCGAGACTCGGATCGACCGGAGCCCGCTGCCGCTGTCCGAGGCAGGCACAGCCAAGCTAACTGTTCGGCTGGTGGTCGAGGTGGCGCCCTGGTTGATCCTGACCGTGCCGGTCGGCGGCTTCGAGTCAGTCAGCGAACCCAGCAGGTCGCTGCCCTTCGCGGGCATCGGCGCGGCAACCATGCCAAGGACGGCGACGAGGAGGGCGGTGGGAAGGAAACGCCTGAGCGAAGACGCAAGTACGTTCTGCATAATGGTGATACCTCTTCAACAGGTGAACTACCGCCAGCAGAATCTTGAAGGCTTGCGCACCTTCGCGGTCGGTTACGCCACTCGCTCCACCCGTCCCAGGCGTCCAGGTTACGGAACAGGTTTCTTCGCTCCCGCTGGCTCAACTGAAACTAGTCTATGCGAATAGCCCGGCTCCGCCATCGCGTAAATGAGGTATCTTTCCGTAGTTGTTTTGAGCTAGAACCAGCCTGTGTCCCGTAGAGGGCATGCGCTTCCCGCAGGATGACTCCGCGTGCGAGCCGATCAGGGGCATGAATTGAGCGGGGCTTGAAATAGTCTGTCGGCGATGGCGAACACGAAGAAGGGGGAGTGTGCGCAAGCACACTCCCCCTGAAGGGACGAGATCCCTTGCTTGCTACTGCCTGCGGCGTACCGCGTAGGCGCCGAGACCCGCAAGGGCCGCGCCACCGAGCGTGATCACCGAGTACAGCGCGCTGACAGGAGCGCCACCCGTCTTGGGCAGCTCACCCTGCTGGTCGTCACCAGCGGTGTCGT
>JADDPT010000108.1:1425-10806 GCA_016781735.1 Rubrobacter sp.
ACCCTGCTGGTCGTCACCAGCGGTGTCGTCCTGCTTGTCACCCTGCTGGTCGTCACCAGCGGTGTCATCCTGCTTGTCGTCCTGCTGGTTGTCACCAGCGGTGTCGTCCTGCTTGTCGTCCTGCTGGTTGTCGCCCGCTACAGCCGCGCAGACGATGTCACTGTGCGCGCTTGCGACCACGATCTCCTGCTCTTCGCCGAGCAGGTCTACCGTCACACGAAGAGCGTTGACCGTCAGGTCACCGTCCTCGCCGATTCGCTCGTTGATGACGACGGTCACCGAGCCGACTCCAGGTATCTCAGTAGATACCTCCTGGTTCTCCTCGTCGGTCACAGCGACCTCAACGCCGAGAACCTCGAGATCCTCGATGGCCACATCACCGACGCTCTGAGCCATGCCGTCCTCGCACGAGGAGTCAGACGTCGCCTCGATCGTCGTCGCGGTCAGGAGATTCTCGAGACCCGTCAGGCTCACAGCAAGTTCGTTGACCGTCGCGACTGAGTTGGCAGTGCCAGCCTCCAAGTCACCCGTGGTTGTCACGGTCAGGACTCCGGTAGTAACGCCGGACTCATTGAGCTGCAGCACCTCATCTCGCTCCGTGCCGCCTTCCGCCGGCAGGACCACCGACGGGGTCGGCTCGATCATCACCGTGCCGTCGGCGGAGATGCCGAACGCCGCGCCGCTTACCTCCGTGGCCGCGGCCTCCTGGGCTGCAGCGCCCAGCGGCATGGCGAACATGGCGAGCATCGCCGCGCCTACCGCGAGCTTGCGAAGCTTCAAGCTTCCGTTCAAGTATGTTTCCTCCTTGAGTTTTGCCGTTGCCTCCCTCCCGCCAGTCCGTTCCCGGTTGAGGCGCCGTACAGACACCTGTTACTGTGCGAGAGGGTCTCAGTTGCGCCCTCGGTCCCGGATTCCGGCGCGCGGTGAGGGCCCTTGCGCGCGCCCTGATTCTCGTACTACATCACCCTTCCTCCTGCTATGCCCGCTAGCCAATTCAGCGATAACAAGTTCGCCGCTTGGGTCCTCTCACTACCGCGCGAGGACATCCTTACTTTGTGGCCACGGCGAGCCGCTCACAACGCATCGCGTATAAACAGCGGGTAAAGGTTGCCCCGGTACTGAATCTCCGGCAGGAGCGAGGCTCACTCCCACTCAGGCATCCAGGCTCTCGGTGGCGTCGCGCGGGGGATGAGCTGGGAAGAGGCGTCACATAAGGACCTCTGACGAGGCGCCGTGATCGGTCGCGCGAGGTCGCTCCGCTCGCACATCGAGTGTCGCGATACGGGTCACGCCTAGCGCCAGAGCAGCACCTGAAGCACTCACGAAGACGTGCCCGCATCGTACTTCGGTGTGCGTTTATGGAAATGAGTTGGGACTCCGGTCGAAAGAGGTGCTATGGGGACGGCGGGTAATTGGATCTAACGCGGATGCGCAAGCACGAGGATGCGGTACTCAGGCCAAGACTTGTACGGCCAGCAGCTCACCAGCGTGAGCCGCTCACGGGAGGTGGGCTGTATGTACTGAGCATTTCGCCGCCTCTGTTCTAAGCTCGCGCCGTCTTCGTGGACTATTCTGACGCTCGTTACCTCGTACTCATGCGTGCCGCCGTCGCGCGTTCGCAGGGATATGAGATCCCCCCGCTCCAGCTCATCGAGCCTGCGGAACACCTCCCCGTTGATGTTGTTGTGTCCCGACAACACGATGTTCGTGCCACCGCCCGGCACGCCCGACCCCTCATGATGACCGACGGCATAGTCGGCCACCTCCCATGTGGTCGTGCCTTCGGCCCTCACCTTGCCCACCTCAAGGACGCGGCTGTCGAGGTCTATCTTCGGGATGGTTATGTCCGCGATCTGCCCGCTCGGGGTAAGCATCGCGCGTGCGCGCGCCTCGATGACCGAAGCGCGGGGCACAGCAACGAGCATCAGCGCAACGATCAACAACACGCACGGCAGTATCACCCGCCGCCAGATCAGTAGTGTACGCATATCAGGAGCGTACGCCCCTGGCCGGCAGGTCGCAAGGGAGCAGCCTTGCTCATGTGTCGCATGAGGCGTCCCCTTCCCCGTCTCCCAAAAGCCGTGTCACGAGGTGGAGATAGGGGCGTATGCCGTCTGAGGAGCGTGGAGGAGCGGGCGGCGGCATCACTACCAAGCAGATGTATCAGCAGGCGTCCCGCGCCTCGAGCCACTCGATCAGGTCCCGGTGGCGCAGCATCCCGACGAGGCTGCCGTCCTGTACGACCGGCAGTTGCCCCACGCCCGCGGCGGTCATCTTCTCCAGCGCGGTTGCCGCGTCCGCATCCCGCAGCGTCACGGCCAGCCGGTCGAGGCCCGTCATTACCTCGCGCACTGTTGCAGACTCCCAGCGATAACGGGGCACTCTCCGGGCGTCATCGACGGTGACGATCCCTACCAGCCGCCCACCGTCGAGCACCGGGAAGGCCTCCTCGTCAGCAGTCATCACCCGGTCAAGTACGAGGCTACGGATGGAGATGTTGGCCTGAGCGGTCGGCGGGGCCGGGCGCATGAGGCGCGCGACCGGCACGTCCCGCAACAGGTCTCGCAGCCGGACGCTCTGCAAGCTCCGCCGGGCCGCCTCCGCGACGAACCAGCCTCCGACCAGGAGCCAGAGCCCGTTCACTACCCCGGTGCCCAGCAGCGGCAGCCGTCCACCGAAGACGAGCATCAGCCCCACCAAAACGGAGAGCCAGCCGAGCGCCTGTCCTAGTACCGATGCCCAGCGCGTGGCCATGCGCAGGTTGCCCGTGCCCGCCCAATAGCTTGCCCGCAGGATGCGCCCGCCGTCGAGCGGGAAGGCGGGCAGCAGGTTGACAGCACCGAGGAACAGGTTCACGCTACCGAGCCACAGCGCCAGCGCGGGCACGGGATGCATCCTGCCGACGACGCCGTAGGGACTACCCGCCGCACTGCCGAATACCGCCGCGCTCGCCTGCGAGAAGAGCAGGCATACGAGGCCCAGCGCCACGTTAGCCAGGGGGCCGCTCGCGGCCACGAGAAACTCCACGACGGGAGAGCGAGGCTCCCTGAGCGTGTCCGTCACGCCGCCGAACGGGTAGAGGATGAGTTCCTGAGTCGGCACGCCATTGGCCCTTGCGACGCGTGCGTGCGCGGCCTCGTGCACGAGCACGGATACCAACAGGCCGAGTCCACCGGCGACGGCGAGCGCCCACGTGAGGACGCGCCCCCAGGAAGGATTCCACCAGGGGAGCATCACCACAGCGAGGTGCCACACGGCCAGCAGCCAGACCAGCACGCAGCTCCAGTCTACATACAGTCGCGTGCCACGGCGGCGCCCCAGGTAGATACCGCTGCCCAATCGAGCTCCTCCTGCCCCTGCCACTGTTGGTCCTAAGCTCGCCATGGCTTGTATACCACAGAAACGATCCCTGGCCCCTTGCTTGCGGCGTGCGGCCCCTTCATAATATGTAATCCTCGTGGACCGGGTAATTAGGCACTCAAAAATAGCCGCAGGGGTCTTACGCGCCCCGGATGGGAGAGAGCACTTATGGCTGATATGTTCACGATCGGCATCGAGGAAGAGTTTCAGATCATCGACCCCAAGACCCAGAACCTCAAGAGCCATGTAGCTGAGATGCTGCAGGCAGGGGAGGAACTACTGGGGGACCAGATCAAGCCCGAGATGCTCCAGAGCGTGATCGAGGTGGGCACTACCATCTGCAAGGACATCAAACAGGCGCGGGAGGAGCTCACGAAGCTGCGCTGCGGGCTCGCCTCCGTCTGCGCTCCTGCGGGACTCGCCCTCGCCGGCTCGGGGACACACCCCTCCAGTCACTGGCTCGACCAGAACGTGACCGAGAGGGAGCGCTATAAGAGGCTGATGCACGACATGCAGGACATCGGGCGTGGTCTGATCATTTGGGGGCTGCACGTTCATGTGTACGTGGGCGAGCGGGACCGGATGATAGACATCTTCAACGAGGCCCGCTACTTCCTCCCACACCTGCTCGCGCTCTCCACGAGCTCCCCCTTCTGGATAGGCAGGAATACAGGGCTCAAGAGCTACAGGCACGTCGTGTGGAACCAGATGCCGCGCACCGGCATGCCCGACAGGTTCAGCTCCTGGGCCGACTTCGAGGACTTCGTGAACCTGCTCGTGCAGACAAACTGTATCGAGGACGGCACGAAGATCTGGTGGGACCTGCGGCCGCATCCCATCTTCAACACGCTCGAGTTCCGCATCTGCGACATGCAGAGCCGGATGGAGGACACACTCTCGCTCGCTGCGCTCTCCCAGGCGATTGTCGCCAAGCTGTGGGACCTGCGGAGCAGCAACCTCGGCTTCCGCCAGTACCACCGTGCCGCGCTCGCCGAGAACCGCTGGCGCGCGATGCGCTACGGCCTGGACGGCAAGCTAATAGACTTCGGCAAGCGCGAGGAAGTGGACGAGCGCAAGCTGATAGAAGAACTGCTGATGTTCGTGGACGACGTGGTTGACGACTTGAACTGCCGTGAGGAGATAGACCACATAGGCTCCATCCTCGACACCGGCACGAGCGCGGACAGGCAGCTAAAGGTCTGGGAGGAGACACAAGACATACGCGCGGTCGCCAAGCTGATCGTCGATGAGACGATGGAAGGGCTCGAGCCAGGGGATTGCGACATCCGCGGAGTATACCGCCGCTTCGAGAGCGCCCTGGAGCCCGCCTACACCTAATCGCCAAATCGGGTAAAGACCTCGGTGGGTAGAGTAGCGGCACGGGGTAAGTAGGCGGGTCGAATGACAGTTCCCAGATGGAGTTAGCTGTTGTCCCTCTCGTGGTGCTAGACTTGCATGGGGAGTTGGGGTTATACGGCGGCGGTAGGTGATGGCTATGAGACCATTCGCGAAACTGGGCACGGCCCCGTGGAGGGTCAAGCCTCCACGCGAGTACACGGCGGAGTCCGTGCGGCGATGGCTGCGCGAGGAGCCGGATTCCCCGCAGGCGCAGCGGGTGTGCCGACAGGTTGAACGGCTTGGGATGTATATCCATGATCCGAAGCTGCGCTCAAAGTTCCGAGGCCTCGAGAGCTACTACAACCGGCTGCCGAGCATCGTCAGCATGTACCTTCGCGGCAAGTCGACAGAGGACATAGCGGACTATTACAGGCCGGTGTTCACCGCCTACGGTGTAGCCCACTCGCTCGACATTCTCTGCGCCCACATAGCCGACCGCCTGCACAAAGACGTCTGAGCCACAGAGTTTCGGGTCATTCAAGTAGTTCATGAGCAGTGTGGAGACCTGCCCCTACACCTAACCACGTCTGTAATGAAAGATGATTACGGTGCGGCGAGCTTCCTCGTGTACGGCTCGGATAGCTGGTTCCCCGCGAGGTCGACGACGCCGGCGGGAATGGTGAGCTGCAGCGGGCCGCGCATCACCTTTGCTTGTCCCTTGGCCGGGACAAAGCGCGCGTCAGCTTCGCCCCCGCCAGGAACCCAGCGGCCCTTCACCTGCTTGCCTCCGGCAGTAAGAGAGGCAAGTCTCAGGCTGTTCGCGCTGACCGGCTCGCTGAACGTGACAGTGACCCCGCCGGCGGAACGCTCGACGCTGGCTACGGTCGGGCGTGTCATGTCCAGCTCAACTTCGTCGGAGTAGCGCAGCCAGTTGCCCGCGCTGTCTATATACCGGACCCAGACGGTCTTCGACCCATCGCTCGCACCGAGGTCCCACTCGCGCAGACCCTGTCGGGTTCCCCACGAGTACCACGTCGCGCCGTCCAGGCTCCACTCCATTTGGATCTCTCCCTCAGTATCGTCCGTCGCAGCCGTGGCGACCTGAGTAATCGGGGTGTTCACCTTCTCCAAGCCAGCGTTGAGAGGCGCGTTGCGCGCTATATAGCGCACCTCCGGCGCTTCCAGCGGCTCGCGCCACAGGCTCAGATCACCGACCACGGCATTCGGATACAGGCTGCCTTCGGCAGGACCGAGCGAGAGTGTCGAGCCGGGCGTCGGTGCTGCGGACCGCGCGCTGCCGAGCAGCTTACCTCCCTGGTAGAGGCGCACCATCTTGCCGTCCCACGTGACGGCATACGCCTGGGCCATCTCCCTGCTCCACGGCGCGACCGCCACCTTCTTGTCGTAGGCTGTGAGTAGGAGACCCTGCTTCGACACCGTGAGTGCGTACTCGCCAAGTCGGGCAAGTGTCGCGCCGTCCGGGGCCGTGCTCTCGGGCCTCGCCCAGAACAGGAGTGAGCCCTTCTGACCGCGTGTGCGTCCCACGGTCGCACTCGTGCCGGCGCGAGAGGATGTGCTTCGGTGCGCTTGCTTGCGCCACTCGTACCCTTCTGCCAGGCTTCCGTCGATGTACGAGGTGACGTCGTCGCCCTTCTCCAACTGCGCACCGTCAATGTAATAGACATCGCCAAGCTGCAATGCTTCCGTGGACATCAATCCGTACACGCCGGATCGCTCCGTCGCGATGAACGTGTAGCTGCCCCTGTACCAGCCGCCGCCTACCGCCTCCCACTTCATCTCGGGGCGGTTGTTCGGGGTGATGTTATATATGTTCACCTCTGAGGACTTGCTCACCCCCCCGTAATACCAGCCGCGAAGCACGTCACTCGTGATCACCGCGCCGGTATCTACACGGGCGTAGACCGAGAAGGTGTAAGTGGCGCCGACATCGAGTGTGGCTGGGTGGAAGGTCGCGGCGGCGCCAGGCTTTTGCTTACGGACGGCCAGCGCCTTCGTGCCATAGCGAGAGTACTCGGGTGAGCTAACCACCTTAACAAAGGAGTTGAGACCATCCCAACCACGTGGGCCGCGCTCGCCACTTGGATTGGCTATAGCGTTCATCGCGGGTCGCTCCAGCAGCACACCGTCCGCCCTGTACGCGCCCGGCTTCTCGCCCTCCTCAAGCTGCAGCGCATCCCACACTACCTCAAAACCCATGAGGCTGACCCTCACGTCGGTCGTGTCCGATGTAGTTGTGAAGCTGAGGCGTAGAAGCTCCCAGCCCTCACCACCCTTTGTGGTGACCGCGTGGCTCTTTAGCAGGCGGCTCGTCACCCCTTGGGACTGCAATTCCTCAACGGTGACCCGCCCGCCAACTCCCCTCACCCTCGCCAGGAGTGTGTAGGCAGTGTCAGGCTTGAGGAGCACCTTCTGGGTAAGCTCCGAGCCCTGCTCGACTGACGCGCTCTGCAGCGCCAACTCGCCGTGGTAGGCATCAGTCAAAGGCTCATACATGCTGTAGGACTCTTCACCCAGGTCGGAGTCCCAGCCATCGGGGATGCCGCCCGCCCACGACTCGAAGGAGGAGTTGGCAAGCAAGTTAGGACCGAGGGGACGGTACGAAGGCTCTCCCTCGAGCTTCGGCTGCGGCCCCACCGAGACGAGCGGGCTACCGGAGAGGCCGGCGGCGACGAGCACCCTCGGGTCGGGCGCCGCTACTATCGAGCCTGTGGGAGGCTTCTCCTCAAGCTGGGTCTCCGCCTTCGCCGTCTCGCTCCAAGCCCCGCTCGCGTTCTTGAAGCGCGCGTACACCGCCTTCTCCCCGTCACCGGGCGAGAGCGTCCACTCCTTCGAATCGGCAAACGGCTCCTCGAACGCGCCGGCAAAGTCAGGCGTGTTTGAGATCATCATGCCGGTAACCCCGCTGGGGTCGCTGGCGTCGAGCCGCAGCGTGACCCACCGCGTTAGCTGCGCGCCCGAGCGGGCGACCTCCACCGTGGGGTTGCCGGGACCGGCTACCGGTGCGGTGTCGTAGAACACGGGGCCGGGACCGAGCAGCGTCACACCTCGCACCCCGCCATGCGTGTCGTTCTTAGCAAACGCCTCCGCGCGCGTGCCGGGCCAGTACACGTCCACGTGCCAACCCTTCACAGCGCTGCCCGTGTCCTTGGCAACAAACACCTGGTCTCCCCAGCCGTCGATCCTCATACGCGTGCCGAGCGGGATGTACTCGGGATCAACCGCCACGGCGCCCCAGTGCACCTTCTCGCCGTTGTACATCACTCCCCAGCCGGGGTCGCCCGGCCGCTTGCGGGTCTCCTCGTAGGAGGCGGTGTAGTACGTGACCTGGGCGCGCACCTGCTGGCCCTCTTCTACTCTTGGCCTGGAACCGCCGGTAATCTCGAAGCCCTTCGAGCCCGCGCCGAAGTGGGCCATACCCCTGTCCACCTCAGAGACGGAGTAAAGCCTGTCGAGCCCCTTGGGCGTGCCGTCGGAGTACCAGTAGCGCGCGTCGCCCGGAGAACCCCACACGTTTCCATCGTAGACTACGAAGTACCGCCCGTCGGGGCTTATGCCCTTGACGACGATCCAGTGGAGCTGCGCGTACGTCTCGTAGCGGCCCGTGCGCAGGGTCGGGTGAGAGGACGCGCCGTTCACGTCCGGTCCGCGCCTCACCATGCGCATGTCGAGCGCCACTATCGCGATGTTGCCGCGGGTTATCACGTCCCTAAGACTCTGGGCGCTTGCCACGTTGCCTGCGTAGCTCACGCCCCAATTAGTCAGGGCACGGGAGATGTCGGTGGACGACGCGCCCTTCTCGCTCTGACCTATAAAGGCGCGGACGTCCTTTATGGGCACGGAGGCGCTCAGGGCGTACTGGACGGCCATAGCGACGGAGGCAGGGCCGCAGTTGACGGCCTGGTTGCCTGCCGGGTCGTAGGAGGAGGGCTCGCCCTGGTAGCGGTACCACGGACCGGAGGAGATCGCACTCTGGGCAAGGGCGACGGAAGCGGACAAGGTAGGTAGCAGGAGCGCCAGCAGCAGGGCGCCCAGCAGGGTTGTATTGAAACTCTTTATGATGCTCATCCCGCCGGCCTGTCTCTTTCCTGATACCGGGAAGGAAGCCCCTGGAAGCCGGGCCAGCCGGCGGACGGAGCGTTGCGCGCTCGCGATGCAATCCCAGCGCGCAGGCGAAGTATACCCAACTTCTCCCACTTCTCCAAAAGGAAGCACATTCTGTAACACATTTGGCGCAAACCCAAGGGAATCTTGTGGTTTGAGTCAGGCGCCATCCTGGTATGTGCACTTATCTTGACACAACCGGTCGCGCTTGTCGTGGCGCAAATAGATGATCTTTTCCTAGTCAAAATGAGGTAGTCTTTCCGCAAACGGATGGCCGGCCGCCCCGAATATGCGAGCCACGAGATAGGGAATTGACTGAATGAAGTGGTGTGCGTTCAGGGCATGAACACGGCCGGCACGGGCAGTCGGCGAGGTCCTGAGAGGACGTCTGAGTAGCGATGCTCCTCTAAGCGCTCCCGACTTCCAGAGCGAAACGAACGTCGTTTCGCTCCGCCGCCTGCCCAACCGGACAGGCGATGACTGGCCGTTCGCCCAGGGTACATGCCCAGCGTAGAGGTAGAGTCCCAGGGGTGGTGTAAAAGAGGGTGATTGAAACCGGCC
>JADDPT010000066.1 GCA_016781735.1 Rubrobacter sp.
CAGCTTTCAAGCTGGTCGTGCCAAGTGCACGAGACGGGCAAGCGCATGTGCGCTTTTCAACCGGTAGGCGTCCTTCTTGTAAGAACGAAGCGTTTCCGGGTAGAGTAGGGTGCGTAGCACTGGTAAACGCTACCCTGAGGGTATCCGTTGATCGAGCAGGCTCCAGACCCACAGCAAGGTGATGCGACGCTTCCAGAGACTGCCACGGAAGGTGGCGGTTGGCGCGCGCTTCGCGATATCGTGGAGACCCTCCTGCTCACCGTACTAATCTTCCTCTCGGTACGAGCCGTGGTCCAGTCGTTCCAGGTAGAGGGCGAGAGCATGATGCCTAGCCTTGAAACCAGGCAGTTACTGCTAGTCAATAAGGCTGCGTACTGGAGGTTGGACTGGCTGCCTCAAGCCAGTGCATCTGTCGGGGCCACAGCGCCTGCTCCCTCTGGTCGCTTTCTATTCGGCCCGCCGCAACGGGGCGAGGTAATCGTGTTCGAGGCGCCAGGGGACAGGGACAGGGACTACATCAAGCGCGTTATCGGTGTGCCGGGTGATGTGGTAGTGATTCGCGACGGTGCAGTGTACCTCAACGGTCGGCTCCTTCAGGAGCCATACCTTCCCGGTGGGGCTGTGACGCACCTGACCAGGTCTGATCAAAAGAATCGTTGGAAAGTGCCACAGGGCAGTTTATTTGTCCTGGGGGATAACCGCTTCAACAGCCTGGACTCAAGGGACTGGGGATACCTTCCTGTCGAGAATGTAGTCGGCCGAGCGGTGTGGGCGTACTGGCCTCTCGATAAATGGGGTGGCCTGCCACGCATGGCCACTCCCGACAGCAGGTAGTACGCTGTAGCGAGGGCCACTGTATTGCATGTCGGACTCACGCGGCGTCGGAGGAGCTAGAGGAGCGCGAGAATGGTAGAGACTGTCGTCGAGGCTATTCGAATCAACGTAGTCACCGAACAGCACGTAGTCATACTGAAAGAGCGGGCCGGGACCCGGGTGATACCGATCTGGATAGGGAGGGATGTCGCGGAAGCGATCGCCCTGGAGTTGCAGCGAGCGCAGATCGGGCGCCCAATGACCCACGACTTACTCAGGTCCGTGATCCGTGAGCTAGGCGGCGAGATCGGGCGTGTCGTCGTCAATGACCTTCGAGATCAGACCTTCTACGCCGAGATCGAGATCGTGGTGGACAGCAGAAGCGTGAACGTTGACTCTCGACCGAGCGACGCAATAGCGCTGGCGGTCCGTGCCCAGGCCCCCATCTTCGTTGAGGATCACGTTATGGACCAGGCGGGTCTGGTCCTACCATCCGAAGCCACGGAGGAGCCCGGTGAGCAGGTCCAGGAAGAAGAATCCATCGATAACGAGAGCCTCTCGGTTTTCCGGGATTTCATCAACAGCCTGGACTTGGACGATCCCAAGCGTGAGAGCGAGTAGGGGCGCTCATCGCTCCCTCCGCCGATGCCTCGACCCCAAAAATATGGAGAGACCTGCAGAATCGGCTTGGCCGCACGTTCCGTGACCAGAGTCTCCTTGCGACAGCACTGGTGCATCGCTCATACGCCCACGAGCGGGACGCGCAGATCGAAACCAACGAGCGGCTAGAGTTCCTCGGTGATGCAGCGCTGAACTATCTGGTCGCGGAAGCGCTGTTCGAGCGATACCCCGATCTCGCGGAAGGCGAGCTTACCCGTGCCCGCGCTCGGCTGGTCAACCGCGAGTCGCTCGCCCGAGCCGCCCGAAACCTGGGGATTGGGGACGCAGTGCAACTGGGCAAGGGAGCGACCATTTCGGGCGGCCGACAACGCGACTCCATCCTGGCCGACACGTTCGAGGCGATTCTGGGCGCGGTCCTGCTGGACGGTGGGCTGGATGCCTGTCGCAAGCTTGTGGGACGGGTGCTGATCTCGAACCATATTGGGCAGCCGCACGCCCTGGTCGAGAAAGACCCGAAGAGCCGGTTGCAGGAGCTCACGCAGCGCCGCTATAAATCGGCACCTGTGTACCGACTTGTCCGTGAAGACGCTGTGGCGGGAGGGTTTGTTGTCGAGGTATGGGTTCAGGACGTGCTGGTCGCGCAAGGCGCCGGGGCCAGCCGCACGCTGGCCGAGACGGAAGCCGCCAGAGCGGCCCTCACGTCTTATGACACGCAGAAGTGATTCGACACCACTCACTGCGACCACGCAGGCTCCCCATGGCGATGAGCGCGTTCGATATCGGCCCAGACCGAGGATCACGGTATGCTGACTAGACTGCTTACACGACGTGCCCATAAGGCCACCGGAAGGGCGCGCGGTGCACGACATCACGAGCTTGCCGGACTCCCTTCTCTCGGGGGAGAACTGCTTGGCAAGGGGTTTTTCAACGACGTTTGGTCGCCGGACGGTCGCACCGTAGTGAAGGTCGCGCGGCAGTTTGGTCCTCTCGTGCAGCCACTTAGCTGGATCGAGCGCAACCGTAGGGAGCACGAGATGGTCCAGTCGTACATCCCCGTGCCGCCCACCTATCACGTCCGAGTGCGAGACAAGCCGGGCCACCCGGCGAATGTGCTCCTCCAGGAGAAGCTGGATGGGGAGTTGCTAACCAGCGTAGCCGACCATAGGCTGCGCGATGACGCCTGCCCCGGGGAGTTGAAGGCAATGGTCGCGCGGATCGAGGAGTGCTATCGGCGGCTCGGATGGCTGCCCGACGTGATCGGCGGGCCTCCTCGGTGGGGGATGCACGACCTCCGGCGCTCCAACAACTACTTGCTCGACACCAGGGGCAAGCTATGGCTGATCGATCCCGGCGCGCTCTTCTTCTGGTTCTCGCGGCGCAACCCCATTGGTCGCATCTACACGGGACTGCTGTTGTGGAGCGGAAGACGGCTCGTCGAGCGGCTGTGCCGTGACTAGATGGTTCTGCCCGTGAGGCAGATGACAGTAGGCACCAGTTGCCGAAGGAAGTAGGCTCGGCTGGTGGGTGGCTGTGGAGGCAGGCAAGCACCTGCAATGCAGCACTTCGTCCAGGCTCGAGTGTGATCGGGAACCGATGCTGTACCCCGTGCAAATCATCTACCCCGTGTGCCGAACCTGACTTAGCTCAGGCCACCGAATAAGGCGCTGATGACGAACGGTCTTAGGAGGATAAGCGCTGGCCGACTGACATTTTCGACGCAAGGCTAAGCGCGATATCGAGCGGTATTGCGCGAGCAGTCGCTGCTGCTGATAGCAGTTCGTTCATAGGCTTGGACCGCAGTGGGCCGGCCAGTGGGCACAGCAGTGTCGCCATGCACACGTGGAGGCTGAGCGCCGGACCGTCATCGGGAATCTGAGCATTGCTCAACGTACTTGAACCGTACAGTTGTCTTGTCGAATCTTTTGTGGTGAATCCTGCGATGAGGGTTTGCCAGAGTTGCATCACGCGCCGCGCGTGAGCGGTGGAGCGTGGCAGTCGTGAGGCCACTACTCGGACCGCAAGCGGCTCGCTAATCGCGAGGATGGTTTTACGTGCCTGACAGGCCAATGACACGGGAGAAGGTTCTTTCCCTGCTCGCGGCGACGCCGCCTCGCATCGCCGCGCTCACCGCCGCCCGAGAACCGACTCGACTGCATACCAGCCCTCACCCCGATGAGTGGTCCGCCAAAGATGTGCTTGACCATCTCCGCGCGTGCACTGACGTCTAGGGAGGCTGCATCCAGGCAATTATCGCCGAGGACACGCCGACGCTGCGGGCGATCAATCCTCGCACCTGGATCCGCAAGGCCAACTACCTCGAGTTGGAGTTCAGACCCTCGTTGCACTCCTTTGCCAAGCAGCGTGCCGAGCTCTCGGCAGTTCTCGAACTGTTGCCGTAGGAAGGCTGGTCACGTGCGGCGACCGTCACGGGGGCTGGAAAGGTACTCGAGCGGACCGCGCTGTCCTATGCGCAGTGGCTGGCTACACACGAGCGGCCGCACGTCAAGCAGATCGAACGCATCGTCAACACGGCGACCACGTAACCCGACCATTTCGTGAGCAGGCGAGTCGGCGAACCTTCGTCCAGTCCTAGCCTCGAGACAAACCGACACAAGGAGCATGCACCCGGACCGCGGCTGATGAGCCTGTTGGACAGCATCTTGCTCGCCTTTCCGTCTGGAGCCGCGTCGTCCCACTACCCAACGGCTCGAGCTTTACAGCGCTCGGCGCCGCCTTGCAGCACTGGGTGGCCTCGCGGTGATCAGCTGATCGCGACCAAGCTTACCGTCGGAAACGACTAGAGCAGCTCTATGTGCTTGAAGGCTTCGCCGTACCTCGCGCCGATGCGCTCGCCGGTCAGCTCGGCCCACTGCACGACGCGTGCTTGCCAGTTGGGCAGGTGGCCGAGCTGACTTTTGTGGCACTCGAGCGCCGCGAGCTTCTTGTCCATGAAGTCGCTCACGTCCTCTATGTGATCCGGCGCGTCGGTACTGAACAGAAAGACGTGCGAGGTGTGGTGGGGTTCCAGTCCTGCGGCCAACTGCTCAGGGACGTATAGGTGATCACGCGCGGCCACGATGGCGTCGACGGCTACGGTACCGATCGCCCGGTGGTCCGGGTGTATCTGATATGCACGCCAGGGGTCGTGTGTCACGAGGGCATCCGGTTCGAAGGTGCGGATAAGGGAGCTGATCTGGTTGCGGAAGGCCATCGTGACCTCGATCTCGCCGTCTCGATGCCGGAGGAAGGTGACGTCGCGAACGCCGAGCAGCGCTGCTGCCCTCCTCTGCTCCTCCTCCCGCACATCTGCGACTGCGTGCGGGCTGGCATCCCGGTCCTTCGTTCCCTTGTCCCCGCTCGTCGCAAGCACCACATGCACAGCAGCGCCGGCTTCTGCCCACTTAGCCAGAGTGCCGCCGCACGTGAACTCCATATCGTCGGGATGGGCTACGACGGCAAGCACGCTGCCGGGCACTATGGAGTTGTTCTGCACGGAGGCTCCTGGGTGATGAGGTGGAACGGTTGGCGGCCCCGGAGGGACTCGAACCCCCGACACGCGGTTTAGGAAACCGCTGCTCTATCCCCTGAGCTACGAGGCCACGTAGCGATGACGCGACGAGTATATAGCACCGCCGAAGACGTGGGCAAGCCAGCCTCAAGCCCTGCCACGGCCTCAGGTAGACGGTCGACCGCTCGGTTCCGAGGTCTATTACGTGGATACGGACGACGTTTCCCGCACCAGTGCGAGCGTTGATAGCGGAGGGCGCCGTGTGCTACTATCGTCCAGACGGGGCGTAGCGCAGCCCGGCAGCGCGCACGGTTCGGGACCGTGAGGTCGGAGGTTCAAATCCTCTCGCCCCGACCAAGTAGTGACGGCCGGAAGGCCGCCACACCTCTCCTCCCGCGCACAGGGAAGGAACCTCCATTGGATCGCCTGGCACGTCTATACCTCCTTCTCAGCATCCTGAGCCTGGGGTGTTCGGGCGTCAGCGCACAGCCCACGCGAGTCATCGGCCCAACCCATTCAGTACCGACTGCCGAGGACTATCGCACCGAGCACCTGCTCCGAACCACGCCCAAGCCTCCGAGGGACTTCTACGACCTCTACGCCCGACTCAAGGGTCGGGACGCCAGAGAGACGAGGATCAGTCCGGGCTCGACGGCCGGTTGGACAACAGGCTCGAAAGAGAAGTTCTGGGTTGGAGACCTGAACAAGAACGAGTACTCCCAGCGCGCGGCGACGCTGCAGCACGTATCGCCTAGTGCCTACTGGTTCGTCGAGGACGGCGGCTCCTTCTCGCTCGACGGACTGCGCGCCTCCGCCACGCGGTTCGAGGAGGTGGTCAGGCGTAACCGCTCTACGTTCGGAACCGAATGGCTACCTGGAGTCGACGGCGACCCCAGGATGGTGATCTTAGTGGCTTCTACGCCGGGTGCGGGAGGCTACTACTCCACCGCCGACGAGTATTCGGACGCTGTCAATCCGTACAGCAACGAGCACGAGATGATCTACGTCAATCTCGACTCGGTTCCGGGCAGCCCTTTCCTCGACGCGGTTCTCGCTCACGAGCACCATCATATGATCCACTGGCGTCAGCACGCCAGCCAGGATGTGTGGATCAACGAGGGGATGGCTGAGTACGCGGTCGAGCTAAACGGCTACTCCGAGGGGCTGAATGACACGCAGTTCGCCGCCCAGCCCGACACGCAGCTGAACGCATGGAGCGATGCACCCGGCGGGACCGCAGCACATTACGGTCAGGCATACCGTCTCATGTCCTACCTGGCTGGCCGGTTCGGCCCGAAGCTGCTTGCGGACATCATCCGGTCCGAGGGGACAGGACTGGATGCCCTAGATGACGCGCTGCGGGACCATCCAGGAGACCACGACCTCAGCACGGTGTACGCGGACTGGCTTGTCGCCAACTACATGTCGAAGGGCGGGCAGGCCCGGTTCCGATACCCAAGAGCGGTTGCTCGGGTCACTTCTGACTCGCTTGCCGTGAGCGATACAGCCCAGACGACCGTGAACCAGTGGGGCGCGGATTACTACACGTTAGATGGAGGGGACAGCCGTTCTCTGACCTTCGCCGCTCAACCGAGCGTCCCGCTAGTGGATAGCCCGGCCAGGCATGGGAAATATCAGTGGTACAGCAATCGGGGCGACCTGCTCGACAGCACACTCACTCGCGAAGTGGATCTCACGGGAGTCAAGGAGGCGACGCTGGAGATAGACATGTGGTACGAGATAGAGGAGCACTTCGACTACGCCTACGTTGAGATGTCCTCTGATCACGGGAAGACCTGGCAGGCACTGCCTGGTGACCGAACGACGAACGACAACCCGAACGGCAACAACCTCGGTAACGGAATCACGGGCAAGAGTGATGGCTGGATCACGCAGACTTTCGACATTTCCTCGTACGCAGGCAGCAAGGCGCTCTTGCGGATAGAGTACGTTACCGACGATGGCTACAATACTCAGGGCCTGGTAGTCGACGGCGTGCGCATTCCCCAGGCCAGCTTCACCGACGATTCGGAGTCCGAGAACGGGTGGCAGACTAACGGTTGGGTCCGGTCCAACAACCGACTGCCCGCTCGTTACCGCCTGCTTCTGCTCGACCCTAATGGCGCAGGCTCTTACTCGGAGGTTCCGGTCGGCGTTGACGGCAAGGCTGTGTTCCGCGCCCCCGCTTCCACTGGAGAGCCTCTTATCCTCATCGTGTCCGGCGTCGCGGAGGCGACTACGGCGGATTCAACCTACCGCGTCGAATCGAAGCGAGAGGCACCGGGTCTGCTTGCGACGGTTGGGGCAAGACTCGCCCCGCACAGGTAACAATGCGTAACCAGCCCCTTGCTATAATTGACCGCAAGGCAGGGGAGCAAGAAGATGGCACAACGCGCGATAGACCCTACAGAACAGCCCGAGGATCAGGAGCAGAACCTGCGACCCAGGAGTCTCTCCGAGTACATCGGGCAGGACCAAATCAAGGACCGGGTGCGGGTAGCCATAGAAGCGGCAAAGGCACGAGGAGAGGCTCTCGACCACGTGCTGCTCTACGGGCCGCCCGGCCTCGGTAAGACGACGCTCGCAAACATCATAGCCACTGAGATGGGCGTCAACATTCGCATAACCTCGGGACCTGCCATCGAGCGGCCTGGCGACCTCGCGGCAATCCTTACCTCACTCCGCAAGGATGACATCCTCTTCATCGATGAGATCCACCGGCTCAACCGAGCGGTGGAGGAGGTGCTCTACCCCGCGATGGAGGACTACGCACTTGACATCGTCGTGGGGAAGGGGCCAAGTGCGCGAAGCCTGCGACTGAGTATGCCGCCATTCACTCTGGTCGGCGCGACCACGCGCCCTGCGTTGCTCTCCTCGCCGCTGCGCGACCGCTTCGGTGACACCTTCAGGCTGGAGTACCAGGATATTCCATCGATGAAGAAGATCATCACTCGGGCCGCCAAGATCCGAGGTATTGACATAACCGACGACGGTGCCGGGGAGATTGCGAGTCGGGGGAGGGGCACTCCAAGAATAGCGAACCGACTGCTGCGCCGGGTGCAGGACTACGCCGAAGTCCGGGCAGAGCGGGTAATAGACCTCGAGACCGCTCAGGAGGCGCTCGCCCGACAGGGCGTCGACGAGTTGGGACTCGACGACATCGATCGTCGCTTGCTGAACTCCATCATCATCAAGTTCGAGGGCGGGCCAGTGGGCCTTGAAACGCTAGCTGCATCCGTGGGGGAGGAGGCGGACACCGTTATGGACGTGTACGAGCCGTACCTGTTGCTCCTCGGCTTTATACAGCGTACTCCCCGCGGACGCACAGCGACCCGTAGGGCGTATGAGCACCTCAACCTGCCGTACGTTCCACGGATGGAGCAGCAGCCGGCTTTGTGGACGGACGACGAGGGATGATGGAGCTACCCCGACTGCTGGTGCTCGGCGGCGTAGCACTGATCGTCCTTGGCCTGGTTCTCGGCTTGCTGGGCTCCGTGCTGCCCCTCGGACGACTGCCAGGCGATCTACGGTTTGGCTCCGACAACTGGTCGATCTACATACCCCTTGCTACCTCGTTGCTACTAAGCCTGATACTCTCCGTGATCGCTACCATCGTGCTATGGTTGCTGAACCGGTAGCAGTGCACCTAACTGACTTCGACTACCACCTGCCGCCCGAGCTGATCGCTCAACAACCTGCTGAGCCTCGAGACACAGCGCGTCTGATGGTGCTGAACAAGGCAAGTGGCGAAACCAGCCACACGGTATTCTCAGCACTTCCCTCCTTGCTCGAGCCAGGCGACGCCGTGGTGCTGAACGATACGCGCGTGAGTCACGCCCGGCTGCGAGCTAAGCGGAGCCCCTCCGGGGGCCGGGTAGAGATTTTGCTGACCCGGCACCGGGGAGGTCGCATATGGTCTGCGATGGCCAAGCCAGCGCGTAGACTGAAGTCCGGCGATATCCTCGAGCTCGACACGGGGCCGGTGCTACGCGTGTGCGGGCGTCTTCCGGACGGGGAGCTGGAACTAGAGGTTCCACCGGAGGTTACCTCTGATCTCTCCGCACACGGTGAGCTTCCTCTACCCCCGTATATCACGGCCTACTCCGGCACACCCGAGCGATATCAGACTGTCTATGCCAGAGATGAGGGCTCAGTAGCCGCGCCGACCGCCGGCCTACATATGACTCCCCAACTGCTTTCCGCGTTGGCTGCTCGCGGCGTCACAGTTCATTATCTTACACTTCATGTCGGTCCTGGAACGTTCAAGCCCGTCACCTCTGAGCGCCCGGAAGAGCACGTGATGCATCCCGAGGCGTGCTTCGTGCCCGACTATCTGCCGAGCGAGCTCCAGCGGGTTCGCGGAAACGGCGGCAGGGTGGTAGCGGTGGGTACGACGGTCGCGCGGGCACTGGAGGCGATCGCACTGCAGCCAGAAACAGCGGGCAAATGGTCGGAAACGGACATCTTCATCCTTCCGGGGCATCGCTTCAGACTGGTAGACGCGTTGGTGACGAACTTCCACCTGCCGAAGTCCACCCTGATCATGCTGGTGAGCGCCCTGGCAGGTCGCGAGCGCGTGCTTGAGGCTTACCGGGAGGCGGTAGAACGGGGATACCGGTTCTACTCGTTTGGCGACGCGATGCTCGTCGTATAGTCGGTCGATGGGGAGAGAATCGCTGGAGGCATTCGGTTGGGAGCCGCAGGGGCAGGACGGGGCCGCACGCGCGGGTTTGCTCGTGACGCCTCACGGGTCGGTGCCCACGCCGGCGTTCATGCCGGTCGGGACGCAGGCCACGGTGAAATCGATGACGCCACGAGACCTCCGTGAGGTCGGTGCCCGTATCGTCTTAGCGAATACGTACCATCTCTATCTCCGTCCGGGAGTGGAGACCGTCGAACGCGCTGGGGGTCTCCACTCGTTCATGCAGTGGGATGGCCCGATCCTCACCGACAGCGGCGGCTTCCAGGTTTGGAGCCTGGCTAACCGGCGGACCGTCACCGCGGACGGAGTTCGATTCCGCAGCCACCTTGACGGCTCCGAGCATGTGTTCACTCCGGCGACGGTGATGGATGCGCAGCAGCGGCTTGGCGCCGACATCGTCATGGCCTTCGACGAGTGCGCCCCGCACGACGCGCCGAGGTCGTATGTCGAGGAGGCGATGCAGCGGACACACGACTGGGCCGTGAGGTGCAAGGAGGCACATTCACAACCCGGACAGGCATTGTTCGGGATCGTCCAGGGCGGCGTATGGCCGGACCTGCGCGGGCAGAGCGCGGAATATCTCTCGTCGCTGGACTTTCCGGGCTACGCCATCGGCGGCCTGAGCGTCGGAGAGGGGAAGACTCAGATGGCGGTCGCTCTGGAGGCGGCCGTCGAGTGCCTATCAACCACCAAACCTCGATACCTGATGGGTGTAGGGGCTCCCGAGGATCTGTTGGCGGGGATTGCGCGGGGCGTCGACATGTTTGATTGCGTCCTGCCTACTCGCAACGCCCGGAACGGCACGCTGCTGGTCAACGAAGGGCGGATCAACATCCGCAACGGCGCTTTTCGTCAGGATCTGCGGCCGCTGGAGGACGGATGTACGTGCTACACATGTGCGACGTTCTCGCGAGCGTACCTGCATCATCTCTTCCGGGCCGAGGAGTTGCTCGCATACACGCTCGCGACGACGCATAACCTGACGCACCTCACTCGGCTGATAGCATCCGCACGCGATGCGATACTCGAGAGTCGGTTCACAGAATTTCACCAGTCGTTCCTAACTCAGTATCGGACGCGATCGGACATCCAGCCCCATACCTAGCGGGAACCCGAAAGCGTTGTTGTGGCTACTTAC
>JADDPT010000109.1 GCA_016781735.1 Rubrobacter sp.
GGTGGTGGTAACCACGCTCGCCACGTGTAGTAATGCTCTCCCTCAACCATCCATACCCCGCACTCGAGCGCCGTGGAGTTGGTCGGCCGAGACCGCCTTGCCGGCGTACTCGCTCGGCTGCCCGTGGCCAAGTATCGGAGCTCGCACCGTCGTCTGGGTAGGGGCAGAAGTTGTGCGCGAATCCCGACGCTAGAGCCTTCCGTCCGAAGGAGCCGATTGTGCGGGCCGTCGCCGCCGGTAGCATTACCTCGGCGCCCACGTCGGTATGGAAGCCGCCGTACAATACGCGCGCTCTATCCAGTTTCATTGGTCACGGTGCAGCGGCGCCTCGACAGTGAAGTTTTGGCCGTTGACTTGTTCTACGCTTTTGCTTGACACGCGGGCGAGGCGTTCCGGCTGGACGGCTACCGAGTGCGGGTTCTCCGGCTCGACCTTCGTCTCGTCCTCACCATTGTCTCGCCCTGTGACGCCACTCCAGCGGTACTTCTACTGGCGAGCGAGCCTGGAGCAGGCACATACTTGCGCCTCCTCTCGAGCTCAGCCTCCTGGGCACGCTGCAGCGCCGGATAACCGGTCAGCAGATGATAGATGCCATAGCCGATGACGACCCACAGCCAGATCAGCATGGCATAGAGGAGAAAGCGCCTGTTGAACGCGTTCTCAAAGAAGAAGAAGCAGAGGACGAGTGACGCAAACGCGCTCCATGAGAGCCAGCTGCCCAGGCGGGACAGTTCCCGGTGAGCCAGCGGGTCGCGGTGAGAGAACCGACGTGCAACGAACCACGCCACAATCCCGGCAAGCAGGGTGGCGACTGAGAGGGTCAGGATTCCAAGGAGAGCCGGCTCCCGGACGAGCACGCCTCCATCGGCAGGCCCGAATAGGTAGCCCAGTAGTTGACGCATCGCGAGTATTTCCTCCCTTATGCCCGGTCGTAGAGGAGCTTGCGCTTGACCTCTTCCATTGCGTTTGTAACCTGTATGCCGCGCGGACAGGCGTCAGTGCAGTTGAACACCGTCCGGCACCGCCACACGCCGTCGCGATCCGAGATTATAGCCGCTCGGTCTGCACCTCGCTGGTCGCGACTGTCGAAGATGAAGCGATGTGCGTTCACGAGCGCCGCGGGCCCGACGAAGTCAGGGTTGCTCCAAAACGGTGGGCACGAGGTGGTGCACGCCGCACATAAGATGCACTTTGTCGTGTCGTCGTACTTGGCACGATCCTCAGGGCTCTGGAGGCGCTCGGTGACTGGCGCGGGCTCGTCATTTATGAGGTAGGGCTTGACTGCCTTGTACTTCTCGAAGAAGGGCTCCATGTCGACCACGAGGTCACGCAGTACCTTGAAGCCCATCATCGGTTCTATGGTCATTCGGTTGCCGACATCGCGCACGAGGACCTTGCAGGCGAGCCTGTTGCGGCCGTTGATCCGCATCGCGTCCGAGCCGCAGACACCGTGAGCGCAGGACCTACGATACGTCAGCGTGCCGTCCTCGTACCACTTGATAGTGTTGAGGACGTCAAGCACCCTGTCCGTGGGCTCCACCTCCGCACGGTATACGGAGAAGTAAGGCTTCTCATCTACCGTCGGATTATATCTCCGGATCTTACAAGTGACCTGCATTTGGCCTGCTTTCCAGGTGTTTGGGAGCGATTAGTACTTTCGCTCCTTCGGCTCGAACTTTGTGATCTTGACGGGTTTGTAGCGAACCATAAGACCGTCGGGAGTACCATAGACCAGGGTGTGCTTGAGGAAGTTGGCGTCATCTCGGCTGGGATAGTCGTCGCGGTAGTGAGCTCCCCGGCTCTCCTTGCGAACCAAAGCTCCCGCAATAGTGATCTCAGAAATGTCCAGGAGGTATCCTAGTTCCATCGTTTCGAGAAGCTCGGAGTTGTACCAGGTCTGCCTGTCCTGGATGGCAACGCGAGTGTACGCCTGCTTGAGCTGCGCCACCGTCTTCTGGGCTGCCTTTAGCTTATCCTCGGTGCGCAAGACAGACACCTTGTCCATCATCTCTTCCTGCAGGTGTTGGCGTATCTCTGCAGCGGACTCTCCGCTCTCGCGGGACAGTAACTGGCCGAGCTGCTCTCTGCTGAAGGCGTCCGGCTTCGGGGGCAGCTCCGTGAAGTCAACCTCCTGAATGTGCCTCGCCATATGCTTGCCCGCTCGGCGACCGAACACGACGATATCTACCAGAGAATTCGTACCGAGACGGTTAGCACCGTGGACCGAGACACAGGCGCACTCTCCAGCGGCGTAGAAGCCCGGCATTACGTCCTCTTCAGCGTTGAGCACGACTCTGCCGTCAATGTCCGTGGGTATCCCGCCCATCGCATAGTGTGCGGTAGGCTGGATCGGAATGAGCTCTCGCACCGGGTCAATACCCAGATAGACGCGGACGAAATCTGCGAGGTCAGGCAGCTTGTTCTCGACCACATCTGCGCCGAGGTGGGTGAGATCCAAGTGGACGTAGTCCTTCCCCTTGATACCCCGTCCCTCCTTCACCTCCTGGTAGATGAACCGAGAGACCATATCCCGAGGGGCCAGATCCAGAAGCGTGGGGGCATACCGCTCGGTGAAGCGTTCGCCGCTGTCGTTGCGGAGGATACCACCCTCGCCGCGTGCGCCCTCAGTGAGCAGGATGCCCAGCTTGTAGACGCCGGTAGGGTGGAACTGATACATCTCCATATCTTCGAGCGGAACGCCGTGCCGGGCGGCTATCATCACCCCGTCGCCAGTGTTCGAGAGGGCGTTGCTCGTGATCTTCCACGCGCGCCCGAACCCGCCCGTCGCGAACAGTATCGCCTTGGCGTGAAAGATGTGAACCTCGCCGTCCTTGATGTTCAGCGCAACGATGCCGCAGCACACGCCGTCGTTGACGATCAGGTCGAGCAGTTGGTACTCGGAGTAGAAGTCGACCTCGTGCTTGATGCACTGCTGGTAAAGGGTCTGCAGTATCATGTGGCCGGTCCGGTCGGCCGCAAAGCAGGAGCGCCGTACTGGGGCCTCACCAAAGTTCCGGGTGTGTCCGCCGAAGCGACGCTGGTCTATCTTGCCCTCTGGAGTGCGGCTGAACGGCAATCCGAAGTGTTCGAGCTCGTACACGCTCTCGACCGCCTCGCGACACATAACCTCGGCGGCATCCTGGTCCACGAGGTAATCGCCACCTTTGACGGTATCGAATGTGTGCCACTCAGGGTGGTCTTCCTCGTGGTTACCAAGGGCTGCGCCTATGCCGCCCTGGGCGGCTCCGGTGTGAGAGCGCGACGGGTACAGCTTGGATATGACAGCCGTGCGGATGCCTGGGTGCTGCGCGAGCTGCAGAGCGGCCATCAGGCCAGCCCCACCGGCACCTACAACTATCGCGTCAAACCTGTGGTACACCCGAAACTCCTATCACGTCTCCAGCGGCGCCTACGACGGCTGCGGCTGGAAGGTCAGGATCACCAGAACGCCTAGAACTGTGAAGATCAGTGCGGCCGAGTAGAGCACTGAGAACGCGAACACCCGCCACGAGCGCGCGCGTATGTAGTCGTGCAGAATCAGGCGCATGCCGTTCACCCCATGGCTCATTGCCAGCAGCAGTAGCAGCGCATCGTACGTGCGCCAGAACGGCGTGGCGTACCGGGCGGCTACGAAGGCGTAGTTGACCTCCTCGATGGGCGTAGCAATGTGCATGACGTAGACATGACCCAGGGCAAGAAAAAGCAGCAGCACTCCCGAGATTCGGAAGTAGTACCAGGACCACAGCTCGAAATTAGTGCCACGCTTCTCGACAGCTTGACGCGCCAGGCTCATAGTTCTCCTATCCTACCTCTCCGCGATGCCAAAGATCGGTCCCAGAAGCAGCACTCCCGTCGGGATCAGCGCGAGCACAGTTAGTCCCATGGCGCCGTAAAACATGAGCCGCTGGTACTGAAACCCCTTCGGCCAGAAGTCGATCACGATAATACGAACGCCGTTGAACGAGTGGTACAGGACCGCCGCGATGAGTGTGAACTGGAGGAACCGGAAGATAGCCCACTCGTGGTAGATGGTGGTAACGGCGTTGTAAACGTCCGGACCCCAGCCGATCAGCGCGGTATCGACGATATGGATGAAGAGAAAGAGCAGGACGCCGACGCCGCTAACGCGATGGAATATCCAGCTCCACATGCCTTCCCGGCCCCTGTACATACGGCTGGTCTCCTTCTAACTGCGGCGCTGGACGGGCTGGCCCGCGAGGCGTACCACAGCCCGATCGTCCCCTCTTATTATAGACCTCGAGCAGCATCGCTGCGAGAAAATCAGGCTCCAAGCCGTCGGATGATCGCGTCCGCCACCTCGCTGGTACCAAGAGCACGGTCCCGCTGTTCGAGCGGAAGCAGGTCGTACGTGACCTCTCGGCCCTCGGTGATCATCTCCGAAAGAACGGACTCCAGCCTGTTCGCTGCGTCGGCCTCTCCTAGGTGGCGCAGCATCATCACACCCGAGAAGATCATTGCCATGGGGTTAGCCTTATTCTGGCCCGTGTACTTTGGCGCGCTTCCGTGAATGGGCTCGAAGAGGGCAGCGTCCTCTCCGAAGTTTGCTCCCGGTCCGATCCCGAGGCCCCCGACCAAGCCCGCGCACAGGTCGGACACAATGTCACCGTAAAGGTTAGGACATAGCAGCACGTCGTAGAGCTCCGGCTTCTGAACGAGCTGCATCATCATGTTGTCAACGATCACGTCGTTGGTCTCGATGTCCGGATATTCCGCGCCTATTCGGCGGGCACGTTCGAGGAAGAGGCCGTCGGCGTACTTTATGATGTTAGCCTTATGAACTATGGACACCTTCCTTCGACCGTTCTTCTTTGCGTATTCGTACGCGAAGCGCGCTATACGGTCGGAGGCAGTTTCGGAGATGTACTTGATTGCGATCGCGCTACCGTCTGGAACTCGGGCGCCGCTGACGGCTTCGATTCGGCGAGCGATCTCCGCGGCTCCGTCGCTGCCCTGCTCGAACTCGATGCCGCTGTACAGATCCTCGGTGTTCTCACGGACCACCACCAGGTCGACGTTCTCGTATCGCGACTGAACTCCTGTATACGTCCTGCACGGGCGCAGCGAGGCGTATAATCCCAACTCCTTCCGCAGACCGACGTTGACACTGCGGAAGCCGCCGCCGACGGGTGTCGTGATCGGACCCTTGATTGCTACCTTATTGGTACGGATGCTCTCCAGCACTCGTGAAGGCAAGGGAGTACCCTCGCTCTCGATCACATTGGCACCGGCCTGCTGGATGTCCCAGGTGAAGGGGACTCCAGTAGCATCGAGCACTCTTCGGGTAGCCTCTGTCAGCTCGGGGCCTATACCGTCGCCTGGAATTAGGGTTACCGCGTATGCCATTCCTGCACGTCCTTTACTACGACGCCCCAAAGCGCCCACTTCTCGGTCACAGTTAGAGATCGGACGGTAGCGCCACAAATCCCACCGGAGTAGAAACTGAGGTTGTTCGTCGCGACGCTACGAGGCTGCGCCGGTGAACACAAGGGCCGGGAGAGGGGATCTACGAAGCCGACCGTTGTCGTCGAGCGCAAGGATATATCCACGCTGCCGGTCCGTGTGGCTCAGATAATCATCCAGCCGGCACGAGAAGAGCTGGGAGGCGTGCTGCACTATGCTATCCCGCGCGTCTCGGCTTAGCACCGCCACAAACCGTGGCCCCCCTAGGTACGCCAGGTAAGCCGCCGGATCGTCGCAGTGCTTCACTGCACTCTTTAGCGCATCCGCGGCGAGCGATATAAGGCGGTCGCCTTCGCTGAAGCTGTACGCCTCAGTGTATGCTCTAAGGGCTTGCAGCTCGGCGTGCAGTAACATAGCTGAGTCCGCGGACCGTGCGACCTCTGTAGCCTCCCTGCACGCCGACTCGCCGGTAGGAAGCCCGGTAATGCTGCAAAGGGGACTCTGGTCCGGCGTGTCAAGTTGAGCGCGGATGCGACTGAGGAGCTCATCTAGGTCGAACGGCTTGGCGATCAGATCCTCGGGGGTGACGTCGTGCTCGCTGGCCAACTCCTCGGGGTACGGATGTGCGGTCAGCATGATGACAGGTATGTCATCTAGTGCTGGGTCGGCCTGCATCTCGCAGCACAGCTCGTAGCCATCCATCCCAGGGAGCATGACATCAAGCAGCAAGAGATCAGGGCGCTGAAGGCGCATCTCATCGAGCGCAGTCTCACCGCTCCCGGCCGTGTTAACATCGTAGCCCTCCATCCGCAGGTGCTCACCGAGCAGGTCCAGGATCTCGGGCTCGTCATCAACCAGTAAAATGCTGTTCATTAGCGTTTGTTGGTAGGTCGGTTACCTGCTGGTAACGGAAGACTTCCCGTTGCGCCTTCCTCCGTTGCCTTCCGCTTCGCGTATACGGTCCTCTAGCTCCGGCTCGGATACCCGAAGTATGTCCGCGGCATGGCGTCGGACTCCGTTCGCCTGTGCTAGCGCTTCGAACACTAGTCTCGTCTCGACCTCCCTGACGGAACTCTCAAGAGACCCGGTGCGCTGCAACAACTCCGTGAGGTCGAGCGTACGCCCGGACCGTACCTGGTTGAAGACGAGGTGATGGCTGGTGACAACCCCGCCCTGAGCGAGGATAACGCCCCGCTCGACTGTGTTCTCGAGTTCGCGAACGTTGCCGGGCCAGTCGTGCTCCATGAGCAGCTTGACGGCCTCCTGGGAGATGCTGGCGGGTGCCGAACCCGGTCGGTAGGTATGTTTCTGCAGGAAGTAGTCCACAAGGTCCGGTATATCTTCCCTGCGCTCGCGCAAGGGGGGCAGGTGGATGTGTATGACGCTCAGTCGGTAGAAGAGGTCCTCACGGAATTTCCCTTCATGGACTTCCTCCTCCAGGCGCTTGTTCGTAGCCGCTATGACCCTCGTGTCCACCTTGATCGACGAGGTGCCGCCCACACGTTCGAACTCGCGCTCCTGAAGCACCCTGAGCAGCTTCTTCTGAGTGCCGAGGGTCATCTCGCCTATCTCGTCGAGGAAGATGCTGCCCTTGTCGGCGAGCTCGAAACGGCCCTTGCGCTGGTTGAGCGCTCCGGTAAACGAGCCTTTCTCGTGACCGAACAACTCGCTCTCCAGCAGTGTCTCCGGAAGAGCGGCGCAGTTGACCTTGACGAGCGCACCGTGACTGAAAGTGGAGTTCTTGTGCAGGGTGTGGGCGACTAGCTCCTTGCCGGTGCCGGTCTCGCCTGTGATGAGGACTGTGGCATCGGAGCCGGCAACCCGGCCGATAGCCTTGTATACGGCCTGCATGGCCTGGCTTCGACCGATTATCTTCTCCGTGGGATCTCCCGGCTCGGGCCGGCCGCGCACGTTGTCGAGCTCGCTGCCCGTCGCCTGGCTCTCGAAGAAGCGCTGGATCGTCTGGCTGATCTCGTCTATGTCGAACGGCTTGGTGATGTAGTCGTACGCTCCGAGTTGGATGGCCTGTATCGTCAGGTTGGAGCCCCCGAACGCAGTCATGACGATTGTGGGTACTGCTTTACCCTCGGTCCTCATTGCTTGGAGCACGCCTATGCCGTCGAGTTTGGGCATCCGAACATCCATCAGGACGAGGTCCGGCCTGGATTTCTCGATTGCCTGTAGTACCTGCTCTCCGTCGGTGGCGACGCTGACGTCCAGGCCTTCGCCTTCCAGGAAGTCCTGAAGCAACATTCGGATGGAGGCATCATCGTCGGCCACTAATACTCGGTGGGGTTGGTGGGACAAGCGATCTTGCTCCTGAAGCAATGGACGCGGCGGCTCTTCGGCCCTAACAAGGCCGTATTATAGGCAATGGAACCGGTCCGTGCAACAATCGCAGCGTCCTGGTTTACGGACCCAGAGGGTCGGCTTGAGTGCGCGCGGTGGCAAGGCTCAGCTTACTGTATCGAGGCGCAGTGCTGTATAATCTGCGGGGTACGCCCGGCCCTCACCACATCTATGGAGTCCACTTTTGAGCTTGGCTGAGAAGATTCGAGACATACCTGATTTTCCTGAAGTCGGAATCCTCTTTCGCGACATTACCACGCTACTCAAGGATGCCACGTCGTTCCGCCAGAGTATAGACGACCTGGCACGACGGTTCGAAGGCGAGCGCATAGATAAGGTTGTAGCCGCCGAGAGCCGAGGCTTCATCTTCGGTGCGCCGCTTGCGTACCTGCTGGGCGCTGGGTTCGTTCCGGCCCGCAAGCTCGGACGACTGCCCGCAGACACGATAAGGGCGGAGTACAATCTTGAGTACGGCACCAACACGGTGGAGATGCACACCGACGCGATCTCCCCAGGTGAGCGGGTGCTGGTCGTCGATGACCTGCTGGCCACAGGAGGTACCATCACCGCGACGATCGACCTGGTGCAGCGTCTGGGGGGCGAGATTGTCGGACTGACCTTCCTTGTGGAACTAGAGTATACCGGAGGCAGGCAACTGCTCAACGGGTACAGGATCGAGACCTTAGTGACATACGCGGCGCCGGAGTGAAGCTCAGGGAGCCGCACGTAGGGAGAACGGCAGGAGAGGACGAGGTATGACGACAACCGAGAGCAGGTACGACGTAAAGGACATGGTGCTGGCAGCGAAGGGGCACGACCGCATCGCGTGGGCGGAGCGGGACATGCCGGTGCTGCGCCAGTTGACCGAGCGGCTCGCGGCAGAGCAGCCCTACGCGGGTATGCGCATCGCTGCGTGTCTTCACGTCACTACAGAAACCGCAAACCTGATGCTCGCGCTCCAGGCTGGTGGCGCCCAGGTAGCCATCTGTGCCAGCAATCCGCTCTCGACGCAGGACGATGTAGCGGCGGCGCTCGTGGAGCGCGGCATAGCGGCATACTGCGTGAAGGGGGAGGACTCCGATCGGTACTACAGCCACATAGAGTCGGTGCTCGCGACCCGGCCCCACATCACAATGGATGACGGCGCAGACCTTGTTTCTACCCTGCATCTCAAGCACCCCGACCTCCTGTCGAACGTTGTCGGTGGCACCGAGGAGACGACAACAGGGGTGAACCGGCTGCGGGTGATGGCTTCGGAAGGGGAGCTCAAGTACCCGATTGTCGCCATAAACGAGGCGCTGACGAAGCACATGTTCGACAACCGATATGGGACCGGACAGAGCACGCTCGATGGCATCGTGCGCGCCACGAACGTCCTCCTCGCCGGTCGCGTTCTCGTCGTCGCCGGCTACGGCTGGTGCGGCAAGGGCGTGGCTTCCCGTGCAAGGGGACTCGGCTGCCACGTCGTGGTGACGGAGGTCGATCCGACCCGCGCACTCGAGGCAGTAATGGACGGATTTCCGGTGATGCCGATGGAGCAGGCGGCTCGGGTCGCGGACATCATCGTTACCGTAACAGGGGGCCTGCACGCGGTGGGCGCTGCCGCAATCACGAACCTGAAGGATGGCGTGATGCTGGCCAACAGCGGCCACTTCAATGATGAGCTCGACATTGAAGCGCTATCGAACAGCGCGAAGACTCGGCGCAGGCTACGCGAGTTCGTGGAGGAGTACGAGCTCGAGGACGGACGACGGGTATACCTGATAGCGGACGGCAGGCTGGTGAACCTGAGTGCAGCAGAGGGACACCCGGCGAGCGTGATGGATATGAGTTTCGCGAATCAGGCGCTGGCAGTTGAGTGGGTGCTGGCGAACCGTGGCTCACTCGAGCCGCGCGTGTATGATGTTCCCACCGATATCGACCAGCAGGTCGCGCGTTTGAAGCTCGAAAGCCTTGGGATACACATAGACTCGTTGACCGAAGCTCAGCAGGGGTATGCCGCGGAATGGCGCTCGGGGACCTAAGAAAGAAGCGACGCTGATGACTCACAGCATCAGGTTCGGCACGGATGGTTGGCGTGCTGTCATCGCGGAAGACTACACGTTCGAGAACGTGCGCCGTGTTTCACAAGCGACTGCGGAGTACCTGGCCGTGAGCGGGACGCCGACCGGCCCAGTCATCATAGGGTATGACACTCGGTTTGGCAGCGAGTACTTCGCGGAGGCTGCGGCGGAGGTGCTTGCCGGCAACGGCGTGCGCACCGTCCTGACGAGCGTTGCCACGCCGACCCCTGCTGTATCGCTCGCCGTAATCGAGCGCCGGTTGGCGGGCGGCATAGTGATCACAGCCAGCCACAACCCCGGCCGGTGGAACGGCTTCAAGTACAAGCCGGACTACGGTGGTTCCGCGCCGCCCGAGGTGATCTCTCAGATCGAGGGGCGCCTACCAGGGCTGAGCGCTGATTCGCTCAAGTCACTGCCCATAGCAGAGGCCGAGCAGCAAGGGATCGTTGAGCGTGCCGATGTGGGCCCGGCATACCGGGAGCGCCTCGCTAGCCTGGTGGACCTGGACGGGCTCCGATCGCGCGAGGGCAGCGTTGTTTTCGACGCGATGTACGGGGCCGGGGCGGGCCACCTGCCGGCTCTGCTGGAGGGAGGCAATTTTCGTGTTCAGCAGATTAACGGCGAGCGCAATCCGGCCTTCCCGGGAATCCATGCGCCTGAACCGATAGGACCCAACCTTGCGAAGCTACAACGAGCCGTGCCCGAGGCGGGCGCATCGCTTGGAATCGCGACGGATGGGGACGCGGACCGAGTGGGCATAGTCGACGAGAGCGGCACCTTCATCAACCAGTTGCAGGTGTACGCATTGCTGGCGCTTTACGTACTCGAGGTGCGGGGTGAGCGGGGGCCACTTGTGAAGACGCTCTCACAGAGCTACATGGTGGACAAGCTAGGTGAGCTCTATGGTGTGCCCGTGTATGAGACCTCCGTGGGATTCAAGTACGTCGGTCCAAAGATGATGAAGGTCGACGCCGTCTTGGGGGGAGAGGAGAGTGGAGGCTTTGGCTTCAGAGGCCACATACCGGAGAGAGATGGAACGCTGGCGGGTCTGTACATCTTGGACCTCGCCACGCAGTTGCAGCGGCCTCTCAGCAAGGTCATAGAGTACCTCGAGGAGAAGGTGGGCAGGTACCACTACAACCGAGTCGATCTTACCTTCGACGAGACCAGGCGCCAGGAGATCAGGGAACGACTCCTGACTGACCCTCCAAGCTCGATACTAGGCACGAGTGTCGCTCGCTTCCAGACAGAGGACGGATATAAGTACGTCCTGGAGGACGGGACGTGGCTCCTTATCCGCTTCTCCGGAACTGAGCCCGTACTGCGTGTCTACACTGAGACAGACTCCGAGTCAAAGGTGCAGCCGATGCTGCAAAAAGGCAGGGAACTAGCCGGGGTATGATACCGCCGGACGATGTGAGCCCCAGCAACCGAAGCATTGAGGGGGACTCGCTGGCGAAGGTAGCTAGCGAGGTCCGTGCCTGCACGCTATGCCGCCTCAGCCGTACGCGGATCATTGCAGTGCCGGGGGAGGGGAATCCCGACGCCGACCTGATGCTGATTGGCGAGGGACCGGGATACAACGAGGACAAGCTGGGACGGCCCTTCGTCGGCGCCGCGGGCACCTTCCTCAACGAACTTCTTGCGTCGGCCGGTCTACGCCGGCAGGACGTCTTCATTACGAACGTAGTTAAGTGCCGGCCGCCACAGAACAGAGATCCTCTACCGGATGAAATAGAGGCCTGCAGCGGATACCTGCACAGGCAACTCGCACTGATCAAGCCGAAGGTCGTGTCGACGCTCGGTCGCCATTCCATGTCCCGCTACTTTCCGAACGAGCGGATCTCCAAGGTGCATGGGCAGCCGCGGGAAGTCGGCGGCATGACGGTAGTGCCGCTGCTTCACCCGGCCGCTGCACTTCATCAGCCGGCCCTCAGGGCGACGGAGCTCGAGGATTTCGCCCGACTGCCTGCCATCATGGAGGCAGTGTCACAGCCGCCTGCCGAGCCGGAACAGGCGCAGCCGGCAGAAGACCGATCTCGCAAGCCGGACCAACTACGATTGTTCGAATAGCGCGGACCTCCGACACGGGAGGTCGCAGGGGATTACGTCAGTGCAAGACACAGTGAGAGTCATACCGCTGGGCGGCGTGAACGAGGTCGGCAAGAACATGATCGCCATAGAGTACGGCGATGAGATCATCATTGCCGACTGCGGCCTTGCCTTTCCGGAGGATGACATGCTGGGCGTGGACCTTCTCATACCTGACATCACGTACCTACGGCAGACGCCGAAGAAGGTAGTGGGCTATGTTATCTCTCACGGGCATGAGGATCACATTGGAGGGCTGGCGTACATCCTTCGGGAGATCAACGCGCCGGTGTGGGCAACGCCTCTTACGTGCGGTCTGATCGAGGTGAAGCTCAAGGACTCCAGACTCCTTGGAGAGATGGAACTACACACGTTCCGGGATGGGGACACAGTCCAAGTCGGCGGCTTCACCGTGGAGCCATTCACAGTCAGCCACAGCATCCCTGATGCGGTGGGTCTGGCGATCACATGTCCTGCAGGCACCGTGGTATACACCGGTGACTTCAAGTTCGACCAGACGCCGGCGGACGGCCGTCGCTCGAACTTCGCCAGGATCGCCGCGATCGGCGGGCGAGGAGTTCTGGCTCTGCTGTCCGACTGCGTCCACGTGGAAACCGAAGGGCATACCCCGAGTGAGCAGGTCGTGACGGAGACGTTCCGCAAGGTCTTCGCGCGGGCGGAAGGACGAATCATCATAGCCACTTTTGCCTCGCTGATAGCCCGCGTCCAGCAGGCGATCACCGTGGCTGAGGAGTATGGCCGAAAAGTGGCCGTAGTCGGCCGGAGCCTGGAGAAGAACGTCGCGATAGCGCTCGAGCTCGGCTACCTCCGCGCCAGCCCTGGCACGCTCGTCACACCCCAGCAACTCTCACAGGAGGATGGGGGAAGAGCGGTCCTGATTGTAACCGGCAGCCAGGGCGAGCCCACAAGTGTACTCAACCGGATCGCCAACCAGGACCACCGGTATGTTAAGCTCCGGAAAGGCGATACGGTGATCGTCTCGGCAACGCCCATACCCGGGAACGAGACGGCCGTGTCTCGGATTATCAATAGTTTGTTCAAGCAGGGCGCGAATGTAATATACAGTTCTATCGAGAGGGTACATGTCTCCGGCCACGCGAGCTCCGAGGAGCTCTTGCTGATGCTCAACCTGACAAACCCGAAGTACGCCGTGCCGATACACGGAGAAACACGTCACCTGGTCAGGTACAAGCAACTGGCGATCAGTGCCGGAATGCCTCCAGAACATGTCGTGATTCCGGAGAATGGGGGTGTCATGGAGTTCGGCCCCTAGGGCGCAGGCATCGTGGAGAGCACGCCGAACAATTTCGTGTTCGTCGATGGGGTATCCGTAGGGGATGTCGATCATGTTGTACTACGTGACCGTCAGCTGCTCTCCCAGGATGGGCTGCTCCTGGTGGTGGTGAGCATCGATCGGCAAACCGGTAAGCTGGTGGCTGGACCCGACCTTATCTCTCGGGGTTTCCTGTACTCGAGCGAGGACGGCACCGTTACCGAGGACGCCAGAAAGTTGGTCCGTAGGGAGTTCGAGCACGACGGGGATAGCCCGGCGGAATGTAGCTGGGCGCATCGTAAGATCAAGAATACGCTCGGTCAGGTTATGTACGAGCGTACAGGCCGCAGGCCGATGATATTGCCGGTTGTTATGGAGGTGTAGAGCCCGCGGGCCAGCGCCTCTGCTGTAGGGGGATGCTGGTGGGCGCTGTTGGTAAACAGGCGGAGAAGAAGAAAGTAGCAGTCCCGAGAGGGGTGGCGAAGAAGAGCCCGCCTGTACGTAAACCGGTTGTCGGGCGGGCCGCCAAAACACCTATAAAAGCCGCCAGACCACCACGGAGCGCCGTGAGGGCTCAGCCGCGGAGCGGTCCCCGGCTAGCGTGGGGTAAGGTGGTTGGTCTGCCGCTCCTGGCACTGGCCTTGTACTGTGTAATCGCTTTCTTCGGCTCCGGTGATGGTCTTGGCTCCGCAATCCAACTGCTTGGCGACGCCTCCGGTCGGGCGGCCGTGTTGATTCTTGTTCTCATTGTCCTAGTCGCGGTCGTACTGGTAATGCGCCCCGGCCAAGCGACTAGGGCGAAGGTGGTACGTATCCTCTCTGGCGGTCTACTCCTTACCGGAGTTGCCCTTTCTTTGCTCGGCGGGCTAGGACTTGGCGGCTCGAGTGGCCGCGAGGCATGGCAAGGACTAGCCTCCACTCTGGGACTCGGAGTAGTCGTGGCCCTGCCAGTCGCGCTGCTCGCAGGTCTGTTGCTCGTCGGCGTGCCAGCGGCGGTGCTTCGACGAATTGGCGTAGCACTCCTTCGATGGATGGCTCGCGTGGTAGCGGCGTCACTGTATTCGAGCATAGGAATCGTTGTTTGGCTGCCACGACTTCCCGCACGTTTGCGGACGCCGACGCCGGTGGAGGACGATCCCGAGGCAGCTCCCTTATCTGAGCCGGTATGGGCGCCTGAGGTCAAGAAGGTGGAGGCGGTCACACCATGCGAGCAGGAGGAGACCCAACCCCTGGTGCCGAAGATACAGGTCTTCCAGGAAGAGGCGCCCCAAGCCAGGGTCGCAGGCGACTGGTCTCTGCCGCCGATCACTCTCCTGGAGGTGTCAAAGCCCCAGGACGTGAGCGAGGCGGATGCCAGGTTGCGCGCCCGCATTATTGAGGAGACGCTCTCCACCTTCGGTGTCGCCGCCCACGTGCGAGAGATCAATCCGGGGCCAACCGTTACGCAGTTCGCGCTCGAACCTGGCACCGGCACGAAGGTCAGCCGAATCACCAGTCTGCAGAACGACCTTGCGCTGGCTTTGGCCGCGCCTTCCATACGGATGGAGGCGCCGGTGCCGGGACAGTCGCGGGTTGGCCTGGAGATACCGAACGGAAAGGCGGCGACCGTTCGGCTACGGGACGTGATGGACAGTGCGGCGTACCACAACTCGAAGGGCAAGTTGAAGCTGGCGCTGGGAAGGGACGTTACAGGACGTGCGGTGGTAGGCGACCTGGCGAAGATGCCGCACCTGTTGATCGCGGGCGCGACAGGCGCCGGCAAGAGCGTGTGCCTGAACTCGATTATCGCCGGCTTCCTGTTCCAGCACACGCCAGACGAGCTGCGCTTCCTGATGGTCGACCCCAAGATGGTGGAGTTGAAGACATTCGACGGCGTGCCGCATCTGGTGTGGCCGGTCGTTACGGACGTGTCCAAGGTTGTTGGTGTCCTGAAGTATGCAGTCGGTGAGATGGAGCGCCGATATAAGGAGCTGTCGAAGCTAGGTCTCCGCAATCTGGAAGGGTACAACCGAAAGCGCGCAGCCGAAGGCGAGCCGAAGCTCCCACACATGGTCGTGATAATTGACGAGCTGGCCGACCTGATGATGGCCGCTCCGGAGGAGGTTGAAGCCTCGATCTGCCGCCTTGCGCAGATGGCCCGCGCGGTCGGCATACACCTGATCCTGGCAACACAACGCCCTTCCGTGGACGTGCTCACCGGCTTGATCAAGGCCAACTTCCCAAGCCGCATCGCGTTTGCCGTAAGCTCCGGCATAGACAGCCGCGTTATCCTGGATACACCGGGAGCAGAGCGGCTGCTTGGCCGCGGTGATATGCTCTTCCAAGGTCCGGAATCCGCAAAGCCCCTCCGCGTGCAAGGGACGTTCGTCTCGGATGACGAGATCGAGTCCGTGGTCGAGCACTGGAAGCGGCTGCGGCCAGCAGAGTACGACCCGGAGGTGGGAAGATTGCTCGAACGCGAGGACGAGCGGTCGGCGAACCCGAAGGAAGACCCCCTGTACGCTCAGGCGCTTGAGATGGCAGGCACTCACGCCCGCCTGTCCACCAGCCTGCTGCAGCGACGACTGCGCATAGGATACAACCGGGCCGCCAGGTTGATGGATGCGCTGAGGGACAATGGCGATCTCGATACAGAGCTGGACAGCTGATGCCTCCAATGAGCGCTTGCCTTAGGTGTGGTATGCGGTGGGATGAGCCAACGTGCGTTGCCGGCGTCGCGGCAGGTTGGCACCTCGAACCGCAAGTGTCCGCTTGCCATAGGATGGCGGGCCCACGGAGAGAGCAGTTGATAAACAGGCACCGCGGGAGTGAGTAATATTACGGGCAGTAGCGCCGATACAGAGCAGCTGCTAGGGCAAGCCGCAGATGAGGCGGACCAGCTCGTTACTGAGTTGTCCGCGAAGCTGAGTGCTGGACGCGAGCGCGTCGCCAAGCTTCTGCGGGGTTGGGAGGAGGACCTGTACCAGATTCGTCTTCTCATCAGCGCCCTGTCCCACGTCGCATCGGATACTGATGCAATGGTGCCCGAAGCAAGGTGGATTGCAGACCTGACGTCGCTCAGCCGCAGGGAAGCCCAACTCTCCGCAGATTTAGAGAAGCTGCGCGCCGCGCATGCCCGACTGCTCTCAGCCGTCGAAGCACTCCAATCTGGAAGCCGCGAAAGCAGGTCGAGAGGCGCTGCTGCCACCCGTGGACACGAGGCGGTGGCTAGCCGATTGCTGCAAGGACAGGAGGCGGAGCGTGCCCGCCTAGCGAGGGAAGTCCACGACGGACCAGCGCAGGCGGTAGCCAACGCTATCATGGGTCTAGAATACTGTCAGCGGCTGCTGGAGAAGCGCCCGGAAGCGGTCGAGGACGAGCTGTGCCACCTCAAAGAGTCGATGACAGAAGGCTTGTCGGAGATCCGGCGCTTTATATTCGACCTCCGGCCGTCGAGCTTGGAGCACGAGGGGCTGGCGGTCACTCTGGAGCGATTTGCTGCGCATCACCGCCGACTGGGACCGGAGATAGAGATTGCGTGTGACGAGGTCGACCACTTCCTTAGTAGGGAGCAACGTTTCGGGCTGTTCAGGATAGTACAGGAGGCGATACAGAACGCACGCAAGCATGCCGACGCATCGCGGGTGAACGTCACAGTTAAGCGAGAGCCATCCGGTGTACTGGTCAGTGTTAGCGATGACGGTTGTGGCTTCGACACCGACGCACCGGGACTAAGTGAAGGACACTATGGGATACAGGGCATGCGTGAGCGTGCGGAAGCCCTACAGGCGTCCGTAACGATCTTGTCCGAGGTCGGTCGTGGGACGGTGGTACGGCTGCACGTGCCGTTCTCTGTGACCGGAAGGAGTGACC
Source organism: Rubrobacter sp. (assembly GCA_016781735.1). Taxonomy (GTDB): domain Bacteria; phylum Chloroflexota; class Chloroflexia; order Thermobaculales; family Thermobaculaceae; genus LC3-1. The sequence goes on from JADDPT010000109.1 coordinate 17,071, forward strand.
GTATTGAAGACAACACGTCTAATTCTCGTAGATGATCATCCCCTCTACCGACAGGGCGTGCGCAAGGCTCTGGAAGCTAACCGGGACATTGAGATTGTCGGTGAGGCCGCGAACGGGCAGACTGCTATCCAGCTGGCCGACATCATGAATCCCGACGTAATGCTCATCGACATAAATTTGCCAGGCGTAAACGGACTCGAGGTGACGCGCGTAATCCGTCGCAGGGACCCACATATTGCCTGCGTAATCCTCACCGCCCACGAAGACGACGACCAGCTATTCAACGCTATTAAAGTCGGCGCCGCTGCGTTCGTCACAAAGGACATCAACCCGGAAAAACTGGTGGCCATCGTGCGTGCCGCTGGCAGAGGAGAGTACCTGATCAACGAAAGCCTCATAAACAAGCCGTTTGTCGCCTCCCGCGTCCTCAAGCAGTTCCGGGAACTGTCGGCGATGAGTGAGCAGGAGGAGGCGTTGTTCGCTCCCCTTACGAGCCGGGAGATAGAGATACTTGACTGCATCGCTCGTGGTATGAGCAATAAAGTGATCGCGGCCTCTCTCCACATATCCGATCAGACAGTCAAGAATCACATCACCTCCATCCTGCGCAAGTTAGCCGTTAACGACCGGACTCAGGCGGTGATATACGCGCTCAGAAGAGGCTGGATCAAGATGAGTGACGGTCGCTGAAGCTAACGTGAGCCCCTACGGCCGAACTCGCGCTCAAGCTCATGATGAGAGAGCTCAAGCAGAGTGGGCCGGCCATGAGCGCAGGACAGGGGGAACCGGGTCTTCTCCAGTTGCTGGATGAGCGAGCGCATCTCCACGAGGTCCAGCACCCTCCCGGCCCGGATGGCGCTATGACAGGCCAGGGTCGCAACCATGCCCCGATGCCGTTCTTCGGCACCGGCGAGACCCTCCAGTCCCTCCTGTAAAGCCTCAAGCAGCGGTCCTACACGGTCAGAGGGCAGGGCCGCCGGCACAGAGCGAACGAGCAGCGTTTCTCCTCCAAATGGCTCGGCCTCGAATCCCAATGACCGCAACTCCCCGACCAGATCAGAGATCCCGTCCCGCTGCGCCGACGTCAGTGGCACCAGCAGCGGCTCAAGCAGCGTCTGGCTCTCAAGGGTCCCGGACGCGAAGCTGTCCTGCAAGTTCTCGAGCACAACCCGCTCATGAGCAGCGTGCTGGTCTATCAGGCACATACCGCTGGGCCCCTCGGCAATGATGTACGTGTGAGCGAGCTGACCAAGTATGCGAAGAGAGGGAAGGCGTGTGAAAGGCTCTACCTCCTCGGGGGCCGGAAAATCCGCTGTGGTGGCCGTCGGTGCCGGTAGCGGCCCCAAGTCGGGTGCCCTAACCTCGCGAGGGCTGAAGCTGTATTGAAGGACGGACAACGGCTGCTGGTCAGTATCATCTGCGCCTCTGCCGCTTGCCGGGAGAAGCGCGGCCCTTACCGCTCGACTCGTAAGACTGGTAACACCACGCTCGTCTGCAAAGCGCACCTCGCTCTTCGCTGGGTGCACATTAACGTCTAACTGATCTGGTGGCACTCTTATCTGCAGCGCGACCACAGGAAATCGTCCCACCATCAGGAGCGAGGAGTAAGCATCCTGGACCGCGTACAGTATTGAACGACTCTCGACCCACCGGTTGTTCACGAAGATGTTCATATCCGCCCGATTGCGGCGGGACACCTGCGGAGTCGCAACGAACCCCGCAACCGAAACTCCTCCCTCGTATGCTTCGACGGGCAGTAGTTGCTCAGACAGCTGCCAGCCGTACAACGCAGCCATCGCCTGCTGGAGGTCACCAGTGCCCGGGCTGCGCAGCACTTCCCTGCCGTCGACTGAGAGAGTAAAGCGAACGCCAGGATGTCCGAGGATGTAGCGCTTGAGGAGGCGTTCGATGCGTGCGCTCTCGGTCGTGGGACCTTTCAGGAATCTCAACCGTGCGGGTGTGTTATAGAATAGGTCGCGGACCTCTACCTGGGTGCCTTCCCGTCCGCCCCAACCGGCCTGCCGCACCACCCGCTCGCCGTCGTACTCCACCTCGCAACCGGGTGTGCCGGGTGGGCGGCTCTTGATCCGGAGTCGGCTGACGCCGGCGATGGAATACAGCGCCTCGCCACGGAAGCCAAGCGACGAGAGGTTGGCAAGGTCTTCAATGCGGCGTAGCTTGCTGGTGGAGTGACGTTGCGTGCAAAGCGCAAGATCGCCGGCCGACAGGCCGCACCCGTCATCCGATACGCTGAGTATATCCAGTCCGCCGCCAGCGGCGTGCACGGAGATGTTGCGCGCGCCCGCGTCAAGCGCGTTGTCGAGCAACTCACGAACCACAGCGGCTGGTCGCTCGATCACCTCGCCGGCGGCAAGTTGCGCCGCGGTATCAGCGGCGAGCACCTTGATAGCCATGGAACCTCCCGAAGGTTCATTCTAACACCGTAGTGGCTGGTTTTCCGTATGCAGACGGGCGTGTTGATATAATCTGGACATGCAGGACAGGATCTACAAGACCGAGGCCGTTGTTCTTCGCCGGTATGACTTCGGCGAGGCGGGCAAGCAACTGGTCATCTACACTCCGCGCCTGGGCAAGAGGTCTGTGCTCGCCAAGGGCGTGAAACGGACCACCAGCCGGCTGGCCGGGCACCTCGAGCCCCTTGCGCTGGCGAGCATAGTCGCAGCCCGCGGACGGAACCTGGACACCGTGACACAAGCCTCCACAGTGGAGTCGTTCAGTAGACTGAGGAACGACGGCGATCGCGTCTTCCACGGCCTAATGGTGGCCGAGCTTCTCGACAAGCTGACTCCCGAGCAGGAGGAGAATCAGGCGTTATGGACGGTCTTCACCGAGACGCTGCGCCGACTCGATACGCAACAGGACCCTTGGACGCCGACTACGTACTTCCAGGTCAGGGCGATAGCACTCTCCGGTTACAGGCCGGAACTGGAAGCTTGCGTCCAGTGTGAGGGTCGGCTCGACGCGCGAGCGGTGTACTACAGTCCCCGACTCGGCGGCGCGCTCTGTCCTGAGCACCGGCTGGCCGACGCAGGCTCCTTCGAGGTCAGCGCCAACGCCATCAAGGTGCTGCGAGCAGCGGTCGGGCCTTCGTACGAGGCGTTCAGGCGTGTCCGGGTCCCCGCGAGCCTGCGAGCCGAGATAGACCGGATCCTGCGCCTGAACCTGAGGACACTCCTCGAGGTTGAGGTGAGTTCCGCTGCCCTGATCGATCACCTGACACGCCAGCCCGTGAGGTGACGGGTCAACTGGCGATGTGCCGCTGGATGCCGCCCGTATGGCTGACAGAAACCACGTCCCGGACGGTGACTGGACGACTTGCGGATGGTCCCTGACTCCTGGACAGATGCAGTCGCGATGGCTATTGGAGAGCGACTAGAGCTCCTCCGGGATCGGCAGGCCTTTGTACTCTCGGCCGGAGCTTCCCTCGCCGGGCTCGTCCGGCACGGGCGCGGGACGTGCCGGGACGGGCTGAATGTCGCTGCCAGGCTCGTCTGCGATTGGGGGCGCAGGCGTTTCCTGGCCCGCCTCCCGAGTCAGTCTGGCGCGTACGAGCGTGTACACCTGGTCCGCCGATAGCCGGCTCGTGTCTACCTCGAAGGTTGCAGCGGCTCGCGCATGTCGCAGGCGCTCTAGTTGCGCACGGTAATTATGCTCGTGCATCAGTGTGGCTCTCCGGCTCTTCACGGCTTCAAAGGATGCGTGGAGATAGATCGTCGCGGCTGCCCCTGCACCCTTCCACAGGTCCGGAATGATCGAGTGTTCCTGTGCCACCGTGCGTACTCTCATACCGTCACGCGTTAGTCGCTTCGCGAGCGTGCTCTTGCCCGAAGCACAGACGCCTAGTATGACAACGTCCGTATCAGTACCAGCCATATCCATCCCCTCCGCCGGGCGTCTTTGCGGGCCAAATCGAGAGGCGCAGGTCCAGAGAGCGTGCTTCATCATCGACCTCCATCGGCAGTACTGCGAGGGTGGCGACCGTCATGTCGTCAACCGGACGTCCGTGGTCTAGGGCCCTGGACTGCTGCAGCAACTCCTCCGCCACATTCCCAGGATCATGCCCGCGGGAGGAGGCATCAAGGAAGAGCTTGGCGGTGTCCAGCGAGTCACCCGATCTCGACCCGGCATTCCATACACCGTCCGAGACGGTTGCGAGCCAAGTGTTGGGTGCGAGCTCAAAGGTGTGACACGCCGGCTCCAACGCGAAGCCTACACCGAGTGGCGAAGACGCTTCGTCGAGGCAACGGATCTTACCGTCCTGAATAACCAGGGCCGGGATTGGACAATTGCGAGTCACGGATACGGAGTTGCGTCGGGCATCCGCCGAGAGTGTTGTTAGCGTGCAGCTGACCCTACCACCCTTGTAATGATACAGGTGGTCGTGGACTGCCTGGTGAACTGCCGAGTCACGCACTCCATCTTTCAACAGGGCGACCGCCATCGAAGTCACCAGGTTGCTTAGATTCTTGGCACCCTGACCGGAGCCCTGCCCGTCGGCGACGACGACGCTGATGCCGCCGGACGGCCTTTCGACCACCTCCACGGTGTCGCCGCTGTGGCGGGAGGCATACTTGTTGAGCTTACGCACACCGACCGCGAGCTGCCACATTTGTCGCCTCCTCCAGTGCCGATGATAGCACAGCGGCGTCGCAGTATCGGCTCCGGGCCAATGAGAGGAGCAGAAATACGCACCTTGACGGTAGGCCGACACGCAGTCACATGGCAGGGGGAACCTACCGTAGAGCCGGTCCTGCCTGCGGGAGGTCGCTGTGGTATAATTCACGAGCATTGGAGGAGGCCCCACACGGAGATGCAGTACGAGCCGGTCATCGGGCTTGAGGTGCACGCACAACTGCAGACGGATAGTAAGATGTTCTGCCGGTGCAGTACCGACTATTCCGGGGCCGAGCCAAACACTCACACCTGTCCCGTCTGCGCGGGCTTTCCAGGAGTTCTCCCCGTCATTAACGAGCGAGCCGTCGAGCTCGCCATTCGTGTCGGTCTCGCGCTAGGTTGCCGGATAGCCGGCGTCAGCCGCTTCGACCGCAAGCACTATCCGTATCCCGACCTGCCAAAGGGCTACCAGATCAGCCAGTACGACCTGCCGCTCGCGGTCGAGGGACGCGTTCCCGTTGTCAGTGACGGTACTGAGCGTGAGATCGGCATCATCCGCGTCCACATGGAAGAGGATACGGCGAAGGCGAACCATCGCCGCTCTGCCGAGGGCGAGGTGTATACGCTAGTGGACCTGAACCGGTCGGGTGTTCCCCTGCTTGAGATAGTGAGCGCGCCGGACCTTCGGTCTCCCGCCGAGGCACGCGAGTACGTTGCCCGCTTGCGGCAGACCCTACGGTACATCGACGCTTGCTCCGGAAACATGGAGCAGGGAGCGTTGCGGGTTGATGCAAACGTCTCCATCCGTCCGGTCGGCTCGCAGGAGTTCGGAGCGAAGGTGGAGATCAAGAACCTGAACAGTTTCAGGGCTGTTGAGCGCGCGCTCGAGTATGAGATCAGGCGCCAGACTCAGGCGGTTGAGAGCGGAGCGAAGGTGTCTCAGGAGACGCGCGGCTGGGATGAGGCAGCTGGAGAGACCCTCTCGCAGCGCACGAAGGAGTACGCGAGCGACTACCGCTACTTTCCAGAGCCAGACCTTCCTCCCCTTATCATCAGCGAGCAGCGCAGTCGGGAGACGGAGGCACGGATGGTAGAGTTGCCTCGCGCCCGCCGCACGCGGTTCGTCGAGATCTTGGGGCTTCCGGAGTACGACGCCGAACTACTCACGGCGAGCAGGGAGACCGCTGACTACTTCGAGCTCGTCCTTGTGAATCTCGGTGAACGAGTGCCCGCGAAGCAGGCGGCCAACTGGATCACCGGCGACCTATTCCGACTGCTGAAGAGCGACAACGGATCGATTACAGATACGAAGATTTCACCTTCTAGCCTGGCGGAGATAGTCACGATGGTGCACGACGGGAAAATCAATCCCAGCACCGGACGGCAGCTTCTTGAGGAGGTGTATGTATCGGGCGGCTCTCCGGGAGCGTTGGTCGCGGAGCGGGGAATGGCACAGATCAGCGGCGAGTCTGAGCTTGTTGAGATCGTACATACCGTCTTGGAGAAGAACCCACGCGCGGTAGAAGACTACAACAGGGGCAAGCACCAGGCGGTAGCATTCCTGGTGGGCCAAGTAATGCGAGAGACGAAGGGTAGGGCGAAGGCGGAAAGCGCCCGCTCTGTCCTACTGGAGCAGCTCCAAGCCGGACGCGCCGGAGATTAAGGGGCTCTCCGACTCCGAGAGCGAGATAGTCAGGAGGTCATCACGCCACATTCACGCGACGGGCCTCCATGAGCGTGTGCTTACGACGAGTAGTACGAACACATGTATGAGGAGGAGACGCAGATGTCACAGGCGACACTCTCAGACATTCGACATCCTAACCCTTACGAGGTCGCTCAGCGGCAATTCGATATAGCCGCCGACCGGCTCGGCCTGAAGGAAAGCCTACGGCGCACCTTGCGGTCTACGAAGAGAGAACTTACCGTGAATTTCCCCGTCGGCATGGACAACGGTGACGTGGAGATATTCACGGGATATCGTGTGCAGCATAATGTGGCGCGCGGCCCGGCGAAGGGCGGCATCCGCTATCATCCCGACGTGACACTAGACGAGGTACGAGCGCTCGCAATGTGGATGACCTGGAAGTGCGCGGTCGTCAAGCTGCCGTACGGTGGCGCGAAGGGCGGGGTAATCTGCGAGCCGAAGAGGATGTCGCTCCGCGAGCAGGAAGGGTTGACACGACGCTTCACTACCGAGCTGTCGATCATAATTGGTCCAGACTCCGACATACCGGCTCCGGACGTAAACACAAACCCTCAGACGATGGCCTGGATAATGGACACGTACAGCCAGCACCACGGCTACAGCATACCGAGCGTCGTGACGGGCAAACCGGTGATCGTTGGGGGCTCCGAGGGGCGTGCGGACGCCACGGGCCGAGGCGTTGTCTTCACGGTTGAGGAAGCGGCTCGGGAGATTGGCCTCGACTTGGCTGGCGCTACGGTGGCCGTACAGGGTTACGGCAATGCCGGCTCAGTTGCAGCGAAGCTGCTGCACTATGACTACGGCGCCAAGGTGATAGCGATCAGCGACTCCCAAGGCGGGGTGTACTGCGAGGCGGGCATAGACCCTGATTCAGCAGTCCACTACAAGGGGCAGAATGGCTCGCTCTCCGGCCTGCCCGGCACAGAGCCAATCTCGAACGACGATCTACTCACGCTGCCGTGCGATGTGCTGATCCCCGCCGCGCTGGAGAACCAGATTAGCGCGTACAACGCGGACTCTATACAGGCGAAGATCATCGCGGAGGCGGCCAACGGACCAACCACGCCAGAGGCGGATGAGATCCTGTACGGGAACGGGCGCATGGTGATACCGGACATCATTGCAAATGCAGGCGGCGTCACGGTGAGCTACTTCGAGTGGGTGCAGGACAAGCAGGCCTTCTTCTGGACCGAGAAGGAGATCAACCAGAAGTTGCGCCAGATAATGACCTCCAGCTTCGCGGACGTACTCACGATGGCAAAGCGCGAGCAGGTAAACATGAGGACCGCGGCTTACCTGCTGGCCGTGGACAGGGTGGCCACCGCCTCAGCGGTGCGGGGGCTCTACCCCTAGAAACGGCATGCGGCAAAAGGGCGGGTACGAAGTACCCGCCCTTTTGCTTGTCCGCTGTGTGGTTGAATTTCTATCTTGATAGGGCGGCGCGCAACTCGTCCTCGCTTGCACGGTGGGTGAGGGCAACCACGTCATCTCCGGGCTGCAACCGTGTCTCAGGTCCTGGGATGAGCAACTCCTCCCCTCGTATCACCGCGCTGACCGCGACGTCCGGCGGGAGGGCTATGTCGCTTAGAGCTTGGCCAACGTACGGGCTCCGCTCCGTTACTCGTGCTTCCACGATGGCCAGGTCTGCGTGCGAGAGGGTAAGTAGGTGCATGAGCTCACGGTCCGGGAGGCTCTGCTCGATGTAGCTGAGTATCAGGTTAGTGACCGATACGGTGGTGTCGATCCCCAGCCTCTTGAAGATCTCCTCATTCTTGGGGTTGTTGACTCGCGCAATCGCGTGACGGACGTTGAACTTCTTCTTCGCCACCTGGCAGATGACGAGGTTGTCCTCGTCCTGTCCTGTAGTGGCGATGACAACATCAGCACGGGCTGCGCCGGCCTGTTCGAGCGTGGCGGCCTCCGCACCATCCCCGCGCAGGACCACCGTGCCCAGTCGGTCCGAGAACGTATCAACCTTTGCCGAGTTGCGCTCGATGAGCAGAACCTCGTAACCCTCGTTGACGAGGGTCTTTGTGAGGTAGTATCCTACTTTTCCTCCACCGACGACCAGGATGTACATGCCTAGCTCCTCGCGGTACCTATTTTCTTCTCGATAAGGTCGGCCATGATGGTGGTCGAGCACAGAGTATCCAGGCCCAGACTGTTGTACAGTCGCTCGCGCACCGGATCGTAGATACGCGTAATCACATGTGAAACGCCGAACACCTCTCGGGCGATCTGTGAAGCCATGATGCTGGTGTTGTCGCCGTTGGTAACGGCAATGAACACGTCCGCGCTCTCAATTCCAGCTTGGAGGAGCACGTCTTCATCCAGACCTGTCCCTACAACGGTGCGGCCGGCGTATTCATCACCCAGCCGCTCGAACTGCAGTTTGTTGCGATCAATGACCGTTACGTCGTGGCCCGCGGCGTCCAGCGAGCGGGCAAGGGTTGAGCCGACTCTGCCACATCCGAGTATAACTGCTCTCATGCTGTCCTTTCGATGAGGTTCCCGTGCGTCAGCGCCCGTAGGCCAGCCGCTCCGTCAGCCACTCGCTTGCCCCGACGTTCTGCATACGTGTCTGAGCCTCGCGGATGTCGTACTCGACTCTGTGAAACTCTACCGTAGATTTTCCTGTGTCAACGATTGCATACGCCGCTCTCGGATCTCCATCCCGGGGCTGCCCCACGCTGCCCGGATTGATGAGCAACCTCTCGTTACCAAGTCGCAGCAGCATCTTGTCGGACGGGGTGCCGGGCAGTATGTTTCCCTGCGCATCCAGCAGAAAGACCAGGGGAACGTGGGTATGGCCTACGAACGTGTAGGGGGCGTCCGTGCTTTCGAACGCGTCCCCGGCCTGCGCCGTACTTGTAATGTACTCCCACAACGGGTCGGCAGGCGATGCATGTACTAGCAACACCTGCTCGTGCTGCAGCTTATCCGGCATACCGCGGATATAACTCAAGTCACTACGGTCGAGCTGCCTGGCGGTCCATTCGATGGCGCGCCTGGCGTCGCCGTTGAAGCTCCTGGCTGAGATGCGCCCAATGGCAGCCGCGTCGTGGTTTCCCATCACGACAACGTGGTCGAGCTCGCACAGACGCTCGATGCACTCGGAGGGCTGAGGCCCGTAGCCGACCACATCTCCCAGGCACCAGTACTGGTCAACAGGACCCATGTCTGCGAGGACGGCGTCCAGCGCGACAAGGTTTGCGTGTATATCGCCTAGCAGTCCGAAGCGCAATCGCTGCCTCCAAGCGCATAGGCCGGCATAAGAAGCGCCTCCACCTCGGGGGCGCCAGCCGGGACGCGCGAGTATATCGCAACTGCGCTCCGGCTCGCAAATGCGCCATGGCAGGAGGATTGCTCAGATCAAAGGCTGAAGGAGGAAGGGCTTTGAGCTTTATCGACGGCATGATAGGCAACTACATCCGGGGCCTTTCTCCGGATCAGCGGAAGCAGATGCTGCGCTCCGCAAGTGAGCAGGTCCTTCAGAACACGACGCCCCAGGAGCGAGAAGAAATTCTGAAGGAAGCTTTCGCGCTCTTGCTCGGCAGCCTGACCGCCGAGCAGAGGGAGCGACTAGGGCGCCAGTTTGCAGAGAGCTTGAGCCGTTAGGCGAAAGGAGAAACAGTTGGCAACGAAAAAGGTGGACGTAGTGAGGCCCCAGGTAGGGCTGCGCCAGGTCACGGTAGATGTTCCGGACTCCCTGGTTGGTCTTTTTGCTGGAAACGGGACAGGGAAGCAGGTGGCTACCCGGTCGGCGGAGGTCGCCCGCAACCTTGCAGAGCGGGGGACGGAGGCAGTAGCCAGGTCCCGCCAGACAGCAGGGCCAGTTCTGGCGAGCGCGGCTGCGACGACGACCGTGACGGCAGGAAAGCTCGCAACCAAAGGAGCCAAGCTGGCGGTCAACGCCCGCGAGGTTAGCTCCACCGCGGCGGACAAGGCAAGGGCCGAGTGGATACCGGCAGCACGCGAGAGAATTGAGGAGGGTGCTCCAGCAGTCGGTGCGGCGGTACAAACGGGCGCGACTAAGCTGGGAGTTGCCGCGACGGCGGCCCGCGTTGCCGCTGGCACTGGGCTGAGGAGCGCAGCCCAGACGAGTGGGCAAGCGGCACGGACAGCCGCCGGTGCAACCGCCTCCGGCTTGCAGCAGTTGTTCTCCACAATGTTCTGGCTCGGAGTGGTCATCTGGCTATTGATCCGCATCTTCCGTCCTGAGCCCGAGCAGCGGGAGGCGTTGTACGGGCGAGTTCGCAGGATGGCTGGTATGTAGGGGAGTCCACTGGACCGGGCAACTGACGGCATGTCAATGCCCCGGTCCTCAGGATCAGGCACCGGAGGGCGAGTAGTACGGCGTCGTTTCTTGTCGCGCTCTAGTTGCGCCTTGTTATATTGACCTCTCTAGGCAGCCGATGCACCGTGGCAGCGCTTGTACTTCTTTCCGCTGCCGCACGGGCAGGGATCGTTCCTGCCCACTTTAGCGCTCGAGTTGCGCTTCGTGGTCTGCCCAGCCTCAGCGTCCCGGTTCGTGGCGATCTGCTTCGGAGGCGGCGGGGCTTCCCTGTGTATCGACAGCTTGAAGATGGCGTTCGCTACTTCATGCTCGATGCCGGTAATGAAGTTTTGGAAGAGGTTATACGCTTCCGACTTGTACTCGATGAGCGGGTCGCGCTGGCCATACGCCCGCAGCCCGATGCCCTGCCGCAACTCCTCAATAGTGGTCAGATACTGTGTCCAGCTGGTGTCTATGGTATGGAGCATCACCATGCGCTCTAGGAGCCGCATATCCTCGGATCCGACCTCAGCCTCCTTCTGCGAGTAGGAGTCCTCGGCGAGCCGCACAAGATAGTCTCGCAGCTCCTCCCTGTCCAGCGACTGCAGTGCCTGAGCGTCCACATCTGCGGGAAGCGGGAAAATCACCCCCACAGCGCGTAGCAGCCCCTCCAGATTCCAGGCCTCAGCCTGGTCATCCTCGGTGTACGAGTTGACGAGCTGTACGATCTCTCCCTCGACCATATCGAGCACGCGCTCGCGAGTGTCCTCCCCGCGCAGTATCTTGTCGCGCATGGTGTACACGACCTCGCGCTGCCGGTTCATCACGTCGTCGTACTGTACGACGTGCTTGCGCATGTCGAAGTTGTACCCTTCCGCCTTGGCTTGGGCGCCCTCGATCTGGCGGGTTACGATACCCGCTTCGATCGGGGTGGAGTCGTCCACTCCGAGCCGATCCATCAGGCCCGCAACGCGGTCGAGGCCGAAGCGGCGCATCAGCTCGTCCTCCAGCGAGACGTAGAATCGGGAGCTACCGGGGTCACCCTGGCGTCCTGCACGCCCGCGAAGCTGATTGTCGATCCGGCGTGCCTCGTGCCGTTCCGTGCCTATGATGTGCAGGCCGCCCCGCTCGGCAACACCATCGCCCAGAACGATGTCCGTGCCCCGTCCCGCCATATTGGTCGCGATCGTGACTGCACCCGGCTGGCCGGCGCCAGCCACGATGCCTGCCTCCTTTTCGTGGTACTTGGCGTTCAGCACCTCGTGCTTAATGCCTCTCCGGCGCAAGAGACTGCTCAGGTACTCGCTCTTCTCGATAGAGGTGGTACCGACCAGCACCGGACGAGAGGACTCGTGCAACTCCTCAATCTCGTCGGCCACCGCCCGGAACTTCCCCTCCTCCGTCTTGAAGATGCGGTCCGGGAAGTCGGAGCGAATCATCGCTCGGTTCGTCGGGATTTCCACGACATCCATGTCGTAGATCTTGCCGAATTCCTCCGCCTCCGTCGAAGCCGTACCCGTCATTCCGGCAAGTTTCTTGTACATTCGGAAGCAGTTCTGTATGGTGATGGTGGCCAACGTCTGGCTCTCGCGCTGCACCCGCAGGTTTTCCTTTGCCTCGATGGCCTGGTGTAGCCCTTCGGAGTAGCGGCGCCCCTTCATGAGCCGCCCCGTAAACTCGTCCACGATGATGACCTCGCCATCAATCACCGCGTACTCCTTCTCCCGATGGTAGAGCGCCTTCGCCTTGAGGGCGTTGTCGAGGTAGTGGGTAGCCTCGAAGAAGCGCGCGTCATAGAGTGATTCATCCTCAGGTATGCGCAGCAACCGCTCGGCCCTGGTAATCCCTTCTTCTGTAAGGGTGACGGTGCGGTGCTTCAGGTCCACGAGGTAATCTCGCCCCTCCTGCATCTGGGCTGCGTGCTGGGCGAAGTGAAAGTACACCTGCGTATTCTGTTCGGCTTGACCGGAGATGATGAGCGGCGTTCTGGCCTCGTCTATGAGGATGTTGTCTACCTCGTCCACGATCGCGTAGTGCAGCTCACGCTGAACCTTATCCTCGGGATCGCGGGCCATATTGTCGCGAAGATAGTCGAACCCAAACTCGTTGTTCGTGCCGTATGTGATGTCGGCCGCGTATGCCTGACGTCGGTGGACCGGCCGAAGGTGCTCCAGCGGTCCCTCGTGTTCGGGGTCGAACACGAATGCGCTTTCGTGCTGCAGGCAGCCAACGGATAGACCGAGGTAGTTGAATACCTGCCCCATCCAGGAGCAGTCGCGTCTCACCAGGTAGTCGTTGACCGTTACGACATGCACGCCCCGGCCTGAGAGCGCGTTCAGATATGCGGCCAGGGGGACGATGAAGGTCTTGCCCTCGCCGGTCCGCATCTCAGCTATGTTGCCCTGATGCAGGACGATACCACCCATCAGCTGCACGTCGAACTGGCGCTTACCCAGCGTGCGGCGAGTGGCCTCACGGGCGAGCGCGAACGCTTCCGGCAGCAAGGAATCCAACTTCTCACCATTGCCGAGCCGATCGCGCAGTGTCGCCGTGTACGCGCGCATCTCTTCCTGTGAGAGTGCTTGGATCTTGTTCTCAAGCGCGTTGATCTTTTGTACGAGTGGCTGCAGCTTTCTGGCGGTCCGCTCCGGGGCCGAGCCCCGGAACATACTCAATAGGCTTGCCAATTCGGTCCCCCCAAATCTGTGTCCATCTGCATTACAGTTTAGCACGCTCCTGCGACTATCCCCAAGCGGCTCGGGGCCGGACGGCGCTGCTACAATGAACCTATGGGACAGCTATGTCGGAGCAATTAATCACACGCTACAGCGACCTTCCTTCGGTGACGAGCCTGCTCACCGATTTTGAGTCTGAAGCCGCGCCACACCATGTCCTCGTCACCGCGATCCGCAGTGCCCTCGACTCCGCACGGGCGCAGATCACCCAAGGTGCCCCTGCCTCGGAAGAGCAGATCAGAGTCACAGTGAAGCGGGAGCTCGACGCGCTGCAGGTCGGCTCGCCACGCAGAGTGATCAATGCAACTGGCGTGGTGCTGCATACGAATCTAGGACGGGCCGTTCTATCGGATGACGCACGTCACGCCATGATGGAGGCAGCCGCTTACGCGAACGTTGAGCTTGACCTGGAGGAGGGGACGCGCGGCCACAGGGACGCCCACGTGGAGAAGCTACTCGTGCAGCTAACCGGGGCCGAGGCTGCGACGATCGTGAACAACTGTGCCGGTGCGCTCGTCCTTGCGCTGTCGGCGCTGGCTCGCGACCGTGAGGTCGTGGTGTCGCGGGGTCAGGCTGTCGAGATAGGCGGCAGGTTCAGGATCCCCGACGTGTGCGAACAGAGCGGCGCCGTGCTAAGAGAGGTCGGCACCACCAACCGGACGTACGCCTCCGACTACGCGACGGCGTGCAGTGAACGTACTGCCGTCCTACTGCGTGTACACCTGAGCAACTTTCGAATGCAAGGGTTCGTTGCCGAGGCCAGTGTCGAGGAGCTAGCTCTGGTTGCGAGAGAGCACGGCGTATGGCTCTTGGACGACCTCGGCAGCGGTGCCCTAGTTGACACAGCACAGCTGGGGCTACGTCACGAACCAACGGTCCAGGAGAGCGTCAGAGCCGGCGCCGACGTGACGATGTTCAGCGGAGACAAACTACTCGGTGGCCCGCAGGCAGGGCTTCTGATTGGTAGGCGGGAGGCAATCCAAAAGATACGGCGCCACCCCCTGGCCAGAGCACTGCGTTGTGACAAGGTGACCCTGTCGGCCATGCACGCCACGCTCCGTCACTATATGCGTGGTGATCATATGCACCGCATTCCCACGCTGGCAATGCTGGCGACTACCGAGGCACAGGTCCGTGATAGGGCCGAGCGCTGGAAGGGCGATCTTCAGGCGCCGGGGACCGAGGTACTGTCGTGTGCCGGCGCGGTTGGTGCGGGCTCCATACCCGTTTCCCACCTGCCGAGCGCAGCTTTGGTGATTGACCCGGCGGCCTACGTTCTATCGGCCGATGAGCTATCCAGCCGACTGCGCCGAGCTAGTACGCCGGTCATCGGGCGTATTGAGCAGGACAGGGTGTGGCTCGATCCCCGTACAGTGCAGCTTGACGAGGAGGCCGATCTGCTGGAGGCGGTGAGGTGCTCGTTGGAGTCTCCGTCGAATGACGGCTCTACCGGGAAGGATTTTGCCGTCAGACGGCAAAATCCTTAGCATCACTCCCACCGTAAGAGTTCAGGGTTGAGGGGATTTGAGTAGTTGGAGGCACTGG
>JADDPT010000022.1 GCA_016781735.1 Rubrobacter sp.
CTGGGCGTACACCAGATCGAACGCTTTCCTGAATAAATAAGGGGGGCATTGTGCGGAGCCAGGTCCCGGATGACGCAATCCTGCCGGACGCCGACGATCACGTAACCATCAGGAGCAAGATGTACTTCCTGGCTCCGCCGGCATTAGTTCTAATATCGACTGATACGGAGACTCGCGAATGCAGACAGTAGAAACGCCGAAGGGAATGCGCTATGACGAGGCCAGGCAATTCCTCCTCGTCCAGGGCGTAGTAGCTCGGCAGATTCCCACCCATCCGCTCGCGGCTCGCCCCAAGCGGAACGCTCGCGCGGCGGCCTTCGACGAGCTGAGTGGAAACACTACACTTGGCATACACCTTTCTGAGATCGCGCCGGGCGGTCAGAAGCCAGGGCACCGCCATGTCGATGAGGCCGTAATCTACATAGTCCATGGCTACGGCTACAGTGAGATGCGACAGGCCGACGAGAAGGAGGATCAGAGGGTCGACTGGAAGGCCGGCGACCTGGTGTCCATACCCGCCAACGCGTGGCACAAGCACTACAACCTGGATGAGCAGAAACCCTGCCTGCAACTCGCGTTCAAGAACACCCGGCTGCTCCGCCAGCTATTCGGCAGCCGCGACTTTGTCTATGCCAACGATTTCCGGTTCCACAATCGTTACGACGATGAGGCCGACTACTTCGAGCTGCGTGAGGACGTAGGAGACGGCACAGTCCGTACGAACGTACTTGCCAACTGCGCTGAGCAGCCGCTGCAAGATGCACCTGATGCAGGCGAAGGAGTATCGGCACAGAAGTACGTAATGGGCGGACACCTGATGCTCGAGGTCTCCCTGGTCGAGATAAGCGCTGGTGGCTACGTGCGACCCCACCGTCACCTCGCCGAAGAAGCACTGTACGTGCTCTCAGGCTCCGGACGAACGCAGCTCTGGCAGGAGAATGGTGAGGCGCGAACCATACGCTGGACAGCAGGAGATCTAATCTGTCCACCTCTCAACGTATGGCATCAGCATGTTGCCGACGGAGATGCTCCGGCACGCTACCTGTTGATCAGGAACAACTTTATCGAGCGTGCCCTGGGCATTGACGGTAAAGGGTTCGACACGGCAATACCAGACCGGTTCCAGACAGTGATCGAGCCGGATGGTTCCGAGTAGCACGCTAACGAGCTTCGATGAGTGTCTCGGCGTGTGAGACTGCGCAAGCTGGCCCAGGTAGCATCTATCTCGAAATCGCAGGGAGCGATCTACTCATGGCGAGCATTTGGTTGGTGTGCGAGGGGGTGATTTTCGTCGGTCGTCCGGCGCGATACTCGAGGTAGTGGGTATAGAGGGTCACTGAGGCAATCCTCAGTGGGATCGAAGAAGGAGCCCAAGTTGCAAGCAAGGAAGCACAACCACAAGTCGCTGGTGTTACTCGCCGTACTCATACTGCTGTTGCCCCTGCTAGCTGCCTGTGGCAGTCCTGTGGAGGCACCACAGGCAGCCGCCACAACCGCGCCTACAGCAGCGCAGGCAGCACAGGCAACGGTCGCTGAGCCAGCAGGTGGAGCGGCCACGGCTGCAGCCACACAGGCAGAAGGAGCAGCCACAGGCACGTGTGAGAACACGGCAGCCACAAAGCTCATAGAGCAGACAGCTAATATGACCGGCAAGGCGAGAGAAGACTTCCTCGTCAAGCAGGCCGCTGAGACAAACGACGGCACCGTCAACTTCTATGGAGAGCTCGGCCTCGAGGAGGCAGGCCCCATAGTTGACGGGTTCGAGGAGAAGTACGGCGATCTAACGGTGCAGTACTTCCGGGCGCCGTCCGACCAGATCCGGCAGCGAATCCTCGAAGAGTCTAAGGCGAACTTCACACAGGGCGCCGACCTCATCGAGCTGGAAGCGCTCGAGATGTTCATCCTGAACAACGAGAACCTACTGACGAAAGCTTCTTCGCCCCTTGCGAAGGATGTAGAGGAGGCAGGTCAGGGTGAGTTCTACACAGCGGATCGCTTCAGCTACATCGCTCCAGCCTGGAACACGAAGAAGATCGCCAAGGTAGGCCCTCCCAAGTCACTCGAAGACCTTACCGACCCCAAGTACAAGGGGATGCTGGCGCTCGAGGACTCGGACGTGTATTGGTTTGCCGTGCTCGTCAAGCACCTGCAGGAGACGGAGGGCATGACCGAGGAGCAGGCAATAGACCTGTTCCGAAGGATCGCCGCTAACTCAGCGATTACTCACGGGCATACCACTACAGCCGAGTTGCTCGCCGCTGGCCAGTACGGCGTCTCGCCGAATATGTACGTACATCGCATTGAGTCGCTCAAGGGTGATAAGGCTCCACTGGAGTGGAAGCCCGCTGCCGCCCCCATCGTCGCCGAGATCACGGCTGTCGCTATGATGTGCAGCGCGCGGAACCCGGCAGGCGCAATGCTCCTACAGGACTACATGCTCTCTCCTGACGGGGCACAGAAGGTGTTCCTCGAGGAGGAGCGCACACCGGCGAACGCCGAGCTAGGCGCAAAGGCGTACGGTGACCTCAACCCGATCAGCGCGGACGTAGCAACCATCATCGAAGAGTACGAGAAGTGGTCGACGACGTGGGAAGACGTCCTGCGGAGTGGTGAGAAGGTCGAATGACAGTCTTCACCCGCAAGCAAACTGAAGTCGCGCGGTCCCCCTGGCGGGGACCGCGCGTCCTCCGGCGGGCTGAGTTCTGGATCACAGGCGCGGCCATCCTGCTCATCGGGTACCTGGTTGCCGCGCCGCTCATATACCTGATCTGGCAGGCCTTCACAACCAGAGCCGGTCTGACCATCTCAAACTTCATCCGTGCTTTCCAGGCTCCTGGGACCGGCGAGATGATCACTAATTCCGTAATCTTCGCCGTCGGACAGGCTATTATGGCGACCCTGATCGGCACGTCGCTGGCTTACTTCTGCGTTCGCACCAACGCGCCCATGAAGCCCCTCTTGTATGCAGCATCGTTGGTTCCGCTGATCATACCGGGAATCCTCTTCACGATCTCCTGGATCTTCCTGCTCAGCAAGGATATCGGCGTCATCAACCAGCTACTGGAGTCGGCCGGTCTCGGCTTCCTGACCCTGAACATCTTCTCGCTACCAGGCATGATCCTAGTTGATGGATTGCACCTGTCGCCTATCGTCTTCCTATTAATGTTTGCAGCGTTCCGCGCCACGGATCCGTCGCTCGAGGAGTCCGCTCTCATGAGCGGCGCGAGCTTGCCTACGGTCTTTCGGCGAGTGACCCTCCCGCTGGTGCGGCCCGCGCTGATGGGCGCGATGCTCGTCATGCTCGTACGTGGACTGGAGTCCTTCGAGACCCCGGCACTTCTCGGCATACCGGCACGGAAGTGGGTCTTCACGTCTCAGATCTACCAGGCTCTGAACACCTATCCCGTGCGCTACGACCTCGCGGGCGTGTACTCGCTGACGCTCCTGGCGATCACGGCTCTTGGTCTGTTTTACGTCCAGTGGGCGAATCGCCAGTCCGAACGTTATCAGACCGTCACGGGTAAAGGCTTCCGTCCTCGGCCGCTCGACCTCGGCAAGTGGCGATGGCCGGTGTCAATCGTGTTCGTGCTCTACTTCCTGATCGTGGTTGTGGCTCCGCTGCTGATCCTGATCTGGGTCTCTCTGCTGCCGTTCTATATGGCACCCAGCTTCGAGGCACTGGATGTTGTCAGCCTTGAAAACTACGGCAGGGTCTTCAATCTCCGCAACGTGACGCGGTCGCTCAAGAACTCGCTGCTGCTTGCGGTCAGCAGCGCCACGTTCCTGATGCTTTTCATGAGCGTTGTTTCCTATATCGTGCTCAAGACCCGCATGCCGGGGCGCCGGTTGCTCGACCTGCTTAGCGCGTTTCCGCTGGCCTATCCTGGTCTAGTGCTCGGTGTCGCGTTCATCTTCATCTATCTGCGCTCACCGATACCTATATATGGAACGCTCTGGATCCTGTTCCTTGTCTACATCACCCGGTACATGCCTTACGGCATGAGGTACGCGTCGACATCCATGTCACAGATCAGCAACGAGTTGGAGGAGTCGGCAAAGATGTCGGGGGCCCGGTGGTCGGACACCTTCAGGCGGATCATCCTGCCACTCGTAACGCCCGGACTGCTGGCAGGCTGGGTTTATGTGATGATCGTATCGGTGCGGGAGTTGTCGTCGTCGATTCTTCTCTACCGAAGCGGCACGGAAGTGTTCTCGGTAATCATCTGGCAGTTGTGGAACGATGGCTTCACGACGGTTCTCGCAGCGGTAGGCACGATGATGGTATTTGGCCTCGTGATTATGGTCGCTATAGCGTATAAGCTCGGCGCCAAAGTCGGCGTCCAAGTCGAGTAGCAGGGGGAAGTATGCTCGCAGTTACGAGTCTGACCAAAACGTTCGAAGGTGGAAAGCAGTTCGGACGGGTAATGGCCGTTGACGGGATTGACTTCACGGTCAAGGAGGGTGACTTCTTCACTTTGCTCGGCCCCAGCGGCTGTGGTAAGACCACTACGCTCCGATGCATTGCGGGCCTGGAGCGTCCTAGATCGGGCGAAATCACGATCTCTGACCGCACCGTCTACTCGAGCAGCAAGAACGTCTTCGTTCAGCCGAATGAGCGGAACATCGGCATGGTCTTCCAGAGCTACGCTATCTGGCCTCACATGAACGTGTTCGAGAACGTTGCCTTCCCGTTGAAGGTGGGAGGGCGGAAGATCCCGAAGGAGCAGATCAAGCAGCGCGTGATGCAAGTCCTGGAGGTCGTTGAGCTGGGCCATCTGGCCGACCGATACGCCACCAAGCTATCGGGAGGCCAGCAGCAGCGCCTGGCGCTGGCCCGAGCACTCGTGATCGAGCCTAACCTTTTGCTCCTCGACGAGCCGCTGTCCAACCTGGATGCCAAGCTGAGGGAGTCGCTGCGATTCGAGTTGAAGCGGCTGCAGCGGGAGAAGGGTATCACGACAATCTATGTTACTCACGACCAGGCGGAAGCCCTTGCGCTCTCCAACGTGATTGGGGTAATGAGGACAGGTCACCTACTTCAGATAGGAACCCCTCGCGAGATATACGAGGAGCCGCATACGCAGTTCGTCGCCGACTTCATCGGGTCGACCAACTTCGTTCAGGGCACGTTCCAGGGTCAGTCTTCCACGCCGGACACCTGGGTAGTTGAGACTAATCACGGCCCTCTCCACGTTTGTAAGACGGCGGACTTGAAGGTCGGAGATCGCTGTTCTGTTAGTATCCGGCCCGAGCACATACAGGTCCTTCCGGATGCGGATGACACAAGGTCCGCAAACATGTGGTCCGGTGCCATCAAGACACGCCTCTTCGTAGGCGAGGTTATGGACTATCAGATAGAGGTTGGTGAAGCGGAGTTCCGCTGCCGCACACCAGCATCACTGAGCATCCCCACCGGACGGACCGTCGGGCTGTACTTGCCACCGGAGCATTGCGCTGCCTTGGTGATTGACGTCTAGGGGCGCAGGTGCCGCCTCAAGACACACCTGAGCGAATAAGTAATACGCGCCGGCCCATCCTTAACCCTATCGACCCGCGGAATCCGCTGGCTCGCATCTACCTGGTCGTCTTGCTCTTCGACCTCGCCGAGGGTGCCCTGCGCTTCCTTGTTCCCGTGTATCTGGACACGAGGGGGTATGGGCCGGGCGCGATTGGTATTGCAACCGCTGCATTCGCAGTAGCGAGTCTGGCGTCGCGCCTGCCTGCGGGGCTCGCGTACAGACCGGACCGAGCGTACCTGCTCATCCTCGGAGCAGGGGCTGCCAGCGCACTCGCATTCGCAGCAGCCCCTTTCACTACCTCCATCCACGTGTTCACGCTGCTGATGGCTATGGATGGACTGGGCTGGGGCATTGCCACCACATCCCTGCTGACGGTGGTAATGAGGACTAAGCCGCCCGAGATTTCCGCGGCCACAGCTATGGGCTGGTACGTCGGCTTCAATGGACTCGGGATCGCGCTTGCCTCCGTAGTGGGCGGGCTGCTCGGTGACTGGTACGGAGTACGCAGCGCCATGCTGATGCTTGCGTCCGTGCCCTTCCTTGCGGCCGCGCTCATCTCTTGGCGGCTCCCGACCGGAGAGGAGGAACAGGAGGTGGCCCAACCTGTTCACGAGGATACGGTCCAGGCTCCCGCTCTCACTCAACGACTCAGATTGGCTATCCAGTCATTGCCAACTCCGGTGTGGGTGGCTGCCTTGACGGCGCTCTACCTAAACGTAATGAACAACATCCTCAACAGCTTCTTCCCGTTGGTTGGGCTTGCCCTCGGCTTCTCGCTGGCTCAGGTAGGTACTCTCTCCGGCATCCGATCCGGCGTATCCGCGCTCGCCCGCTTTACCGCGGGCGCCATCTTCGCCCGGACATCGGCTCGTAAGGCGCATACCCCGCTTCTGATTGTGAGCGCTCTCACGACAGCCTGCGTGCCCTCAATCGCTTCATATGTTCTCCAGATGCCGATATGGGCTGCGAACGGTATCAGCCGGGGGTTGCTACGTGTGTCCACGGGCGCTGAGGCGCTTGAGACAACACCGGCAGGACGAGAGGGTCTCTCGGCAGGGGTGATGTCCGCCGGGCTGGATGTGGGCAAGATACTCGGCCCCCTTATAGGTGGAGCAGTTGCAGAGGCAGTCGGCATCGGAAACATGTTCCGCATCGTCCCACTCACGTTTCTCGTTATCTTCGTGTTTTCCCGGATAGCTGTCCGGCGCCACCGCACGCACCAAGCTGATCCGGTGCGGGCCTAAGGCTCTAATGAGAGGAAAAATACATGCCTAACGTCATCGTCAAAGACATTCCAATTGCCTACGACGTAAAGGGAGACGGAACTCCGGTGATGCTGGTAGCCGGTACTGGGTATCCGGGCGCAACCTGGCTGCCACAGGCCGTAGATGTGCTTGCTCGCGAGTTCAAGGTGATCATATTCGACCACCGTGGCACCGGCAATACGCCAGGCACACCCGGTCCATACTCCACTCGACAGTTCGCCGCTGACGCGCTCGGTCTGTTGAAGGCCCTGGAAACCGGCCCTGCTCACGTGATTGGACACTCGATGGGTGGCCGAGTAGCACAGTGGATGGCGCTCGACAGATCGGATATGGTCCGAAGCCTTGTTCTCGCAGCCACGGGGCCCGGGCAGTTCTCGGACCAGAAGCCCGTTACACGTGGTATTCCCCTCCACACGGGCGTGGCCATGGTCGAGGCCGGCTACGAGGACTACATGAAGAAGCATATCCGGGAAACGTTCTTCACACCGGAGTTTGCCGAGGAGAGCCCGGAGACGGTTGAGTGGCTGGTGAAGGCATTCTGGGAAAACCGGCCATCGCTGGAGGAGTACCTGAAGCACGTTATAGCTCGCCAGCAGCATCAGACCGCTGAACTGCTGGACCACATCACCTGCCCCGCCCTGGTCATGGTTGGTGACCGAGACACGCACATGGGAGGCACGGGAGTACACACCGAGCAGTCGCAGTACCTGCTAGAACACCTACCGCACGCGAAGCTGAAGGTCATTAATGGCGCTGCTCACGGGTACTTCTGGCAACTCCCAGAGGAATCCATGACTGCGGTCGCCGACTGGCTGAGAGAGCGATGAGCGCGGATGCCCCTGCACGAGACCGCTACAGCAGGCTAGGCACCTTCCGCCACCGTGACTTCGCCATCTACTGGGCAGGCGGCTTCCTGTCGAACTCCGGGACATGGCTGCAGAACGTTGCCGGATCAGTCTACATCTTCAGCCTTACAGGGTCACCACTCATGGTCGGCGTGCTCAACTTCGCTAACTTTTCTCCCATCTTCGTATTCTCACTGTTCGGTGGTGTCCTGTCAGATAGGTTCGAACGCCGCAAGATCGTTATAGTAACCCAGTCCCTGACGATGGTCGTCGCCGCCGTTCTCACCCTCCTCACATTCGCGGACTTGACTACGCCGACTATCCTGATCGCGGTTACATTTCTGATCGGCACCTCGTACGCCGTAGCCAAGCCGTCGTTAACGGCGCTCCTTCCGTCGCTGGTGCCTCGGGAGGAGATCGCCCAGGCAACCGCTACCAATACTCTACAGTTCATCATCGGGCAGATCGTCGGATCGAGCCTGGCCGCCCTCATACTCGCTATCGCGAGCCCCACATGGGCGTTCGGTGTGAACACGCTCACTTTCACTGCAATCATTGCAGCCATGCTCCTCATCCACCCACGCGAGTCAGCCTCTCAAAAGGCTCGGAGTGGAGGCGTCCGTTCCCTGATGGAGGGGCTGGCTTTCGTCCGGAGCCAGCAAGCCATGTCGGCAATACTGATCGCCGTGGTGCTGACCAATACATCCGTCGAAGCCCTCAGAACCCTGGCGCCCAGCTTTGCTACAAGGATTTTGGGACAGAGCGAGAGCGCCGCAGGAATCATAGTCGCCTCCTACAGTGTGGGGTCGATCATCGCTCTCCTGATCTTCGGCTGGGCCAAGCGCCGGATGCCGCTCTGGCGACTGGCCGCCATAGGGTTCCTGCTGCAGGGAGTGGGCACCGTCCTGTTCGCTTTGTCTCCTATCTACCCACTGAGCCTAGCGGCGGCAGTGCCAATCGGGCTCGGATTCTCCTTCCTGACACCCATCCTGAATGCAAAGTTGCAGGAGCTCGCTCCAGAGCACCTGCGTGGGAGGGTGATGTCGACGTTCGCCATGGCGCACCTGGGAATGAGACCGCTCTCCGCACTCTCCGCCGGCGCCCTGGCCTCCGTCCTGGGAGGGCGGGCTGCCATGCTGTCGTTCACGGTGCTGGCAGGTGTCGGGCTTTGGACGCTGCGAGCGGCGTCAAGATCATCACCAGAGTCTGCGGCCGACGAAGGCGACGATCGGTCTGACCCAGTGGCAGCAAATGCGAAAAGCGGGCACCTGCCCATTGAGCAGACCCGGCGAAACGTTTGAGAACGCGCCGCTTTGGGCTGGACGCGCTCGCACCGCCGCTGGCGAGTTCGGGACCCGTTGATCCTGAAGCTCCTGAAGACTCTCGCCCTTCCCGTTGCGTGTTTACCTCTGCCTGCCACCTTCGCCGACCGCCGCTCGCTGTGAAAGCTCGGGATCGGCAGTCCGAGAGGGGGTCGCGCCGAGGCGCACGGTGGCCGCGGCCAGCAGCAGCAAACCGGCAGCCGCAAGGATAGTCAGTTGGTATCCTCCAAACTGGAGTAAGCCGGCGAGCAAGAGAGGCCCTATGGTTGCGCCCAGGTCGACGGCGAAGCGATAACCGCCCAGCACCCGGCCTCTAAGCTGTGGGGGAACGGTTTCCGTGAGAGCAGCAGTTTGACTTGATGAAAAGAAATCACCGAGACCAAGGACAAATGCAGCCACCAAGAACGTAGCGTAATTGCCGGCGCCGAGAAACGCGATGTCGCCGATAGCGAGCATCACCAGTCCCGCAGCAATCACACCTCGCCGGCTCCATCGATCCCCAAGAGCACCCCCAGGGATGGCAATCACCAGGCCGACAACTGCCATCAACGTGATTCCGGAGGCGATCGCTACCTCATTCAGCCCCAGCTCCTCAGACGCAAACAACGGCAAGGTGGTATTGCGAAACCCGTGACGGTTGATCATGTTGACTACTACCCCGAAGTAGACTGCTCCCATCGCAAGCAAGACCGGGCCTTTGAGAGAGAACGTGGCAGTAGTACTGTCGCCGTCGTGCCTTGAGGGCGGGGTAGCCTTGATTCGGCGCAAGACCGGAGCGAGCAGCATCGCGCTTAGCACACCCAAGACACCGCAGAGTATCATCGTCGAGCGCCAGCCCCACATAAGTCCAAGCACTCCGCCAACAACGGGGAAGAACCCGATAGCGGCGTTGTTGGCCATCGTGTACAGCGCAAGCACCCGCGCTCTGGCATTGGACGGCGCCAACTCGCTTAGACCCGTCAGCACGACGACACTCAGGATTGAGCTGCCCAAACCCATACCGACCCGCCCCGCGACGAGCACACCGAACGTGGGCGCAACCGCGCAGACCACCGAGGCGCTGATCAGGAGGACAAAGCCAATGGTCGCGAGCAACCGGCCACCAAGTCGTTCCTGCAGGAAACCGGCAGGGAGGTCAAGAGAGAGGCGCGCGAACCCAAAGGCGGAAACCAGGAGGCCCGCTGTAGCATACGTAATACCGAACTCTTGCTGGATACGAGGGAGCAGAGGAGTCAGGATGTTACCGGCCGCCAGTGCAAGGAAGATCGCGACGCTGAGCAGCACCGCGTCGGATGGTAAGGTTGCTCGCCTGCTCACGCGCGGGAAGCTGTTCGAATAGAGGCGTACATTGGGCTCTCAAGCCCCTGAGCTGCGTGACGCCACCCGCACCGTGTACCCAACTCCGGGTGCGCTAACTGATGTGATTGAGAAGTCAATGTCTCTCCGAGAGTGTCTCTCGGTGACCCGAACGAATCACTACTTCCAGAAGCGATTCTCCTGCTGCCAGCGCATGGCTATTGAATGCCGGTGATGCGGACAGCGCCTGGCCGGCGGATGTGGAACCGCGGCGGGCAAGAGTTGCGGAATCAGACCGAGCTTTCGCCCGTCATTATGGTTTCGAGTCCCCCGACATGTCAAGAATCCGCATTGACTCACAAATAATCTTGCTGGAGGAGTGGTCGTTGCCTCATAACC
>JADDPT010000010.1 GCA_016781735.1 Rubrobacter sp.
GCGCCGAGCGCCTCGAGCACGTCCGCGGAGCCGCAGCGGCTGCTCATCGCGCGGTTGCCGTGCTTTGCCACCCTCGCGCCCGCCGCCGCGGCGACGAATGCGGCGGTCGTGCTTATATTGAAGGTGTCGGCTCGGTCCCCGCCCGTGCCGCACGTGTCCAGCACGGACTCGTCCACGTGAACGGGGATCGCCTTGTCACGCATCACAGAGGCGAAGCCTGCAATCTCCTCGACCGTCTCCCCCCGAATGTGCAGCGCCATCATGAGTGCGCCGAACTGAGCGCCCGTTACCTCGCCCGTCATGATGAGCTCCATCGCCCCCGCGGCCTGCTCACGGGAGAGCGACTGACCGGACGCGACGATCTGTATCGCCTCCTCTATCACCGCCCTGCTCCCGTCGCCTCTGAATGGCTGAGTCCCGAGGCAACTACCTGCTTGTCCGCGCCGCTCCGCCGCAGGAAGTTGGCTAGCAACGGCCCGCCGTGCTCCGTCAGGATGCTCTCCGGGTGGAACTGAACGCCCTCCACCGCAAGCTCACGGTGCCGCAGGCCCATCACGAGGCCGCTCGAAGTCTGTGCGGTTATGTTGAGTTGTGCTGGCACGCTCTCGCGCTCGACGACGAGCGAGTGGTAGCGCACCGCCTCGAACGGCGACGGCAGTCCCTCGAAGACGCCCTTCTCCCCGTGGTACACCATGCTCGTCTTCCCGTGGAGCAGCTCTCCTGCGCGGCCCACCTTCCCACCGTACACCTCACCGATGCACTGCATGCCCAGGCAGACTCCCAGCACGGGAACCTTCGGACCCAAGTTCCGTATAACGTCTCGTGAGATGCCCGCGTCCTCGGGTGTGCCGGGGCCGGGGGAGATCACTATCCGCTCGGGCGCCAGTGCCTCCACCTGAGCCACGCTCACCTCGTCATTGCGCACCACCTCCACCTGCTCGCCGAGCTGGGCGAGGAGCTGGTACAGGTTATAGGTGAAGCTGTCGTAGTTATCTATTAGCAGCAGCATGCCGTCTCCCCTCTCCCAGGCCCTCGGCCACGTCGAGCGCGCGCAGCAGGGCGCCGACCTTGTTCTGTGTCTCCTCGTACTCGCGCTCCGGCACGCTGTCCGCTACTATGCCCGCCCCTGCCTGCACGTGCGCCACGCCGTCCTTAAGTACGAGCGTGCGAATCGTGATGCAGGTGTCGAGGTTGCCGTCGTGCCCGAAGTAGCCGACCGCACCCGCGTACGGCCCGCGCCTATCCGCCTCCAGCTCCGCGATGATTTCCATCGCGCGGATCTTCGGCGCGCCCGACACCGTGCCGGCTGGGAAACACGCTCGGAGTGCGTCGGTCGGGGCCAGGTCGGGACGCAACGTGCCCGTCACATGGGAGACGAGGTGCATCACGTGTGAGTACCTCTCAACGTCCATGAGCTGCGTCACTTTCACGCTGCCTGCCTGGGCCACGCGCCCCACGTCGTTTCGCCCCAGGTCCACGAGCATCACGTGCTCCGCCCTCTCCTTGGGATCGGCGCGTAGCTCTTCCTCGAGCGCATCGTCCTCCCGGTCAGTCGCCGCCCTCCGCCGCGTGCCCGCGATAGGGTGTGTCGCAACCTCGCCGTCCTGCACCTGCACGAGCAGCTCAGGGCTAGCGCCGACGACCGCCAGGTCGCCTAGCTCGAGGAAGTACATGTACGGCGAGGGGTTGACGGTGCGGAGCGCGCGGTACACCTCCAGGGGCGTCGCACCAGTGGGCCGGCTCCATCGCTGGGAAACGACCGCCTGTATGATGTCACCCGCTGCGATGTGCTCCTTCGCCTTCTCAACGGCCCGGCAATACTCCTCGCGGCTCATGTTGCTCCGCGCCTCCGTGGCCGGAACTGCTGGGCTGGCATCGGCAGGCGGGTCGGGCAGGGGCTGCGCAAGCCTCTCCACCAGGTCGTCGATGCGTCCTATCGCCTCCTCGTAGGCCGCGTCAGGGTCGTCCTCGACGCGGGCGTGCGAGAGCGCGAGAGCGCGGTGGCGGATGTGGTCGAACACCAGCAGCGTGTCGACGAACATCAGCACGGCGTCGGGCACGCCGAGTGCCTCGTTCGGCGCTTCGGGCAGCCGCTCCCAGAGGCGGGCACACTCGTAGCCGAGGTAGCCAACGGCGCCACCCAGGAAGCGGGGGAGCTCCGCTGGCGCGCCCAGCACCGGCCTGCTGAGCTCCCGCGTGAGCAGGTCGAGCGGGTCGGCGGAGAGCAGTTCCTCCTGCGAGCCGTCTGCGCGCGTGAGCGTTGCCCTGCCGGGGTAGTACGTGGCGACTGCGTGGGGACGGGATCCGAGGAAGCTGTAGCGGGCGAGGCGCTCCCCGCCCTCGACGCTCTCAAGCAGGAAGTTGTACGGACCGGAGGCTAGCTTCATGAATGCGGAGACGGGTGTCTCAAGGTCCGCGAGGATCTCGCGGTAGACGGGCACGAGCGAGCCCGGTCTCGCTATTTGCCTGAATGAGTGTATGTCGGGTGAGTACATCGTGACGGCCCCGCTCCTAAAAACAAAAACACCTTCGTCCAACTAATGTGGGGACGAAGGGTTAGTCCGCGGTGCCACCCCGATAAGGCCCATAAGGGCCTCGCTCTGTGAGGTACGGGAAGCGGCGCTTTGCCCGGTTCCGATACCCCTCTCCTTCTAACGGTGGAGCGTTTCCGGTGGAGCCTACTTGCGATCCGGCTTTCGGTCCACGACTCACGGGTCCATTCGGTCTCCGCGCCAGCGCCGGTTCACACCATCTCCGGCTCTCTGTGCCCCGCTTGGCGACGTACTAGTCCCGCTCGACGTCTGCTTAGGTTATTCAACTGTTGGGCAGAGTATAAACAACTCCCTTGGGAGGCGTCAAGTTGGACAGCACGGCGTACAACGAGACCAGCCCGCGCCGGCACACCGCGGTTACGAACCGGGCACCTCCTGCTCGTTGCCCTGGAAGCCGAGCCGAAGTGGTACGTGATCAGACCGACGATCGTTAGACCGAGCATAACGCCAGCCAGACAAAGCGTTACCTTCAGGAGGGCCGTGAAAGATAGGCTCGCGCTACCGGAGAACCACGAACGCGTCGACATCAATCCGTGGATGCCCTGCCGTTCCCACCGGGCGGACAGTCAGTGTGTGTGCGCTTGATCCCGACCACGACCTCGCGAAAACAAGCTTACGAGACTCAGTCTGGGCTGAATACAGGTTGACCTTTCCGACATAGACACCGTCGAGATATATCAGTGCCTTGCCTCGACTCGTGCTCTTTGGCGCTACCCAGGCAACGCCACGCCCTGTAAAGGAAAACCTGGCATAGGCGTCCTTTCTGGTGGCGTATCGAACCGACCCGCCGGATGCGCCGCTTAGTGTCGCGGAGCGCCAGTACCCTCCATAGGTGGTTGAGCCGTGGGTTTCCTGGTACCGGGCAACGGTGAAGCGCGGTCCGTATGCCCACATGCTCGGATTGCCGTCGTTGTCCAAGGCTTTTACCCGGTACCGGTAGGAGGTTCCCACAGCCAGCGAGCGGTTAATTGTCGTAGTCGTCGGGGTAGGCAGTGCGACTCCCCTGTACGCGCTGCCGTTGACGCTCTCCTGAAGCCAGTACTGCTTTATGGTGCCTGTTGCGTCGGTGGCTGACCACCGCAGCCTTACGGGTACCGATGTAGTGCCAAGCGTCGAGCCCGGAAGCGGGTGCTGTGTCGGTCCCTTTGCTACCGGCGCCGGAGCGTATCGCGGTGAGTGACACGCTTGACTCCCTGAGTCCGAGAACGTCCTGCTCGCCTCGGGAACGAACCGCCAGTCGTAGCCCCCCGAACGCAGGGTAAGCTTCAACACCCCGAAGGTGTTGTCGTTGTGTACCTCGCTGTTAGGTAGAGGTGTGCCTATGGCGTAGTGACTCTTACCTCCCGTGCCTACGACGAACTCGCGGATGCCGTATGCCGGATCGAGAGCGCCTCTCGCATCCTGGGGTGCAAACCGCTCGTAATGGTGGTCGTGTCCGGTGATGGCGACCTCCACACCATAGTCGTGCAGTGCCTTCCAGAACGGTTGCATGGCGGTGTCGCTACCATGAGGTCCCGAGCTGAAGCGGGGCGAGTGCCAATAGGCGAGGGTGCAACTTGTGGAATGGGATGCGAGGTCGGCGCGTAGCCAGCGCTCCTGGGGAGAGCCCACACCGCACCCACCGACTGACGCGCAGTTGCTGTTCAGCACGACGATATGCCACGAACCCTGATTGTAGCTGTAGTAGCCCCTGCGCGGATCACCCGCACTAGCGCCGAAATACTGGTAGTAGCCGGATGCATTAGGTGTCCGGTACTCGTGGTTGCCCGCCGAGGGGCGCGTGCGCGCCCTGTGGCGTCCCCAGGAAGGACTGTAACAGTCGTTGAACTCTGTAGAAGTGCCGCTTGAATATACGTTGTCCCCAGTGGTAAACACCGTGCCGGAGATGCCGTCGAGTAGTTTTGCCGTGGCCTCGTCCCCTGTACTCGCACACGAGGCAATATCGCCCGCCCCAACTAGAACGGCCGTAGTTTCCACTGTATTCATCCTCTGGGCGCCACCAACCGGGGCAGCCCAAAGCATCGACAGCCCAAAACCTACGAGCAATCCTGCGAGCGTCAGGACGGTGGCGGATTGGTGAAACAACTGGACACGTAGCGTGAATAACGCACTGTAGGCTGGAAAGCCGTTATCACCCGAGTCGCTGCCGCGCAAAATGGCATTTCACCTTTCTAAACCCAGTCGCATATATGCGACAAACGGGCCGTCGTTGGTGAAAACTATAGACAGATACGGGGAGAGCCGGAATAGCCTAAAGGTACTGACCGGCACGGATGACTAGTATTAGTCGGGTGGGTTAGCGGGAGGGGGCGAGGTGTATGCAAGCCGCTGTGGGTAAACGCTTGCTGCGTTCGTGCTAGTAACCGGTGGGCGGTCCGGGCACGTAGTCCCTGCCTGTGAAACGTTTACGGGGTCCGCGGAAGAGGAATACGAGGATGGCCCCGGCCACGAAGCCGCCGACGTGTGCCCACACCGCTACCCCGCCCGTCTGCGCGGTCTCGGCGCCAAGCGAGAGGACTCCCTGTATGAACTGCAGCGCAAACCAGATGCCGATGAGCAGCAGCGCGGAGATCCGGATGATCGTGATGAATATTACAAAGATCACAAGGGTGCGCACCTGCGCCCTAGGGAAGAGTACCAGGTACGCGCCGAGCACGCCCGCTATGGCGCCGCTCGCGCCCAGGCTGGGGACGCTCGATCCGACGTTGAAGAGGATATGGGCTATGCTCGCGAGCACGCCGCTCAGGAGGTAGAAGATCAGGTACTTGACGTGGCCCATGTTGCTCTCGATGTTGTCACCAAATACCCACAGGTAGAGCATGTTGCTCCCGATGTGGAGTAGGTTGCCGTGCATGAACATCGAGCTTAGGAGTGTGAGGAAGAGCGGCGAGGGTGTAGGGCCGATGTCCGCCCCCTGCGTGTACTCCGTCGGGATCACGGCCCAGGTGGCGAGGAAGGTAGCGAACTCCCGGCTCTGGCCCTCGAGGTTGATCCCCGCGCCCAGTGTCGTCTCGTAGAAGTAGACGAGCACGTTGAGCGTGATCAGCAGGAGGTTCACAATCGGGAACCTGGTCCGGCGGTTAGCGTCGGAGAGCGGGATCATCTTTGCTCCGGATGGGATGTACAGAGTACGAAGGGGACGTGGTCAACGTCGTGCTGACCACGTCCCCAGTTGCTTCGAGAGTGAGTGGCGACCACGGTGGGTTCATCCCTCTGGGAGGCTCCGTAGCTACGCCGGGCCTCCGCTGAACGTCCCGCCTGAGCTGCCTGACGACTCATGCACGGTGTAGCCGGCCTGCTGGCTCGTCTGCTGGCCCGTTTGCTGCATGGTGCTGCTCCCCTGGCTGCCGGCCTGGTCCACCTTCTGCGCCGCCTGATTCACAGCCTGGCTGCCGGTGTTCATCGCCTTACTCACGTAGCCGCTCGCTCCCTGCATCAGTTGCTGCCGGGTTTCCTTGCCGCTGCGAGGGGCGAACAGGAGCCCCAACCCTATGCCGTAGGCGAACCACTTAAGCGCCGTCTTTAAACGTGTCATACTGTATTCCTCCTCAGTTCGAACCTGTAGTGAGAGTCCTGCCTCGCTGGTGTTCGAATTACTCTGCTTTACCGGCCGTTGCGGCGACTGTGCAGGCTAGCTAGTTATTGGGTGCGCCAGGTAGCCCTAGCTCGTCCCCTAAGAAGTAATAAGCAAGTGCGAGGAGAACCAGGAGCAGGACTATGTAGATGAGTAACTTGACGCCGCCCCCGCCCCTCTGACCCTGTAGTCTAGCCACTAATGACCCCCTTTGTTGCCAACTAAATGAGTGCGTGTAAGACGCGCTCGGTAGTGCAATAACTGTGCCATAATAGGGCCGGCTGGCACGGAATATGCACCGACACAAGCCAGCGTCGCAGGGCGCCGACATCGTCCCAAGGTGGGCGCGAGCCGAGTATCGGCACACTCGTTTCCAGGTTTGGAGCTAAATAAATGGAGGTGAGCACTGGTGGAGCAGGACAGCATAGTACAGCCCGGAATGACCGTCCTCGACAGTGGCGGCGCACAGATCGGTGTTGTCGAGCAGGTGCAGCCCTCCCCGGACGGTAGTGGAACCCTGGTCCTACTTTCCGGCGCCACGGGCGCTGCCCCTCTGACCAGCGACATGATCGAGTCCGTAGACGGGAACAACGTGCGGCTCAGGGCAGGTATTCCTACCGCGCCGGCTACCTCCCACGCCCAGACAGGTCAGTTATCCGGCGGTTCCTCCCTGCAAGGACAGACGCAGGTCATAGATGATGACGTCGTCAGGGTGGAACGGTACGAGGAAAACCTGATAGTAGACAAGGAAGTCGCCCAGGTAGACACAGTCCGTATTCACAAGAGGGTTGTGGAGGAACCACAGACTGTTACAACGGAGCTCGCCTACGAGGAGTACGAAGTGGAACGAGTTCCGGTGAACCGGGCGTGGAAGCCTGGTGACGACTCGTTCCGCCAGGAAGGTGACGTCCTTATAGTGCCCATCCTGGGTGAGGTAGTTGAGGTGATGCGCCGTAAGGTAGTCGTGGAGGAGCTGCGCCTGACCAAGCGGATACGCACCGAGCAGCGGGAGGTTACGGAGACGGTGCGCAAGGAAGTAGTGGACCTGGAGGGGCCCGTAGTGGGAGCCGACCAACTCTCCTGAGCGCAGGTAGCGTGAAGCTGGAGGTCGCAGGCGGATGCCTACGGCGGTAATGGGCGATTTTGCGGGCAAGGAGGAGGCGCAGCACGCGGTCGAGGCGCTGCGCTCTCTCGGCGTGCCCGCCTCTGATATCTCCGTGATACTCGAGCAACCCCGCCACTCACGTACCACTCCGCAGGAAGAGAGCGAGGTAGGTGCGGGCCTGCTCACCGGGGCGGCGACAGGGGCCATAGTTGGAGGGCTGGCGGGCTGGGTGCTGTCGCTCGGTCTGTTCGACATGTACGGTGTTGGCCGGGCGGCCACCGAGTTCGGCACGGGTTCTACTGTGCTGGGCGCCATGCTCGGCGCGGTGTTGCTCGGTCTCCTCGGCGCGATTGGCGGCCTCAGCTTCCGCGGCAGGGAGTACCTGACCCAGGATCCCGACGTGCTGCTTACCGTGCGGAGCGGCACGCTGGGAGCAGAGAAGATAGGAGAGCTGATGAGAGAGCATAACGCACTCAACGTGCAACCCACTGACGACGTGCCGGCGCGAGAGACCGAGGAACCAACGCTCGCCCCCGGCAGCCTGCCCGCCAACGCTCCAGATGCTGCCCCCGCACCGCAGCCCCAGAATCGGACGACCAGCACATCAACGGTCCGGCCGGGGCAGGCAGTTTATTCCCTCGACAGGGAGAAGCTGGGCGAGGTGAGCGAGATAACCGGAGACTACTTCACGGTGAAGGGCGGGCTTTTTCATCACGACCTGTACGTCCCGCTCGGTGATGTGCACGAGATGAGAGAGGACGCTCTGTACGTCAACGCCGTACGTGATGAGGTGGAGATGAAGGGGTGGCGCGAGCAGCCACTCCACAGTGAGCACCATGGCGAGGGACCTACCCGCCCTTGAAGCTGTGTTCTTCCAACGCCGGGCGCCGATTTTGATCCGAAGACCGGTAAACTCATCACTGCTCTGTCTGCTGTGTGCGCTCCTGATAATCTCCTGCGGGGCGGAGCCCAGGCCCGACTATCGCAGTCCAGAGCGCAGCTACCAGACGATGCACGTGGCAGAGGGAACCTCCGAGGCGGGCGCCGCATACGCTAAGGACCTGCTGGCCGACGACCCGAAGCGAGAGGCGATCACGGACGCCTGGGTCCGGGGCGACGACTTTCTAGGTGTCGTCGTGCGGCCAGACATTGAGAGCCGCCCGCTCAGGGAGCTGAACCTGCTGCTTGCTGAGGACATGGCGAGCCGCTTCACCGGACGCGACATCGAGGTGGTGGCATACGACGAGAGAACCAAGGAAGCGGTCGCACGCGCCATCTACCTGGTGGATACAGGAAAGATCAGCTACGAGACTGTGCGTTGACAGGGTAAGATACATTTAGGCTGGGTGCCGTTGCCCCGGTCCATGGTAGTGGGGAGCAGCCAGTTGGAGACGATCTCAGGCGCAGCGACAGAGCCGTATATTCTGCCGGCGGACCCTGGTGCATCCCCGAGGCCGCTGTGGTACAGGCTGGCGGGGAGCCTCGAGCCCCTTCGCCCCTACTTCGCTTGGGCTGTGGAGCACGAGCGGCTGATAAAGCTTGGAGGCTTGGCAGGGCTTGCCGTATGTGGCGCTCTGCTCTCGTTGGTGCGCTTGCGCCGACCTGGAAGGTAGGTTGACTTTGGGCACGTTCGCGCGGTCGCTCTTGCTCGTGCTGGTGCTGCTCGGCCTGGCAGGGCCGGTTTCTGCCCAGGAGGAGCCGAAGGACCTCAGATGGAACAGGTTCGACGTGGACCTCAACCTTCAACAGGACGGCCGGTTGCTGGTTACCGAGACCCAGGAGATCGAGTATCTGTCCGGCACATGGCGGACCGGCGGAAGGACGATCCCGCTCGACCGGGTGGAGGATATCACGGACGTACGGGTCTCCGAGGTCCTTCCGGGGGGTGAGACCCGAGAGTTGGACGTCGACACCTCCGTACAGGGAAACGAGCTTCAGATAGCGTGGCAATACGCGCCCACATCGGGCGGAGAGTCGCGTACCTTCCAGATAGAGTACACGGCTATAGGGGTGGTGCGCGACTACGGGCAGGAGGAGCAGCCGAACCAGCAGATACGGTGGCAGGCGCTCCCACAGGAACGGCGGTTCCCCATCGAGAGCAGCACCGTAAACCTCCGTTTCCCAACGCCAATTCCCTTCGAGAACCTGGCCTTCGAGAGCTATCCTGAGTCGCTGGGCGGCACGGCGGAGGCTGTCGAGGGCGGCGTCCGCTTCCAGGTCGAGAGCGTACCTGCCTTCGAGGGCTTCGAGATCCGCGCGAAATTTCCGGCAAACACGGTGCAAGCGCCCGCCCCCGAGTGGCAGCAGGAGGCAGACCGGGCGGACCGCTTGAACGAGACCGTGCAACCCCGCAACAACCTCCTGCTGTTGGGGTTGGGCCTGCTCGTGCCGACGGCCGGCTTGATGGGTCTTCTTGTCCTGTGGCTGACGAGGGGCAAGGACCCGGGTGTGGGCCGGGATGCGGAGAGCATCAACGTGCCGCCGAGCGACCTGCCCGCCCCCCTTGCCGGCGTGCTCCTAGATGAGCGCGCGGACGTGCAGGACGTTGTGAGCACGATTATCTCGCTCTCCGAGCGAGGCGTGCTGCGCATCACGGAGGTCAGGAATGACGAACTGCTCGGCTCGAACAGAGACTTCGAGCTTGAGCTGATCCAGCCGTACAATCCCGAACAGCTCCGCACCTACGAACGCACTCTAGTAGACAACCTCTGCTCTCAGGGCGACTCCGTAATGCTCTCGGAGGCGCGGGGACGCTTCATGGCGGCGGTGCCCGTGTTCCGCGACCAGCTCTACGAGGAGGTTACCAGGGCGGGCCTGTTCAAGGGCAACCCGGAGAAGGTGCGTAACCGGTACCGGTCCCTCGGCGTGGGGCTTATCGTGGTCGCAGCGGTCCTGGGTTGCCTGGGGCTGAGCGCCTTTTCCGCCTTCGCTGATCCCTTCTTCGTTATCCTCCCCACTATCGGGCTTGTGGTCGTTGGCTTCGGCCTGATGCAACTCTCCAAGGCGATGCCGGTGCGCACGCTCAACGGCGCGGTCGAGGCCTCACGCTGGCGGTCATTCCGCAACTACCTTGCACACATAGAGCGCACACCCGACATCAGCCAGGACAAGGGCGCGTTCGAGCGATACCTATCGTACGCGACGGCGTTCGGTCTCGGACGCTCGTGGCTCGACAAGTTCTCCTCCGTCGGCACGCCTGCGCC
>JADDPT010000016.1 GCA_016781735.1 Rubrobacter sp.
AACCCCCAACCCACTGATTAAGAGTCAGTTGCTCTGCCAATTGAGCTAGCGGCCCCCGGCTGCGCACTATTATACTACACTCAACGCGCGACGCGTCAAGCGCTCAACGACTGGGGGGGTATGGAAAAGACCGAGAACCTGCTCGCCGAGGGACGCCTCACCGGCATACGACCCTTCACGAGGCAGGATGTTGATGAATGGTGCACGTGGCCGCGTCACCCAGATGCACTGTTCCGCGACTACAACGCGCCTAATCTGAGCGCCATCGAGCGTAGCATCTGGTACTCTGAGCGACGGGCTCGGCCCGACCATGAGATGTACGCGATTACCGACGCCGAAGGCAACCTGATTGGCCGCCTCTTCCTGCGCCAGATAGACCGCACCAAGCGCGTCGCCGTGCTCGGTATCGACCTGCGAAGCGACCGCCTCGATCAAGGCTACGGGTCGGATGCGCTCCGGACCTTCAATGATTATTACTTCGGCGACTTCGGCTTCCGGGTCCTTCGGCTCGATGTGGCCGGTTACAACCTCCGAGCCCAGCGAGTGTACGAGAAGCTGGGATGGGTCCATGTCGGCGAGCACTGGAACACTTATCCGGCCTTCCTGATGCCCGCTGTGGAGACTGACCCCCAGTACACTCGCGCCCGTGAGTACGTCCGGGTCGGTCATGGAACCATCTCGATCCTGCACCTCGACATGGAGCTGACCCGCGACCGCTGGCGCGAGCTCAACGCTCGATGAAGGCTCAAATACTCTCTATCGGCAGCGAGCTGCTTGCCGGCAGCATTACCGATACGAACGCTACCCACCTGGCCCAGGAGCTGGGTGCGCTTGGAATAGAGCTCCGTCGCGTCACCCAGGTTGGCGACGAGTTGAACGATCTGTGTTCGATTATCGAGTCCGCGCTACACGCCGCGGACCTGGTCGTGTGCACCGGGGGGATCGGACCCACGCCCGACGACCTCTCTCGGGAGGCCGTGGCACAAGTGCTCGGCGAGGAGATGACGATTGACGCCGCACTGGAAGCCGACCTGCGTGCATACTTCGTTGGTCGTGGCAGGGCCATGCCCGAGCAGAACCTGAAGCAGGCTACGCTGGTGCCTAGCGCCCAGGCGCTCCGCAACCGCTCCGGGACGGCGCCTGGCTGGTGGGTAGAGCATCAGGGCAAATTGATAGTTCTCATGCCGGGCGTGCCGGTGGAGATGAAGACCATGTGGCGTGAGGAGGTAGTGCCTCGTCTGCGGGGTATGCGCAGTGAGCACCTGGTCAGCAACACGCTGAAAACTCTTGGTATGGGCGAGTCCGAC
The DNA here is from genome assembly GCA_016781735.1 of Rubrobacter sp. GTDB lineage: Bacteria > Chloroflexota > Chloroflexia > Thermobaculales > Thermobaculaceae > LC3-1. The sequence goes on from JADDPT010000016.1 coordinate 1,308, forward strand.
ATAGCGGAGCGGCTCGGAGGTCTGCTTACTCAGCCGGATCCCATTGTCGCAACCTATGCCAAGCAGGACGGAGTGCACGTCCTCGTGCGGTCGCTTGGCGCGGACTTGTCCGCCAGCGAACGTAAGGTCCGAGAAACGACTGAAACGGTGCGTGGCCTTCTAGGAGACGCCATCTGGGGCGAGGGTCGCGATACGCTCGCCAGCGTGGTGTGCGGCCTCCTGGAGGTCCAGCAACGCAGCCTCGCCACCATAGAGTGGGCAAGCCGCGGAAGGCTTGGCGGCTTGCTGCTGTCGGAAGGATGCCCTAAATACATTGGCGGGGCGATCGGATCCGGGGTCGCGCCAGATGCAGACCTCCTGCTGAGCGTAGGGGAAGCGAGCTCGGACACCAAGAGCGGGCGCGTCGTGCACACGTGTCCAGTTCGCCTCTCAACTGGAGCCGGGACAGCGGTGGAATCTGTGGCCGTCGCCGCCTCTGAGGACGCGCTACCCGACCGGAGCGCCGTGCACGCTCTCGATGTCCTTCGCCGCCACCTGCTGGAGTCGGCGGCCACGCGGTAACAACTCCCAGAGGCAGTGGGACGGCTATTTGCAAACGCATCACTGCGGGAAAGCCTCGGCCACAAGGGCGTCCACCCGCGCCTGCATCACCTCCTGCGCGCCCGGCGCCAGGTCATCCCAGCCGAGGAGGTGTAGCAGTCCATGGACGGCGAGGACGCAGACCTCCCGCTCAGTTGAGTGGCCAAGGGCCGCCGCCTGCGCTGCCGCTCTCTCGCACGACACCATCACGTCGCCCAGGTGCCCGCCGGCATCCTCGCCTGAGGGCCATGAGATCACGTCGGTCGGTTCCGAGGAGTTGAGATATCGTGCGTGGTGAGCGGCGATCTCGTCGTCCGTCACAAGCAGCACCGCGACCCCCGAGCCTGCAGGCACGGCTTCTCGGGAGAGGGCTACCTCGAGGGCGCGGCGTACTGAGGGCACGAGCGGCTCATATTCAGCCGTGGTCGCATTTACACCTACCGAGTAGGTTGTCGGACTAGGGGGGTCGGGCGGGGTCAGCAAGGCCGTCGCTGGAATGCCAGTCTAGCTTCGGGAGAGCGCGTCCCGCACCTTGCGGCTGACGAGCTTACCGTCTGCCCGGCCCTTCGTCTGCGGTGTGACGATGCCCATCACTCGCCCCATGTCGCTCGGCGATGAGGCGCCGGTTGCGTCCATCGCTTCCCGTATGATGGAGTCCACCTCAGCTTCCGAGAGCTGCGCCGGCAAGTACTCCTGCAGCACGGACAGCTCGGCCAGGTTCTTCTCGACAATCTCCGGCCTGCCGAGTCGCCCATACTCCTCGGCCGCCTCGCGGCGCACCTTCACCTCTTTATCCACAACAGAGAGCTCCTGCTGGTCATCCAGAGGAGCTCTATTCTGTATCTGCTGATTCTTCATCGAGGCGAGGAGCATGCGGATCGTCCCCTTTCGGACCTCGTCACCCGCCCGCAGCGCCTGCTTCAGGTCTTCGTCCAGCCTGCTTCTGAGGCTCAACTCATCTCCCTTTGCTACGCACTCCGCCTCGCGTTCTTGCTCTCGTTCTTACGTCGCCGCGCAGCTTCCTTCCGCTTCCGCTTCACGCTTGGCTTCTCGTAATGCTCGCGTCGCCTCGCCTCAGCGAGGATACCTGCCTGCTGTACCTTCTTGTTGAACCGCCGAAGGGCGCTCTCAAAGTTCTCGTTGTCACCTATAACGACTTCTGCCATAAACGTGGATCACCCCCCTCCGACAGTGGAATCGCCAAACCCGCTCGGGCACCGAGCGTTAGTGTTAGCTCCCAATGGAGCAGTTAGAGTATAATTCCGTGCTCAGCTGCAAGTCAAGCAAATACGCGGGATTCAGGCCCTATCGGCGACCTCAGCCCGGGGGCCAGCCCAGACTCCTGCCGCCCAGGACGTGCGCGTGGAGGTGGCCCACGCTTTGGCCCGCGTCCGGACCGGTGTTTATAACCACACGGAACCCGTTCTCAAGGCCCAACCGATCTGCGACCTGCGCAGTTGCCATGAACAGCTTGGCCGCCAGATCCGCGTTACTCGACTCTGTGAGCGAGCCCACATGTTCAGTCGGGATGACGAGCACGTGCACAGGCGCGGCAGGCGCGATATCGTGAAACGCCAGGATATCCTGGGACTGATACACTACCTTCGCCGGCAGATCACCCCGCACAACGCGGCAGAACAGGCAGTCCTCAGACCCGGCCACTCAGCACCTCGTCCAGCGTCGTGCGCTGCATTTCCCCTTCGCGCCGCTCCTTGGCCCGTTCTGAGCTCCAGGTCCGCAGCCCGACGAAGAGCGCTACAAGTAATGTGAGCCCGTCCATCTTCCCGCTCTGCTTGCGTTGCTTCTGCACTCTCCGGAAGGCGAGTATGCTCGTCAGCAGCCGCCTGGAAAGAAACCGACTCAGCAAAAGCATCTTTGCACCTCCTCGCACGTCGGAGCCGCTGTGCGGCTCATGTGCTCCTGTACGCCCTGCGGGATCGCCGTGCAGCCCACCGGCGACGCGCGAACCAGGCGGCAAGCACTACCAGCGCAACTAGCGTGCCGTACTCGAAATACTTGACGAACGGTACTATGGCTGTCCACTGGCTCCCCAGCGCCCAACCGGCGCCTACCAGGAAGCCATTCCATGCTAGACTGCCGGCCGTGGTGTACAAGATGAAGGGCAGGAGGCGCATTCGGACTAGACCGGCGGGAATCGAGATGATGCTACGGATGCCGGGAACGAGCCTCCCAATGAAAACTGCCTTGCCTCCATGATTGGTAAACCAATGGTGAGCGCGGTCCAGGTCACTCTCCCGCACAAATGCATAACGCCCGAAGCGTCGGATGAACCGGTACACTCGGTCCTCACCTAGGAGTGCACCGAGTCCGTATAACATCAGCGCGCTCGACACCGACCCGAGCGTAGACGCAAGCATCACCTGAAAGAAGCCGAACCGTCCCTGGCCCACCAGGAAGCCAGCGAGTGGAAGCACCAGCTCGGACGGAATGGGCGGGAACAGGTTCTCCAGCGCGGTGAGCAGCGCGACTCCAATGTAACCGAGCCTATATACGACCTCCGTCACCCAGGCGGCGAGACCCTCAAGGAGGTGCATCATACCTTCGCGCTCCCTATGCTCTCGATCCAGCCTGTATTGCCATGAATGGCATCGTGATGCAAGTCGTCGTCTCCAAACAGTGTAAGAAAGTCCACCTCAGGCCGGACAGTTACGGTCATCCGTCCGGCACCGACTGTAGCACAAATAAAAAGGGAGAGACGAGAAACAATCTCTCGTCTCTCCCCCACGCTAGCCTGTCGCTTACGCAGGAGCGAGGCCCCCGGAGAGGTCAGGCAAGCCGTGGAGCTTGTCCTCTTCCTGCGGCCGTATGACCTTGTTCTCTCTCCCCGGTATGGGGACTACTCGCGGCTCGGGTCGCGGATGGTCAAAGAGAGCCTCCACGTCAGCCCCGTCTATTGTCTCCTTCTCGACCAGAAGGTCGGACATCGCGATCAACTGAGCCTTGTACTGCGTCAAGATTGCCCGTGCCCGCTCGTACGCGGTGTCGATCAGCTTCTTGATCTCCTGGTCGATCTGCAGCGCCACCTCATCGCTGTAGTTGCGCTGCTCGCTGATCTCCCGCCCGAGGAATACGAGTTCCTCCTTGTGGCCGAGGGCTACAGGACCCAGCACATCGCTCATCCCGTACTCAGTGACCATCCTGCGCGCGATGTTCGTTACCTGCTGGATGTCGTTCTCCGCACCGGTGCTGATCTCCTCGAACACCAGCTCCTCCGCGACCCTGCCTCCGAGGGCAAACACCAGCGAGTCCTCGAACTGGCTCTTCGTCATGAGGTGTCGGTCCTCGGTCGGCAGCACGCGCGTGTAGCCACCCATCATTCCACGCGCCACTATCGTGATCTTGTGGAGTGGATCCACGTTCGGAAGCATCCGGGCGACGACCGCGTGGCCCGCCTCGTGGTAAGCCGTGACGTACTTCTCGCGCTCGGTAATAAGCCGGCTCTTGCGCTCCGGCCCGGCGATCACCCTGTCTATAGCATCCTCGAGGTCCGTCTTGGTGATCGTCTTGTGGTTGCGCCGTGCCGCGAGGATCGCGCCCTCATTGACCGTGTTCTCCAGATCCGCCCCGGAGAAGCCCGCAGTCACCTTCGCCAGGGTATGGAGCGATACATTCTGGTCGATCGGCTTACCCTTCGTGTGCACCGCCAGGATCGCCTCGCGGCCACGGATGTCAGGGCGGTCCAGGACGACCTGCCGGTCGAAACGGCCGGGTCTCAGCAGCGCCGGATCGAGCACGTCCGGCCGGTTGGTCGCAGCGATCACGATCACGTTCGTGTTCGTGTCAAACCCGTCCATCTCAACAAGTATCTGGTTGAGCGTCTGCTCTCGCTCGTCGTGGCTGCCGCCCAGGCCCGCGCCACGCTGACGGCCCACAGCGTCTATCTCGTCCACGAACACTATGCAAGGGGCGTTTCTCTTCGCCTGTTCGAACAGGTCACGAACTCGGGACGCGCCCACGCCGACGAACATCTCGACAAACTCCGAGCCGGAGATGCTGAAGAACGGCACCCCTGCCTCGCCCGCGACCGCCCTGCTCAGGAGCGTCTTGCCCGTACCTGGAGGGCCAACCAGCAAGACACCACGCGGGATTCGCGCGCCGAGCGAAGCGAACTTCTCGGGGAACTTGAGGAACTCGACGACTTCCGTCAGTTCCTCCTTTGCCTCCTGTACGCCCGCCACATCGTCGAAGCGAACTGTCGGCTTGTTGCCGCTGAAGAGGCGGGCCCGGCTCTTACCGAAGGACAGCGCCTGGTTGTTGCTGCCTTGAGCCTGCCGCATCATGAACAGGAAGATACCAACGAGGAAGAGCGTGGGGAGGATAAAGCTCAGAGCTCCAAGCCAGCTACCCCAGGACGATGCCGGCTCTATCTTCAGCCCTACACTCTCGGCGCTGATTCCGCGGTCGCGGAGCTCCTCCTGCATCGGGGAATCAGTGATTGCCCTCACCGTCTGGCCGCCAGCCGACGGCTTGTACTTCGCTATGATTTCGTTGCTGCCCACTTGAGCCCGGATCGACTCGATCTCTCCAGCCTCAGCGGCGGCGATAATCGTGCCGATGTCCGCATCTTCCGTCCGCTGGCCTCGGCTGTTGGAGAACGTCATGTACACCGTCAGCACGATCACGCCGATCAGCAGCCAGACGAGACCATTGCGCCAGAACTTCCTGTCACCCATTTGGGCCTCCGTAATGCTTGGGAAAAAGCCTGCTCACCAGGCGCTTAGGACGGAGTTGCACCGTCAATCGATTATACCCACCCCCTGTAGGGTAGTCAATTAAGTTCAGAGGTATCGGGGCAAGCGTCCACTGAGCAGCGAATCACTCCCGCCACGCACGCAGACAGATGAACAAAGTATCAGATGGCTTGAGCCGCCAGCGATGATCCAGCCGGTGCCCAAGGACGCACACCACCGCGCTACCCTGCCGTACGAGTGGCACTCTGGACCGCAATTGGCGGGGCACCTTGGCGTTCACCAGGAAGTCGCCCAGCCGCTTCTCGCTGGACATCCCCAGGGGCTGAAACTTCTCGTGCAGGGCCGCAGAATCCAGACGTAACGGTCCGTCAGCGCGTCGCAAATGCTCGTGCAGCCCTGGCCTGATGGCTTCGTCACAACCTCCGGCGCCTATCTCCCGCGCCTCCCACCGCCACGCATCCGCGAGCCCACACTCCGGCTGGTCGGAATTCCTTAGCAGCGGGAGTGGATATGCCAATTGCTCGGGTAGGACACCTCGCCAAAGCAACAGTCCGTCAGCCGTGGTAACGACGCGCATGGCGTGCGGCAGCTGGGTCTCGCGGCCCGCGCGCGCGTTGGCGAGCATCTCCATCAGAAAAGCTAGATGCTTGCGGGTGATTCCTTCGGTAGAGCCGGCGACATGCCGTATCGCCAGCCGCAACGCGCGAACCCGAATCGCCACGGGTTCCTCCAGCAGCTGTGCGGGGCTCAGCAGCACTGCGCCGACCAGCTGTTGTGCCGCCGCGGCGTATGCCCGTGCCGCAACCTGGTCCAGCGCGGCCTCATCTGCTCTCAGGGTCGCAGCGGTCGCGGCTATGTGGGCTACTGCCTGCGAGTTGACTTCCAGGAGGACGGGAAGTACCCGGTGTCGCACCAGGTTGCGCCGGTATCCATCCGTTTCGTTGCTGGGGTCCTCCACTACTGGCAGGCCATTGCGGAGGCAGTAGGCTCGAATCTCGTCCGCGGGCACGTCTAGCAGCGGTCGCACAAGCGTAACATCCGCCGCTCCCGGCAACGGAGCAACGCCGCGCATCCCCGCCAGGCCACTAATGCCGCTGCCTCGAGCCAGGTTCAGCAACACTGTTTCGGACTGGTCGTCCTCGTTGTGACCAACTGCCACCACAGCCTGCAGCGAGCGGGCGTATTCTGCGAAAAACGCGTACCGGCATTCCCGTGCAGCGGCCTCTACGGAGAGCCCATCCTTCCGGATCCGTGCCGGGACATCTGTGTGAGCTAGCTCTATTCCCAATCCGAGCAGGGCTACGTTTCGTGCGACGGCTCGCGCGTCAGCAGCGCTCTCGGGCCTCAGCCCGTGGTCGAGGTGGGCCGGAAATAGGGTCAACCGCAACTCGGCGCACAGGGTTGAGAGGACGCGCAGCAGGGCGGTAGAATCAGCACCGCCACTTACCCCGACGACGACGGCGCGCCCTTTCAGGGCGGCAAATTGGGGCGCGGCGCGGAGCCTGAGCATGCTTACAAGGGGGTCGGTCGGGGGCAACGTACAATCCTCGAAAAGGAGAGAGGGGAACTGGTGGCGAGGGTGAGGATCGAACTCACGACCAAGGGCTTATGAATCCCCTGCTCTACCGCTGAGCTACCTCGCCTCCAGGACCGAATTATACCGCCGGAGGCGGAATCCAGTCAACAAAAAGGGCCCCTCGAAAGAGGAGCCCAGGGTTGGTAGCGGGAGTGGGATTCGAACCCACGACCTTCGGGTTATGAGCCCGACGAGCTGCCTCTGCTCCATCCCGCGATGTCAACCGACCTGCCCTGATTATACGGCAGCCCCCAGCGGGTGTCAAGGCGAGCACTCATCGTCCCGGAGTCGGGGCTTGGAAGGGACTGTGGAGGCTTGTATAATACGGGCAGGCCAAACGCCCTTTTACGCAGACCCTAGGAGGGACGCAACACGTGAGAATTGTCGAACGAATACTGGCTATCATCGGCGCGCTTACCGTCGCCGGTATCCTGGCCCTTGCCGGGCTCATCCTGTACTGGGAGATCGGCCTTAGGCGGAGCGAGGCACAGTTTGAGGAGGAGACTGTGGAGGTGCCCGTCTCCTAGCCCTTCGCTCCATAGCAGGTGAGGTGTCCGCGTGCGCAACGATCGAGATCAAGGGGCAGTGCAGCTCACGCTCTTCGATCAGCCTGTAAGGACCGACAAGAGCGCCACGCTGGCCACCCCTGAGCGGCTCACGCCGGAGAGCGACCTCGCCTCCGGCCGCTGGTGGTACAGGCTGTACCTGGAGAGGCACGGGCACCCACCCAACACTGTTTCCGCCTATATACACGACCTGGTCGTACTCGAGTCCCAGGTGAGACACAAACCGCTGCGGCACATATCGGCCTCAGACATCTCGGCATACCTCGACTCGGCCCGCCGCAAGAGCACCCGCAAGCGTCGCCTCACCTCGGCCCGTGAGTTCTACGCGTACCTCATCCGGGAGGAGAAGCTGCTGACTTCGGACCCCACCGAGCAGTTCTTCCCGGAGCGCATCCACCTCAAGACACCCATACCACTCTTCGACTCGGATAAAAACAAGCTGATGCTTGCCGCCGAGGGGGACGGTCCACGGTCGCTTCTGATGGTGTACCTAATGCTGAATATGGGCATCAACCGTACTGAGCTACTCGCGTTGCGCAAAGAACACTTCGATCTCTCCGTACCCGAGTCGCCCGTCGTCTACGTCCATTATGACGACCCCCGCTGGCGGCACAAGGACAGGCGGCTCCAGGGGGACAGTCAGCTCACGGCCGCCTACACCGAATATGCCGCCACGCTTCCGGACGACCGGCTGTTTCCGATCCTGCCTCAAGCGGTAAATGCGCTCGTCCATCGACTTGCGCGGAACGCCGGACTCGACCGTTCGGTGACACCGCAGACTCTACGCGACACCTTCGGTGTGGATCAGGCGCGTTCCGGCAAGTCGGAGGACGAGCTGCTGGCGGTACTAGGACTCGCGGCGGACCCGCGGAACCGCGACAGCGTGCGCCGCTACATCAAGCTTGCGCAACCGCCCGTGGATGTAGTGGAGAGCACGGCCAGTTGAAGCAGGCATCACGCGCGAGCGAACACAATCGCGGAGACCTTGTCGACGCCCGCGGCAGTAAGCACCTTTGCGCACTCCTCGATCGTCGCCCCCGTCGTGCACACGTCGTCAACAAGCACCACAACACGGGCCGGCTCCAGTTGCCGTTTTAGCTCAAAGGCGTCACGAACGTTCAACCACCTACCGGCCGCATCTCGATGCGCCTGAGGCGAGGTGCGCCGGACCCGCGTCAAAGTTGAAGACACAGGTAGCCCGGTGCGCTTGCCGAGCGCGTGTGCCAGCAGCTGCGACTGGTTGTACCCCCGCTCCCTCTCGCGAGCACGGTGCAGGGGTACCGGAACCAGCACCGCCTCGGGAGGAAGCCAGGAGACGGGCATCAGATCGACCATCCACTCGGCCGTCGCGTGGATCCCGTTGTACTTGAACCTGTGTATCAGCGGCCGCACCGGTCCTCCGTACCTGTACGCCGCGTGGAGCTCGTGGAGATGGCGGATGTACTGCTCGCAGGTGACGCACCTGGCCCGCTGAAGGGTTGCGCCACACCGTCGGCAGCATCCATCGCCATGGGCAACACATTGCTTCAGGCATGTCTCGCACAACCAGTCTCCACGGTGACGACACGCTGCGCATCGCCGCGGATAGAGCATGTCCCAGAGAGGCGAGAGATAACGGTTCACGGGTTGAAATGCCATCCTTCCGGGGGCGACGAGGGTGCCAAGCACCTGGTGGACGTTCGTGCGCACTGTACCAGAGTCACAAGCCTACGCTCGGCACCGATGAGTCACTCCGCCACCTCGGACCGGGCCTCTTTCATAGTCTCGTCCCGAAGATGAGTGGGGCGCGGTCGGCACCGAAGCGGCTACGTGTGAAGACATGACGTCATGCAAATTCGCAGAGCGTTTGGCTAGGTCTGGGCGTCTTTGGCTGCCTTGCGACGTGCCTGCTCGGCGCGTATTGCCTTCTTTTGAAGCTCGATCTTCGTGTCGCCTGCGGGAATGTACACCATTCCCGGTGCCACATCGTCCTCTCTGTATCGCATGAAGCACCTGGTGCAGACGAAGTACTGCCTGCTTAAGTCGTCCCGAGACCCGATCCAGGCGAGGATAGCCTCATCTCTAGAACACCTGATTGGGCGTGGCTCCTGAAGTCCCCTCCTTCGCGCATCCTCGACAATGGCTGCAAAGCTGTCGAAGTGTTGCGCTCCATCCGATACGAGGTCCTCGTTCTTACTCGTGTCGTCCATGTCTTGCCCTTTCGTGCGTGTGATGAGAGTCTCGCAACAGCTCTGCCCAGCGGGAGGGGTCGCGTACGATCCATTCCTGCGGTCGGGCATGCAGTTTGCCTACGGAACCGCGCACGCAGCTTATCCGCTGCCGCCGGCGGCCGGCTTCTAGACGTCATGGACCGGCTCGAAGTCGTAGGGTGCGGCGATCTCCGCCATGTCCTGAGGCGAAGGCGGATGACCCTCTCCCATCCGTCTCGCTACCTCCTTCACGTACTGCTCCAGCCCGCTGGGGTGGTAGATGTTCAGGAAGCGGGTTGGTTCCGCTCCAGGGTTGGAGAAGGTGTGTACGATACCGGGCGGCACCATCGCAAAGGCGCCTGGCCGGAGTGCATGCGTCTCTCCTTCGGTCTCAAGCGTCAGCGTGCCATCGAGCACGTAGAAGATGTCGTACATATGGGCATGCCGGTGCCGTACCGGCCCCGGAAATCCGGGTGGTACCGTCGACTCCGTGAACGCAATCGGAGCACCAGGAGACTGTGCAAGAATCCGCGTCGGGCCGACTGCCTCACGCTCGCCGGGCCCGAAAACGACAACGTTCCTCTGCTCATCAGTATCCGCCGACACCTGAGACCCTCCTTGTATCCGTTATGAAATTCGCCGCTTGACCTATAACTTCCTGAGCAGACACTTCGTCGCTCCGGCGCAGCCTGCGTGTTGCCTCTCCTGTGCGCACTTACCATGCCTGCGTGATCTGCCGCCTCTGAACACCAGCCCGCTCGCATATCGGTGCCCTGCGTCACACCCTCTGGCGATGAATGGGGCTGCATGGCCCGAGTTAGGCCTACCTCTTCGGCAACCGTGTGGGACGTTCCGGTTGCCGTTCTCGCGGACCGTACGGCAGTGGTATGTACTCCACCGATGGGCGCTGCTGCCCGGTTTGTGGATAGAACTGCATCAAATCAAAGACCACCTTCGGCATCCCTGTTGAGACCGGCAGGCCTAGTTCCCGCGCCTCGCTCACCGTGATTGGGTAGTCGTGGGTCCAGGTTCCTCCGGCAAGCGTGCGGGCGAGGCGCGCGGCCTGTTCCTCTGACAGCCGCTCCCTCAGAAGGTCGCACACGGTGTTTTCCACCTGCCGCATCGCCTTCTCCGCCACATCCGCCAATATCATCGTCTGGTCCTCGATCTCCGCGGCCGGCTTGCGCTCGAGCACCCTGAGAACAGAGGCTGCCGGATACTGCCCCAACTGCGGGTCCACGGGACCCAGCACCGCGTGTGGAGCCATCACGATCTCGTCGGCGGCGAGCGCGATGAGCGTGCCGCCGCTCATGGCATAGTGTGGTACGAACACTGGGACTTTGGCCGGGTGGTCTTTCAGTGCCTGGGCTATCTGACCGGCGGCGAGGACCAACCCACCCGGGGTGTGCAGGACCACGTCCACCGGCACCGTTGGATCCGTAAGTTAGATTGCCCGCAGTACCGCCTCCGAGTCCTGGATGTCGATGTAGCGGGCGACGGGAAAGCCCAGCAGCCGCATCGTCTCCTGCCGGTGGATAAGACCTATGACGCGGCTCTGTCTCTTCTCCTCCAACTGACGGAAGGACCGTAGTCGCTGCGCCTCCAGCCAGCGTTGACGAACCACCGGCTGCAGCGAGCTAATTATGAAGAACGCCCAGAGCAGGTCCAACGGCGACATTTGTCTGCCTCCCTTTTCCGCTGTGCTGTCCCTCGATTTCCTTCTGTAACCGTGACCCAGTGCCGGACTCAGCGGCGATCCTGTCGTGTGCGACCCGTCTTCACGGCTTCAGGTGCGGCTCGATCCGCCGCCACTTCCAGTGGTGCGAATCCGCTGCAAGAGTAGCACCACAGCATCACGCCCGAAAGAGTGCTACCCTTAGCTGCCCGCGCTTCGGGTGCCACTATCCTATCCTGCCAGAGAGGTATATAATCTCCGCACCGATCACCGGCGGTGTCGAAGGAAGGAGAAAGTAGTGCAAGTCTATCCCGCGTCCCAGATACGCAACGTCGGCCTCTTCTCACATGGTGGCACCGGAAAGACGTCACTCGCCGAGGCGATGCTGTATGTTACCGGCGCGACCAATCGGCTGGGAAAGGTAACCGAGGGCACCACCGTTAGCGACCATGATCCTGACGAGATCAAACGTAAGGGCTCCATCAGCACGAGTGTCATCCCAATTGAGCATAAGGGCTGCAAGCTCAACGTGCTTGACTGCCCGGGCTACTCGGAGTTCATCGGGGAGATGGTTTCTGCCCTCCGGGTGGTCGAGTGCGCCGTCATCCTCGTGGATGCCCACACGAAGATCGAGGTTGGCAGCGACCTGATGTACCGCGCGGCGGAGAGGGCCGGCATCCCGAGAATGATCATTGTCAACAAGATGGACCGAGAGAACGCGGATTTTGAGGCTGTCGTGAGTCAGATGCGGGACGAGTGGGGGCACTCGGTAGTGCCGGTGTACCTGCCGATCGGCCAGGAGCAGGCGTTCAAAGGCGTAGCCGACGTGTTGACGGGCACTGGCTACGTATACGGCGGCACAGGCGACGGCAAGTACGAGGAGAGTCCCCTCCCGGACGACCTCGCGGCAGACCGTGAGCGCTACCTCGATATGCTGACCGAGCTCGTCGCCGAGACTGACGATGAGCTAACCATGAAATATCTGGACGGTGGTGAGCTGACGCCTGAAGAGATGGCTCATGGGCTACGCGCGGGTGTGATCAGGGGTAGCATAGTGCCCGTGCTCGTCGCCGCGGGTGGCCCAGCCATTGGCGTGCCGCAGGTCCTGGATGCGCTGGTGAATCTGGCACCCAGCCCGCTCGACAGGCTCGAAATACCGCTGCCGCAGAACGGGGAGCAGCCCCAGCCGCTGCCTGCCGACGCCGATGGTCCCGTTGCGGCGCTTGTATTCAAGACGGTTGCCGATCCTTTCGTCGGCAAGCTGAGCTTGTTCCGCGTTTACAGTGGCACGCTCAAGCACGATAGCCATGTCCGTAACATGCGGACAGGTGACGAGGGACGGCTGAGCCAACTGTACGTCCTCAGGGGCAAGGAGCAGATACCAACCGACCGCGTACAGGCCGGGGACATCGGGGCCGTGACGAAGCTGATACAGACGGCCACCGGCGACACGTTGTGCGACCCAGGCAAGTCGATCGCGCTGGCCGGGATCTCGTTCCCGACACCCGCCTACACGGCCGCCCTTCGCCCCCGAACAAAGGCCGATCTCGACAAGATGGGAACGTCACTCACGCGCATGGCGGACGAGGATCCCACACTGCGCATCAGCAAGGACCCGCATTCTGGGGAAACGCTCGTGAGCGGGATGGGCGAGGCACACATAAACATCATGGCGGAACGCATGCAGCGAAAGTTCTCCGTGGGCGTAGAGACCGCCCTTCCAACCGTACCGTATCGCGAGACCATTACCGTGCCGACGCGGGCGGAATACAAGCATAAGAAGCAGAGTGGCGGCCACGGACAGTACGGCCACGTGGTGCTCAACATCGAGCCGAATCCTGATGCCGAGTTCGAGTTCACGGAGAAAGTGGTGGGCGGTGCGGTGCCGAAGCAGTTCTATCCCGCGGTCGAGAAGGGCGTACAGGAGGCACTGCACGAGGGTCTGGTGGCGGGATTCCCAGTGGTCAACGTCCGCGTAACTCTCACGGACGGCAGCTACCACAGCGTGGACTCCTCGGAAATGGCCTTCAAGGTAGCCGCATCGCAGGCTTTCAAGAAGGGTGCGATAGAAGCACATCCTGTCTTGCTGGAGCCGGTAATGGAGGTCGCTATCACGGTTCCGGAGCAGTTCGTGGGCGAGGTGATGAGCGACCTCAACGGCAAGCGGGCCCGCGTGGAGGGAATGGATCCCGGCGAGCACGGCCAAACATGCGTCCGTGCGCAGGTACCCCTTGCCGAGATGCAGAAGTACAGCTCAGACCTACGCGCGATCACCCAGGGGCGAGGGAGCTTTACGATGGAGTTCTCACACTATGAGCCGGTACCACACCATCTCACACCGCACGTAGTCGAGGCCGCGAAGGCGCACCGCGAGGCGGTCGCGCACTAGCCTTAACGATCATTCCAGCCGGGCGGACGAACGGGTCCGCCCGGTAGCCCTATCCCCGTTGCCGCCAGTGCCGCAGCATTTCCGGAATGTCGCTGTATATCTCGTCGGGTCGCACATCGCCCGTCGCGGCTTCCTCGCGAGTGGAGACGCCGGTAAGTAGCAGTACAGTGCGCGCTCCTATGCACGTACCTGCCTTGATATCGGTATCCAGCCTGTCACCGAGCACCACGACCTCGCCGCCATCCGGCATCAGTCGAAGGGCCATCTCGAAGAGTTTCGGCTCCGGCTTACCGATCACCACCGGCTGTATCCCCGCGGAAAGCGTGATGACGGCCTGTAGTGCGCCAGCGCCGGGCAGGAGTCCATCCTCAGCCGGAAAGGTTAAGTCCGGGTTCGTTGCTACGTATCGGGCGCCTCTCTGCACCGCCAGCGACGCAGCGGCGATCCTCGCGTACGTAACGTTCCTGTCCAGTCCTACCACCACCCACTCCGGGTTCGCATCGTCGGGAATGAAGGAAGAGTCGTTCCCGTAAAGTTCCTTCCACAGACCCGAACCACCGATGCACAACACGCGGGCGCCTTCCGGCGCTTGCTCGCGCAGCCACACCGCCGTGGCCATGGCCGATGTGACGATCCGCTCCGAGGGGACGTGGATTCCCATACCGTGTAGCTGAACAGCGATCTCCTCGGGGGAACGGGAGGCGTTGTTGGTCACCAGCATGTAGGCGTGCCCTTCCGCGGAGATCCAGTCGAAGAACTCTGTCAGTCCGGGCAGCGCCCGTCCGCCCCTGTAGATGACCCCATCCATATCGACCAGTAGCCGCAGTCTTGAGCCGTCCAATAGCCTAACCTCCCCAAACGCTTTCGTCCCCAGTAGCTTCCTCTCGCAAGCGGTGGGCCCGGTAATGACCGCACACGAAGTAGCCCGCTGCTCTCAATTGAGAGCAGCGGGCTAGTGGGCAAGGGCAGCCGTTAGTTTGCCTACTGCTTTCGAGTGGTTCCCGGTAGCTTGGCCGAGTACAAAGTGTCGCCGCTGACCACCCAGAGCGCGCCCGCCTTCTCATCCGCGTACACCGCGTCGATCGCCCGGAGCCGCAGCGGCGCGGTAGAGAACTGGAACTGCGCCCGGAGTTGCCCGTTGGGTGCCACCTGTAGTACCCGGTTGTCATTCTTGTCTAGCAGGTAAAGATTCTTGTTGGTATCCAGCACCGACAAGCCATGAGCTTGCTCGACCGGAGGCTGGGCGTCAATCCAGAGTCGCCGACTCACCTTACCGTTCACTAGCTTCCACAGGCTATCGTCACGGGCCCCTATCACCCAGAGTCCCCCGTCGGCGCCAAGACCGGCGGGCTGAAGTGGCTCTCGCTTTACGGGCGACTTGAGTACCCTCGCACGGGACGGATTCTGGAGATCGTACTCGAGCACTTCTGATCTGTCTTTGAGGGCCACGTAGGCACGATCGCCATACACGTCGAACGCTATCACCTTGCTCCACTGGTGCGCGCCCTTCAGCTTTACGTTCGACCAGGCGTCACCCGCGTAATCGTAGTCCCAAAGTCTGCCCTTCGCGTCGAGCATCAGCGCGCCACCACTCCGCCATGAGATGCCGACGAACTTTGCGCCGCCGTCGGGCTCGAGGACAGCCCCCCGCTTGCGCTTGATGTCGAAGAAGCGCACGCTGCCGGTCGCTCTATTGAGAATCAGCGCCTTGTTCTGCGCGACCACCAATTGCGAGGCGCTACCCTTCTTGTAACCGCCCAACTTGGTGAGAGCCGTGACGTTGCCAATCTTCACCACCTTGTGCACGACTTCCCAGTCGGCGTCGAGCAGTCTTAGCTCGCTCCGGATCTTCGCATGGGTTGGCTCAATCCTGCGTGCGTCAGCCAGGTACTCCCGAGCCGACTGCAGGTGCTGGATTGCTGCCTCGGTCGGCTTGCCTCGTGCTTCCTGCCTCTGCGCCTCGGCTGCGGCAAGAAGTGAAGCAAGCTGTGCGTTGCGCTGATACCCGGCGTATGCCCTCCAGCCCAGCCCACCGGCGAGCGCGACGAGTAGGAGCACGCCGATGATTGTAGAGCCGATTCGGAATCTCGACGTCGCACCGGCACCACCGGCGGCGCCGCTGAACAAGCTCGACTTGATACGCTTCGGATCGAGAATGAAGTTGAGGCGCCGCTCGCCGGCCTCCCCCTTCGCTGCCGCAAAGCTTGGCAAGCTGAGTCTCTGTGTTGCGCCCTTTAAGGTGCCCGGTGCCTTCGAGCGCGCGTTCTGCAGCCATTCCCGTCCCAGTGCCTGCATACCGCGTCCGCCGTAGTCCCGACGTACCCGTACCTGCTCCTCTATGACGACCGCGTGCTCATCGAGCAGGTTGTTACGGGCCGCTGCATGGTATAGATGTTCCACCGCGCCGGAGTGATCCTTGTACGAGAGCCCATACTCATCTTCCGCCCGGGTGATCATCTGCGACAGGCCAGACGAGAGGAGCGTTATGGAGTCCCCAGAAGTGAACGGGCTGCGGCTCATCTCAATGGACACCTCGGCGTCAAGCCCCAGCGGGGTCAACTCCTCCTCCCTCTTCGGCATACCATCCGGCAAAGCCCGTGGAACACCCTTGTGTACGACTATCGCGCGTGCGGGCTGGACCTGTGCGAGGTACACGTCCTTGCCGGAAATCACGGCGCATGACAGCCCGAGGTATGCCTGCTTGTGAAGAGGCGCGCCGGAATTGTAATCATGCAGCAGACGGTTGGCAGCCCTCACTGCGTCCTCAAGAGCAGTGGTGATGCTAGGCGCCGGGCTGCGGTAGTACTCCTCCTCAACCGTCTCCATAACGAGCTTCGCGGCTGCCCCTGCCCCGCCCGTCGCGGCCGCCGGCTCCGTCAGGATCCACAGTTTTCCCCTGCGCTGGGAACCACGGCCCGACCGTTCCTGCCGCGGCTCGAAGATGAAGTCGCTTCTGTCCTGCCGTATTCCGCTTGTGATTCCTAGCTGTGAGGCTGCGGTTTTATGCCTGCCCATACCTCGATCACCCCCTGAGCATCACGCTCTCACGGTACTGCCGCTGACACGTACCCGCAATCGCGGGCATGGAACCAGCCTACGGAGCCGTAGGCAGCGTTTCCTAGTGGTCGTAAACATCTGTTAGCATGTCGGCCGCAACCGGAGGTTGAATTTGAGGATCGGGATACTTGCATCCATCGCCTGGCGGGTGCCGCCCCGCGAGTACGGCGGCTGGGAAACGGTCGCCTATTTGCTCGCAGAAGGCCTCGTGGCGCGAGGTCACGATGTCACCCTCTTCGCGTCCGGCGACTCCGAGACCACCGCACGCCTCGAGAGCGTCGTTCCTCGCCCGCTGGAGGAGGACCCGTCACTCCCCAGCAGAGCATCCGAGACACTACACATCGTGAATGCATTCGAGCGTGCCACCGACCTAGATGTCCTGCACAACAATGCCGGCGTCTACGGGGCGATCCTCTCCCGGCTCACCCGAACACCAGTACTCACCACGCTGCACGGCTCGGCGGCCGAGCTTGACAGTCGGATCATATACCACCGATACCGAGAAAAGCCGTACGTGTCCATCTCCGACGCCGAACGAGAGCTTGCCCCAGATCTCAACTACCGGGCTACCGTCTACAACGGAATCCATGAGAGCGATTTCGCGCCGCCGGAGCCACAGCCCAGTGACTACCTACTCTTTCTCGGCCGCCTCTCACCAGACAAGGGTGTACACCACGCCATCAAGGTGGCGCATCTCACAGAGCGTCGTTTACTCATTTCCGGGATCGTGCCCGACGCCAACCGTCGCTACTGGGAAAGCGAGATAGCGCCGCACGTGGACTGCGAGCAGGTGGTGTATGTCGGCCCCTCGGACCGCACACGGCGAAAGGAGCTGATGCGCAGCGCCCACTGCTTCCTCCACCTGGTGACATACCACGAGGCTTTCGGCCTCACTATGGCGGAGGCGATGGCGGTCGGAACTCCCGTCGTCGCTATGAAAAGAGGCTCCGTACCGGAACTAGTTCGTGACGGTAGCACAGGATATGTTGTGCAAACGGTCGAGGAGGCCGCCGAAGCGG
This sequence comes from Rubrobacter sp., assembly GCA_016781735.1. GTDB lineage: Bacteria > Chloroflexota > Chloroflexia > Thermobaculales > Thermobaculaceae > LC3-1. The sequence goes on from JADDPT010000016.1 coordinate 19,070, forward strand.
TGAATCGAGTTCCGCTACTTAACCGGTCCGACTGCTTTGTTTGGGCACGCGAGTGCTTCTCCTCCGGACGTATGGTGGAAGGGTACGAGCGGGTGTACGAGGAGTTGGTAAGCGAGTGAGCGAACCGATACGCAACTACGGGGACGCGCTGCGCTACCTGTACGGCTTCGCGGATTACGAACGCAACAAGCCTAGAGCGCGCGACGGCTTTCACCTGGAGGCGGTACGCGCGCTGTTAGCCGCGTTGGGGAACCCGCACGAGCGTCTCCGAGCCGTCCATGTGGCAGGGACAAAGGGTAAGGGCTCTACCGCCGCGATGATCAGCAACACCCTGGTGGCAGGCGGCAACCGCGTCGGGTTTTACTCCTCCCCCCATCTGAACACTCATCGAGAGCGCTACAGGCTGGACGGCGAGCCAGTCAGCGAGGCAGGCCTTACTCAACTCCTCCGGGAGGTGCAGCCTGTTGTAGAGAAGGTGCGAACCGGATACCCGCTCACCACGTACGAAGTCACCACCGCCCTGGCGTTCGAGCTGTTCGCCCGGGAGCGCGTCGATTGGGCAGTGGTTGAGGTCGGCCTTGGAGGTAGGCTCGACGCGACCAACGTCATAACTCCGGAGCTATCAGTAATTACCTCGATAAGCGTCGACCATGCGGAGGTGCTCGGCGACACCCTGACCGCTATAGCGGGTGAGAAGGCCGGAATCATGAAGCCGGGTGTCCCGGTCGTCATAGCATCACAACCGGATGAGGCTGCTAGGACACTGCTCGCCAGCGCTGCCGCCGTCAGTGCCCCAGCGCTGGTCGTGCCCGATCTGATTCATGCCGTCAATAGAACCCAGACGTCTGGCCCCTGGCAGGAGTTCGTCCTGGACACGAACCTCGCCTTGGCGGACGGAACGCTGGGCGGCTTCACTGTGAGTCTTGGCTTGCTCGGTCATCATCAGGTCGAGAACGCGCTCACGACCGTAGTCACCGCTGCTGAGCTCGCGTCCGCCGGCCTTCCCCTTCGTCGGGAGCACCTAGCCCGAGGACTGGCGAACGTATCCTGGCCCGGTCGGTTCGAAGTTGCGGAATACGGCGGCACGACGTTCGTGCTTGACGGTGCGCACAACCCTTACTCGATGGGAAAGCTCCTCGAGACACTGGACGAGGTGTTTCCTGCTTGCAAGGTCGCCTTCGTGTTCGGTACAGGCGTGGACCACGACGCTGCAGGGATGCTCGGCCTTCTCCGAGACAGACAGCTGATACTCTGCAAATCGTCGCACCCACGGGCGCTAGGCGTATCTCGCCTCACGCAGTTGGCCGACTTGCTGGTCGTTACCTACCGCGTCGCCGAGAGTGTTCCGAACGCCTTGTCGATGGCGCTCGACCTGCCCAACGCCGACGTGATAGTGGTCTGCGGCAGCCTCTTTCCGGTTGGCGAAGCCAGACTCCACCTGGGCCTCACCGAGATGGCAGACCCGGTTACTAGCTGACTCTATGCGAGACGCCGCGCGCCTGTGCCTCGGACGGTGTGAGATAGTAGGTGAGAGATTGGAGCGCGGCCACGGGATCGATGTCGTGGACCCGGACGTCGTCGGGTACCTGGATCGTGGACGGAGCATAGTTCAGGATCGCCTTCACACCGGCCTTGGCGAGGTCATCCGCAACTTTCTGGGCTGCGCCGGCGGGTACGGCCAGAATGGCCACGAGTATCCCCTCTTGCCTGACGAGCTCGGCCATCTCGCGGACATCTTGGACGACCAGATCATTGATTCGCATGCCGATACGGTCCACGTTGTGGTCGAACACGCGCCTGACGACGAACCCTTGCTCTGCGAAGCCCCCGTATCGCGCCACTGCCTGGCCCAGCGAACCCGCCCCGATGAGCACTACGGGCCACTGCTCATTGAGGTTCAAGATCTCCCGGATGGCGGCAAGTAAACGTTCTACATCGTATCCTTTGCCCTGCTTGCCGAAGCCGCCGAAGTAGGAGAGATCACGTCGAATCTGGGCAGCCGTACTGCCCGTTGCCATCGCAAGCTCGTTCGAGGACACCGTCCGCTGTCTAGTGGCCAGTATCTGGACAAGTGCCCTGGAGTAGATCGGTAGTCGCTTGATAACGACGTCGGGGATGTTATTCGGGGCATCCAGCAACCGGTAGCCTCGCAGTTCGTCAAGCTGGCGGGACAATGCTCATGCGGAGCGCCAGCCGGTCAGCAGCAGGATGATGATTCCAGCAGCAATCACCATACGATACGCGGCAAACACCCTGGTGGAGTGCGTCTGCAGAAAGTTTAACAGAAACCGGATGCTTGCGTAGCCGACCACCGCTGCGGACAGGATGCCCACGGCAAAGCTGAGCCACGCCCCAGACGGTAGACCCTCTTCCAGGACTCGGTACCCTTCCAGCAAGCCCGCACCGAAAGTTATCGGGATAGCCAGCAAGAAGGAGAAACGGGCCGCCTCCTTGTGCTGCAGTCCTAGGAGCAGAGCGGCGGTTATCGTGCTTCCCGACCGGGACACCCCCGGCATGAGGGCTAGTGACTGTGCGGCGCCGATGAGCAGTACCTGCCCACTCCCCAGAGATGAAGCAAGACGGTGCTTCGTGCCCCAGTGCTCAGCGGCCAGCAATGCGAGACCCATCACCGCCAGGCCGCCGGCGATCGCCAGCAAGCTGCCGGTGGTACGCTCGCCTGCGTGAAACACTCGGTCAATCGGTTCTTCAAGTGCCAGGCCGACGATGGCTGCGGGCACTGAGCCCACGAGGAGCAGCACCGCAAGCCGCAGCCACGGTCTGTCCGCCGGGCTCCTGAGCACGAGCGCTCGCAAGCTTCCCACAGTAATCTGGACCAGGTTGCGCCAAAAGTACACGATAACCGCGAGCAGCGTGCCGACCTGCAGTGCGACGTTGAAGGCGAGTCCCGAGCCGGGCCAGTCGAGCAGCCACGGGACAAGTATGAGGTGGGCAGAGCTACTGACAGGTATGAACTCGGTCAGTCCTTGCACAATACCCAGCACGAGCGCACGCCAGGCGTCAATCAACGGGGGTCGTCCCTACCCGAACCGGAGCCATCCCACGCGACGCCTCGCGACGGATCTTGTACAGCGACAGGCTATGGGTGGTCCAGTAATAAAATCCCAGCAGCGTCACCGGAACGACAAGGGCTGCGTGAAGCGCCAGCAGATACCCGGTAGCCAGTTCTCGGTCCATACCCGCAAGTCCTGAAAGCACGAGCAGCGCCCCAACCTCGAATGTGCCGACATAACCCGGCGCCGCGGGCACCAGCGTGGCCAGGTTAGCCACGGCGAGCGTTAGCAGCACTAACGGCGCACCGACCGGCAGGTCGAAGCCGATAGCGAGCGTCCAGTACATCCCTGCCTCCAGCAGCCACGCAACAACCGAGAGCGCGAGAGCAAATCCCACTACCCTTGCGTTCCGCAGCACCCTCACGCCTGTAAGAAAACCGGCGCCGGTGCTCGAAAGCCGGTTAGTCAAGCGTGTCGGCAGTCGCGCCAGCCAGGGAGCAACATGTCGATAAGTGAGGTCTGGGGCCAGGACGAGCATGAGCAACGGCACGAGTCCGACTCCCAAAGCCAGGGCCGCGACCAGGGCAACACGCTCCACAGCGCCGCTGAGCGGGACGAGCAGGGCCGCAACGGCAAGTAACAGCAACATCGTGATTGCGTCAAGCAAACGCTCGACAACCACGGTACCGAGTGCGCTGGCCTTCGGGAGTCGTTCCCGCTGCGAGAGCACATACACACGCACCACCTCGCCCATCCGAGCGGGCAGGACGTCGTTCGCCATGTAGCCTATGACAACCACCGGGAAGAGGCTGCGGGCCCTGTACCTACCCATCGGCGATAGCAGCCAGCGCCACCTGACAGAGCGAACCCAGACACCCGAGAAGTACAGCACAAGCGCGGGGAACACATAACGGTACTCCGCCGTTCGCAGCACGCTCATAGTCTTTGAGAGGTCCTGCCCACGCAACGCTAACCAGAGCAGTACCGCGCTCACCAGCACACTGCCCCAGAATCGCCAGTTTCTCACGCGAACTCCGTTCTTCCTATCACGGAACCCTAAAGTCTAGCACGTTGCCCAGCGCACTATCCACGATATACACGACCTCGTCGGACGCTACTGCTAGCCCCGTGGGCGCAAGAAAGGTCCTGTCAGCGGCAGTTCTATACGCCCGAATCTCCTTGCCCTGGGCGTTGTAGACAGATACCGTCTGGCTCGCCGGGTCGCTCACGTATACTCGCCCACGGCGGTCCACGGCCACGTACGGCTCCATCCGCCCTTCCTTGGACTCGCTCGCGAGCGGCCAGCGCCGCAGTGGCTTGCCGGCTTGGGAGAACACCTGAATCCGCCGGTTACGGGCGTCCGCAACGTACACGTGGCCGTTCCTTCCCACGGCTATGCCTACCGGCTCGTCCAGCTCGCCGACTCCCGATCCCCCGACACCCCACTGCCGTACGTACCTACCGGTTTGCTGATACACCACCACCCGCTTGTTGCCGGTGTCAGTTATGTAGAGCAGGCCATCGCTGCCCAACGCAACGCCTCGCGGACCGTAAAATCCCTGAGGGCTTGCCGCGTTCCTCCCGGCGTCGCCGCCAGTGTCAACGAACGAGCCCCACGCGCGCACGAACGTGCCGTCCGGGCGAAATTGCTGTATCCGGTGGTTCCACGTGTCCGCCACCCACACGTACTCGTCCGAGGCTGCGATCCCGGTCGGACCGAGCTGCGGACCGGCATCGCCGAACTGCCCCTCTCCATCGCCCTCCGCGCCCCAGGCAAGCGCGTATGTGCCGTCCGGCTCGTACTTCTGGATGCGCGAATTCGCCTGGTCAACGACGTACACCGTACCGGAGGGCGCTACGGCTATGCCGACAGGGCCGTTCAGTTGACCCGGCCGGTCTCCCGGAGGCGCCTTGTCCAGTAAGTCGTATTTTGCCTTCGGCTCGAAGGTGCCGACCTCTGCCTCAGGTGTTATCTGCTGCCATACCGACGGTCGCCAGGCAAGGACGGCGGTCGGCTCCGCCGGCCTGGTACCGAACCGCTCGATCTCATAGCCGCTCGATGCTGGGTCGCCCGGCCCGAGGATCCGGACCTCCGGCCGTTCGTCTCCCCCTGATCCGACGGTCAGGTTTTCGAAGTCGCGCAGGTACCACAACGCCCAATTTGAAACGGAAGGGGAGACAACGGTCTGCAGGCCCCTGCCGCCCCTCGGCTCTTCAAGGCTTCGCTCCAACCTGTAGAGCTCAAATGACACCCGTTCCACCCGGTTAGCCGCGTAGCGGATAGCTGGATCGGTTGCCGTGACAGGTCGCACATTGCCGGGTCCAGCCACTATTGGCGCGTCGCCCTGCGCGAGAAGCAGCGATATGCACACCACACCAGCCGCCACCAGAGCACCTGCGATAAGCTCACGACCGGGCACCAGTACGCTCATCGCCCGCGCCAACAGCACGGCGCCTGCCCAGGTGAGCACAAACCCAGCGGCCGCCGGAGCCGGCCGCACCGGATCGGGAAGCAGGACAGACAGCACTAGCAGAACGCCGCCAGTTGCGGCCAGAAGCCACGACAGACGCGAAACCGACGCGCGTTTCCAAAGAACCAGAGCCACCGCTAAAAGAACCAGGAGAAATGGCGCACTGGATGCGAAGTGGCGGAGGAACTCGGTCGAACTTGCACCGCCTTCTTGCATCCTGACGGTGAAGGGAAGCACGGGCCGACTTGTACCGAACGAGGTGAGACCGGCCAGGCCACTCGATGCGAACGCAGCGACGGCTCCAGTGACCCACGCTTTACGCGGTAGTCGAAGGCCCGCGATGACAAGCACGCTGAGCAACACGGCAGCCATCCACCAACCAGTCGTACCGAACGCGAGAAGGTATCCTGTGACGGCGGCGGCCCCGATGAGCGACCAGGGCCACAAGTGTACAGAGGACACAAGTGCTATACCAAGCATCGCGAGGAATACAACTACTCCGTCCGGCGCGACGACAGCATCCAGCCGCAACCAGAAAGGTGCGACCGCCAGCAGCACAGCGGCCACTAATACGGCGCCGCGCCCGGCGACCCTACCAACGGGAACGCAGAGTAGTATCGCGCCCAGCCCCGCGAGCAGTGACAGCAGCCGGACGCTGACGTCTCCGCCACCGAAAGCGAGCTGGGCCAGAGAGAGGAGTTGAGAGTAACCGGGAGCTGCGCGGTAATACGGCCCGGCCTCTGCCCTGCCCGCTAACAACCTCCAGCCGTCCAGGGCGTAGCCAGCCTCGTCATAGCTCAGTACGGGAACTCGGAGTGCTGGGAACCGCAGCACGACCGCCACAACCAGTATCAGCACGAATAGTGCGGGCCACAGGCTGCGCAGCGCGGCGAGCGGACGGGAATGGATGCCGGAGGAGGATCGCGCCGCATGCGGGCGCCTGGAGACGTAAGCCAAGCCTAATATCGCCCTGAGTTGTACAACCCCACCAGATCGTTCCGCACGTACACGACCATATCGGTGGACTCTAGGGTGCCGTCCGGCCGGCGGTACATCACGTATCGCCACAGCATCGCCTGGTTTTCCGGCTTCGAGAAGGCGATCAGCCGCGAGACAATGTTTTTCGCATTCACCACCACTGCCTCGAGCGGGCCCCTGCCTTCTAATTGCTCCTTCGGCACGATCTGTCGGTACATCGCCTCGGGAAACCACCAGCGCATAGGGTAGCGGTACGCTGTGTAGTTCCCCATGAACGGCTTGACCTTCTCCTGGTTCTCCACGCCGATCAACACGAACTGTACGTCCGCCGTTGGTACCGCGTCTGGCCCCTGGTCTCTGAAATTGGCGTTGTCAAAATCGCGCAGGTACCAGACGAACGGCCACGAGACCTTGCTATCGTAAATGATCTTGGCGTCTTTCCCGCCCGTGGTTTCTTCGGAAAGCGCCTCCATCGCGGCCACAACGTTCGGCACCCTGGGTGTTGTCTGTACATATATGGCCTGTTCCACCGGAACATCCGAATTAATGTACGACAGTCTGAAAGCGGAGCCGACCGTGTAGACAGTGAGCATCCCAAGTCCAAGCAGGGCGAAGGATCGGCCTGCCGCTCGCGGTCCCAACCAATATGCAGCCGCCGCGGCGACGAGAACGAGCGCTGCCGTTCCGTATACGAGTGGTGACTGCCCCGTAGGCTGCTCCTGCAGCGACCAGCTTGCCATCCGGTAGACGATCCATAGGACGATCACGGATGCCAGGCCGACGAATGCCCAACCGCCTGGTCGCCGTGCTGTCCAGTTTCGCCGCCAGCCCTCTTCGAAGCCGAGTGCTCGAGTTCCCCATACCGACGCGATCATTATCAGCGGCAGCGCGATATGGACCGACAGCCACGGCATCTTCTCGCCCGCCCAGCTGTATATGACGAAGCTCATCACGGTCCACCACATCATGAGAGCGTACGAGATCTCGAACACGTCGAGAGACCTGAGGTGTCCCCTCCGTCGCGCTAGCCAGTACAGGCCGTATGCGATAGCCGCGCTGCCGAACAACACTGCAATCGGTTCGTAGACCGGCTCCAACGTGGCGTAGTAGTACCATGGCTGCTCGCCTCGCTGCACCTCCTGCTGCGCGATCCAGTAGAAGAGCGCCCCGAGTGAGCCGCTGAAGAGCCCACCTGGCCAGTTCGTGAAGAGGCTCGTGTAGAGGGGAACAGAGATTAGAAGAAAGCTGACAACCATGATGAGTATCTGCAGCCAAACGCGAGGCGTTCGGAAGAAGGCCTCACTGAAAGCGTTCGCTCCGCGAAGTCCGGATCCAATCTCCCTACCCTGCCGGAGAACACGGTCTCGCCAGACCAGCATTCCGAGCCCGAGAGCCCACATGGCACTGAAGCCCAACGTGGAGAGCACTTGCGGGCTCCGCAACATTGTACGCGCGTAGCCAACACTCTTCTCCCAGCTCGGGTCCTCAAACGGGATAGCGGGCAACGACGCCCAACCCAGCACCTTCGGCAGGATGACCATGCCCAGTAGCGCTCCTATCGGCAGCAGAGTAAGCCAGGCTAGACTCTTCTTCGAGTGTGCCAGGAACAACGCTCCACCTATGAACGTCCCGAAGATGAACAGCACTATGAAGCTGATCTCTTTCGAGACGAACAGCAGCACCCAGTTCACCCACGCTACATGGATCCACGCCGGATTACGGGAATCCATCCAGCGCACGATCCCGATGAAGATGAGCAAGGTAAAAGCGACACACCACGCTTCGTTCCTTGCGAAGCGGCCGTAGTACCAGATCTGCGGCGAGATCAGCAGTCCGAACGATGCGACCAGCATCGAGACGCTACCGAGCTGACGCCGTAGCAGGTACGGCAATGCCACCGTTACCGTGCCGAAGAGTGCCGGGACCACGCGCGCCGCGGCGTCCGTCGCGCCTCCGAGAAGCTTGTACGCCAGCGCCGTCATGTGGAACAGCAGCGGGCCGTGCATCATCGGGTCGTGTGTGTAACCACGACCTTCGTAGTAGATCCACGAGAAGTACGCATGGAGGCTCTCATCGTGGTGCAAAGCGCGGGAACCCAGGTCCCAAAAGCGTGTTGCCGTCGCGGCTACGACAAAGAGCGCGTACAGCAACACCTCGACGGTCAGTGCGTCGTGTAGCCACGCCATTGCGCGCGACAGGCTACCCGAAACACCGCGAAGTCGTGTCGATGATGCCTTCCGCGTCGCGGGAATGCTGATCGGTCGGATCGTGGACCGGTCCAAACACAACCTCCGGAAGTAAGTTACACGGAAACGACGCCAAGCGAAGGTGTCGCCCATCAGTCAATAAGCAGTGGATAGGTCCAAACCTGGACTCCCGTCCGCGGTCCGGCTCTTTATTCTACAAGACTAAACGGGAGAGGCACAAAGAAGGTTCCGTGCTCCGAGCCCCGGGGGTATCCTGACTCAGACCAGTGAGTCTGGGAGTTAGCCACTCGACGCGCTAGAGCCCTATGCGCGCTCGTTGGGGCCCGAACAGGGAGATCAGCCAGCCCACGACAAGCATCAGGATGCCGAGGAGCTCGCGGGCGAGCCAGATTGCTATGGGCAGAGAAGCCACGAGGAAGGGACCACGCAGCTGAACCTCCCCGCCGGTGAGCACACTCAGCACGGCGTCTATCCCGAACGCCAAGAGGGCCACCGTCGTGGCCAGCCAAGTCAGGGCCGCAGCCGCAGCCGCGCGATTGCCCGACCGGTAGCCATACCATACTAGGCCGACCAGCTCGGCCAGTATGGACGGCAGCGCGCGGAGTAATAGGCCGGCTCGGAACAACTGTTTGACCTCCTGTCCGGGGTGAATACCCAGATGTACGCAGGCTAGCGTACCCGTCCAGGCAGACAGTAGCCAGCAGTTGTAAACGGGGGTTTAGCAGCCTGCGGATGCACGAGAGGAGTTGCTGGTCCAGGCCAAGGTGCTCTAGGTGCGGTGCGGCTCGAGTTCCACCCTGACGGTCTCGCCGCTGCTCGGTGATGTGCCGCCACTCTGTTCAAAACCATCGTTGGAGGACTTCTGAGAAGAACCGGGCCGAACCTTTTGCAGCAATCGCTGGCGCGTCTGTCCGCCCGAGGCAGGAGCGCACATTAAGCCGACGAGAGCGCCGACTACCGCTCCAAGCAGCAGCCCTGAGATGAATCCGCTCTCGTCCGCCTGCCTGATCACCACTACCGGGTCGTCATTTGCCATCGTTGGGCCTCACTAGTGTCTGCACGGCCGCGCGCGCGCCGGCCGCCGCTGCGGATACCTTGATCAGCGGGGACGCCACTCGCTCGCTAACGAAGCCGGTCGTCCCACGTACGCTCTCCATGCCTGAGCTAGCCTTGTCGAACACCTCGGGAACCCTGGAGCGTATGTAGCTGAATAATCCAAACAGGGCGAAGGCAACCCCGACGAGTCCGAGTACGAACAGCAGCAGGAAGATGCTGATCGCGATGAGGAGGAGGTCACGGAGGTTGGGCAGCGTCGTGCCCACCACAAACCACATGATGATGACAATGGCGTAGACAGCCAGTATGCCGACGGCCGCACCAATAAGCGCTTTCTTCAATCAGACCTCCACTGCGAACGCCGGAAGGCGCCGGCCCGCTCAACTGCCGAGCCACAGTATATCACTGGGGTGTGCCTTTACGGCGCAAAAGTGATGCCACGCCTTGGTCTCGGAATCTCAGGCGACCGTGCCGCCACCAAGAACCTGCTCGCCATCGTAGAACACCACCGCCTGTCCGGGCGCCACGTTCCCTGCCGACAGTAGCTCCACCTCCACGGTTTGCTCGTCTCGGGGATGGACTACCACGGGTAGACTCTTACCGCGATAGCGAAGCTTCGCATGTGCATGCAACTTCGCGGACGGTGACTGCCCGTTGGTCCAACTGACGTTGCGCAGCAGGAGCCTCTCGGTAGCAAGCTTTTCACGCGGCCCGACGACTATGGTGTTCGTTTCCCGCTCAACACGCAGGACGTACAGCGGCTGCCCCCCGGCTATGCCGAGTCCCCTGCGCTGCCCTACCGTGTAGTACGCGATGCCCGCGTGCTGGCCGAGCTCGCGACCTGCCAGATCACGGATAGGCCCAGGCGCTGACGCCTCCGGCGCTCGCAGTGCCACGAACTTGCGGTAATCACCGTCGGGGATGAAACAGATGTCCTGGCTCTCCGGCTTCCGAGCCGTTAGGAGGCCATACTGCTCGGCGAGCCGCCTCGTTTCCGTCTTCGTCTGCTCCCCTATAGGCAGCATGGTGCGGTCGAGCTCCCTCGGCGTCAGCATGTAGAGCGCATAGCTCTGATCTTTGTCAGGATCAACACCCGTCAGCAGTCGCGAGCGACCATCCGAACGGGCGACCCGTGCGTAATGCCCTGTAGCGATGTAGTCGGCGCCGAGTGCCATTGCGCGGTCGAAGAGGTGCTTGAACTTCACCTGGGCGTTACAGGCGATACAAGGGTTCGGTGTGCGTCCACGGGTATACTCCCCCACGAAGTGGTCCACCACGTCGCGTCCGAACTCCCGCTCCATGTTTAGCGCGTAGAAGGGTACGCCGATCCGGTTGCACACCGCCTCCGCATCCCGCATGGAATCGAGGGTGCAGCACTGCTTGTTGAGCCGGTACGCGTCCTTCTCCGCCTTCGAGTAAAGCCGCAAGTTCACTCCGAACACGGAGTGACCCTGCTCCTTCAGCATCGCCGCCGCCACGGAGGAATCCACGCCCCCGCTCATAGCTACAACAACCGTTGCCATACTAGTCCGATTATCTCCTCAGGGTCCCTTAGACCAGTTCCGGCGCCGCCTCGGCAACATCGGGCACAGTCTCCGGCAGCACCCGCAGCAGGGCCACTATCGCAGTCTCAAGCATTCCCTCATCCGGCTCCCTGGTGGTAAGCGCCTGCATCGCCAGGCTCGGGGCGAGAATCATGCGGACCGGCCCGATATGGTAGTAGCGTGCACCCAGGCGGATGATCTCGTAGGAGATCGCAGCGATCACTGGAACGAGCAGGATGCGGGAAAGGATCCTCAACCACAGCGCCGGCCATCCCAGGGTGGCAAACACGAGCACCGACACGAAGACAACGAAAAGCAGGAACCCAGTGCCGCATCTCGGATGCCGCGTGCTGTATTTCATTACCTCCGACGGCACCAGCGTCGCACCCGCCTCGTACGCGTTGATCGTCTTATGTTCTGCTCCGTGATACCCGAAGACACGTCTTATGTCCGGCACCCTGCCAATGAGGTAGATGTACGCGACCAGGATCACGAGCCGGACGACTCCTTCCGCGAGGTTCTTTGAGAAGTCCGATTCCAGCCACGGATCGAGCAAGCTCGCGGCCGCGAGCGGGAGTATGAAGAACAGAAACACTGCAAACGCTATCGAAAGGATCACTGTCACGACCAGCCCGGCGCCGGAAGACTCCTTCTCCTCCTCGCCCGTTGCCACTCGCGCTGAGAAGCCCATCGCCTTCACCCCGAGCGACATCATCTCCCACAGCATGACTATGCCGCGTACGAAGGGTGTTCGCGCCAGCGTACCGGAAAAGATCCGCGGGTTGAGTGGCTCTTCGTAGAACGCCAGAGTGCCGTCGGGACGTCGCACGGCCACGGCCATCTCCTCCCTACCGCGCATCATCACGCCCTCGAGGACCGCCTGTCCGCCATAGTAGAATTTGCTCAACCGCTTCTCCCCCGCTCATATGTCTGGAGCGGCACAGGCAATTCTAACAAAACGAAGTAGCCGTCACGCTCTTCGGCCGTACTGATCTCGAATCCGACGAGGGTCCGTGGCGGCGACACCACAGCGACGCAGCAGCGGAGTCTGTCACTGGGCATCCGTCGCTGGGAAGACAGGACTGCACACGAAATCACTGCGCCATGTGGGGCGAGAGAAACGTCGAGACAGACACGTCAGCCTCCATCCGGCTGCTGATTGCGGCCCCTCCTGCTCTCTGCTAGCATCGTACCACGATGACTGATTCCCGGATGCCTACCGCGCCGCGCTGGGTCGACAGGAGCGCTTCCCTCCCCGCGCACCTTCCCCTCAACGAGAGGCTGCTCCTCCTGCGGGACCTTCCGCCGGGGCACGAACGCGATCTCTTCCTGCTCCGCGATGCCCACAGGCACGTGCGTGACCTGCTCGGTGACCCTCTAACTCTGCCGGACATGCCTGTGGCCGTCGACCGTGTACTGCGCGCGGTTGGCCGAGGGGAGAAGATGCGCGTCTGTGGAGATTACGACGCCGACGGTGTCACGGCCACCGCCATCTTAGTCCGTGGTCTGCGTGGTCTCGGGGCGAACATCGACTACTCCATACCGTACCGTGTGGATGAGGGGTTCGGACTAAACGAGCGCGCCGTCCGCACAGCGGCGGACGACGGTTGCACGCTCATCATCACCGTGGACAACGGGACGTCTGATGTACGTGAGGTCGAGCTCGCTCGTTCGCTGGGAGTTGACGTGATTATCTCGGATCACCATGCCCTCGGGCCTGAGCTGCCTGAAGCGGTTGCCGTCATCAACCCTCACCGCAACGTTGGGTCCTACCCGGACCGACATCTCTCCGGCGCTGGGCTTGCATACGCCTTCCTACGGGCGGTTGTATACGCGGCGGGCGCTGCGCCGACGATTCGGGCTACGGAGTACCTTCAGCTCGCTGCGCTCGGTACGATCGCCGATGTGGCGCCGCTGCGAGGCGAGAACCGCTTGCTGGTTCGGGCAGGCCTTGTCGCGCTCAACCGCGCGCCCATTCCGGGTGTCGCCGCCCTGCTGAGGACTTCGGGTCTGACGGGCTACGCTGTCTCGGAGGCCGACATCAGCTACAAGCTGGCACCACGCATCAACGCCGCCGGCCGCATGCATCACGCAAGCATCGCTTGCGACCTTCTGCTCGAGACGGATCCGGCCAGGGCCGCAGCACCGGCCGACCAGTTGGAGACGATGAACGAGCAGCGCCGGGCGGAGACCGACCTCATGCTCGAGCACGCGTCCGCAGGTCTGATGAGCGACGCTCACAGAGCCGAAGGCGACGTGTTGACTGTGTACGGGGAGGACTGGTCTCCAGCGCTGCTAGGTATCCTGGCGGGCAGGCTCTCACGTCAGCACGGCGTGCCCGTGGTTGCGGCAACCAAAGATGACGCCGGAGTGCGAGCCTCAGCCCGGTCCCTGCCGGGCCTAGACATCACGAGCGCCCTCGACGGCTGCGCTGACCTGTTGACTCACTACGGCGGTCACGAGCAGGCCGCTGGTTTCTCGACTTCCCACGCAGCGCTCCCCGAGATCCATCGACACCTTTCGGAGGTCTTTAAGGGCACCAGACGTGAGCAGATGCTCGAGGTGGACGCCGAACTCACTCCGGCTGACATATCTCCCAGCCTAGGTGACTTCCTGCTCCAGTTAGCCCCCTTCGGCAACGCTAACCCCGAACCACTCTTCGGCCTCCGAGGTGTGCTGCCGCTCGATGCCAGGTCCTTCGGACGTGACCGGAATCACCTGTCCGTGCGGCTACCAGGCGCGCGCGGTGACGTCGAGGCCATCGCTTTCTACAAGTCGGATCTGAGGAACGAGATCTCGTCGGGTCAGCGCAGGGACCTGGTAGTCCGGCCACTGCGCCAGAGGGACGGCACGTACCAACCCCTCAAGTTCCACATTGAGCATATCTTCCCTACGGAATGACCTCCGGTGCTCGATCGTTATTTACGCCTCTCGCTACCGATAGGAGTGCAATACGTCGCGTCAGTCCGTCATGCCTCGGCACCGCCAGTCGAAGTGGACTTTGATGGTGTTCGGTCGTCTCCGTGGGGCCGAAAACCCAGGGCACCGGTACCATGTGCGCGCTCAGCGACCGAAGAATGACCAGACGGCGGTGCAACAGTGCGAGCAGCACCGCCTCTGATCTAGGCGCGCAAGTCCCGTTGGGTTAAGGGCCCAATATGACTTGATTCCCCGCACGCAACCGGAAGGCGCTTGTACTACGTTGAGGTACTTAGAGCCGAATCGTACGCCGTCTGCAGGTCCGCGAGTGGCACCTGAAGCACAGTGCCGAGTCGCAGTGACTCGCCGCGAGTGATTCCTATTGACTCGCAGAGTACTCCTAGTGACTCGCATGCGGCCTCCAGCTTGGTCCTAGCCTCCGAGCTCACCGAAACAACCACCCTGCCATGAGCCTCGCCGAACAGCTGCTCAGGAGCATCACTGCCTCCCCAATCCGGCGCATCGAGCCCGATGCCGCCGCGGATGCAGCACTCCGCCAGGGCAACGGCAAGTCCACCCTCTGACAGGTCGTGCGCGGAAAGTATGGTGCCGTCTCCAATACACTTACCCAGGAGGTTATGAACAGACGATTCCGCCACGGGATCAGCGCTCAGCGGCCTGCCGCACTCCTGCCCAGCCACCACACGCAGCCACTCGCTTGCGCCGAGCACCGGTTCTTGCCCCGTAGTCAGCAGGTATACCGCCGCTCCCTCTGGCCAGTCGATGCCCACGGCGGTCTCCACCTGAGGAAGGCTGCCCACCATGCCAACCACAGGAGTCGGGTGCACCGCCTCGCTCCCGCTCTCGTTGTACAAGCTCACGTTGCCGCTCACGACCGGTATATCGAGCGCCCGGCAGGCGTCCGCCATGCCGCGCACGCACTCCGACAGGTGCCAGTACACCTCCGGCTTCTCCGGGTTGCCGAAGTTGAGGCAGTTCGTCATACCTAGGGGCGTTGCCCCTACGCACGCCAGGTTCCGCGCCGCCTCCACGACCGCGCCAACGCCGCCCGCGTATGGGTCGAGGTAACAGTGCAGGCTGTTGCAGTCCATGGTGGCTGCCAGCCCCTCGCCGGTCTGCCTGACGCGCATCACCGCGGCATCGCCGTGCTGCGGCCCGAGCACGGTACTTGTTCCGATCGTGTGGTCATACTGACTCCAAACCCACCGCTTGCTGCCGATGTTCGGCGATGAGAGCAGCGTCAGGAGCGCCCCGGTTGGGTCGTGGTCCACACCCGCGACAACCGCTGATACGTCGGCATCCCGTCGCTCTTTGAGCTCGACGGACGGGCTACCGGCCCGAGTGTATCGAGGCACGTCCTCGGTGAGCAGTCCGATGGGAAGGTCGCACACCACGTCATCGCCGTCCTTGACGCGCAGGGTCCCATCGCCCGTAACTTGCCCTATCACGTCCGAGTGCAGGTCCCACTTCTCGAAGATGGACCGCACCGACTCCACGCCGTCCGGCTCGACTACAAGGAGCATCCGCTCCTGGCTTTCCGACAACATCACATCGTACGGCGTCATTCCGCGCTCCCGCCGGGAGACTCTCGAAACGTCGATCTCAACACCGCTGCCCGTGCGACCCGCACACTCGACCGACGAACTAGTCAGCCCTGCTGCGCCAAGGTCCTGCATCCCGACGACGTGGGGAGAGCCGACAAGCTCCAGGCATGCCTCCATCAGCAACTTCTCCATGAAGGGGTTGCCTACCTGGATGACGCCCTTGTGGCTTTCCTGCGGATCGTCCACGGAGGCGAACGTCGCGCCGTGAATCCCGTCCCTCCCCGTGTCCGCTCCAACGAGGAGCAGAACGTTTCCAGGCTGCCCTGCAAGCCCGCGCACGAGCCCGTCAGCAGGCGCGATACCAACGCACATCGCGTTCACGAGTGGATTGCCGTTGTACGAGGGGGAGAAGCCGATCTCTCCGCCGACCGTCGGTATTCCGAGGCTGTTACCGTAGTCCCCAATGCCTCGCACCACTCCGCCCAGCAACCTTCGGTTCTCACGCTCCTCGAGCGGACCAAATCGGAGGGAGTTGAGAAGCGCGATCGGTCGCGCACCCATGGTGAAGATGTCGCGCACGATCCCGCCAACCCCTGTGGCCGCGCCCTGGTAGGGTTCAATGGCGCTGGGGTGGTTGTGCGACTCGACCTTGAATACCGCCGCTAACACCCCACCGAGTCGCACGGCGCCCGCATTCTCACCGGGTCCCTGGACTACTCCCGGCCCTTCTGTCGGAAATAATCCGAGCAGGGGCCTGCTGTTCTTGTAGCCGCAGTGCTCGCTCCACATCGCGCCGAGGATACCAAGCTCGAGCCTGTTCGGCTCCCTTCCAAGCAGCCCTACGGCGAGCCGGTACTCCTCCTCGCTGAGGGCCACCTCGCGCAAAGCCTCTCCCGACACCGAGTACACCGTCATCGCCCCACCCCCGCGAGCGCGGAAACAACCGAGGAGAAAAGGGCACGTCCGTCGGCTGAACCCAACAGCGGGTCCGTCGATCGCTCGGGATGCGGCATCATCCCCAGTACGTTGCCTGACTCGTTCGTCACCGCCGCGATATTTCGTTCCGAACCGTTGTGGTTGCTCTTCGGGGTCAGATTCCCGTCCGCGTCACAGTACTCCAGCGCAACCTGACGCCGCTCTTGCAGGGTTTGCAGCGTGTCCCCGTCCGCGTAGTACTTTCCCTGCCCGTGTGCGACCGCAAGCCTGAGCACACTTCCCTCGGGTATCCCCGCAAGCCAGGGTGAGCGCGTAGAGCTCACTCGCACGTGTGCCCAGGCGCAGTGGAACAGGATCTCGCGGTTGCGTAGGAGTGCCCCCGGCAGGAGGTGAGCCTCAGTGAGTACCTGAAAGCCGTTGCAGATCCCTAGCACAGGACCACCTGAGGCGGCAAACCGCTCCACCTCGCGCATCACCGGTGAGAAGCGGGCGATGGCTCCCGCCCGCAGGTAGTCACCGTGAGCGAAGCCCCCCGGTAGTACGAGTGCGTCTGCGCCCTCCAGGTCTACGCTCTTGTGCCACAACAGGACGGGCTCGCAGCCCGGCGTCTCCCGAAGCACCTCCATGCAGTCGGTGTCCCCGTTTGAGCCCGGAAACGTTACTACCCCGATCTTCACTCGTCCGACTCCTCCACCCGTACCTCGTAGCTCTCGATCAGCGTGTTCGCGAGGAGCCGCTCGCACATGACGTTGAGCTGCTCGTTCGCCTGCTCCTGGCTCTCGGCCTGCAAGCGCACGTCCAGGTGCTTGCCGACGCGTACCTGCCGCACCTCCTCAAAGTCGAGGGAGTGCAGGCCGTCCAGTACTGCTATACCCTGGGGATCGTTCACCGCCGGCTTCGGAACGACCGTTATCTTGCCGAGCCACTCCCTCAAACTTCCAATTCCTTTCCCGTGATGAGCCGGTACGCCTCCAGGTATCGCTCCCTCGTCCCCCGTACCACGTCCGGCGGCAGATCCGGTGGCGTGGAGTTGCGATCCCAGGAGCTCGAGAGTAGCCAGTCGCGGACGTACTGCTTATCCAAACTCGGTTGGGGCCTGCCCGGTTGCCACTCACTCGCGAGCCAGAAGCGCGAGCTGTCTGGGGTCAGCACTTCGTCAATCAGCGTCAGCTCATCCCCGACGTATCCGAACTCGAACTTCGTGTCCGCCAGCATGATACCCGCAGCCTCCGCGTGCTGGCCACCCACCTCGTATAGCTCCAAGCTAAGGTCGCGCAGCCGGCCAGACTCTTCCTTTCCGACCTCCTCACACATAGTGTGGAACGAGATGTTCTCGTCGTGGCTGCGCTCATTCTTCCGAGCGGGTGTAAACCGGGGCTTGGGTAGTTTGTCCCCTTCTCGCAATCCGGTCGGCAGCCTCTCACCGGCCAGCGTGCCGCTCTGCGAGTATTCCTGCCAGCCGGAGCCCGCCAGGTAACCCCGCACGACGCACTCGTAGTCCACGCGGCGCGCCTTCTTCACCAGCATCGCGCGGCGCTCTATCCTTTCCCACTCCGGTACGAGTTCCGGGGGCCAGCCATTGGAGCCGTCCGAGATGAGGTGGTTCGGCACGATCTTCCCCAGCAACCGGAACCAGTATGACGACAGGGCGGTTAGCACCTTCCCTTTATCGGGAATCAGGGTGGGCAGCACCCAGTCGAAGGCGCTCACTCTGTCCGACGCCACTAGCAGGAGTCGGTCGCCCAGGTCGTACGTCTCGCGGACCTTGCCGCGATGTAGGAGAGGGTATGGTCCAATTGCAGAAACCGGTGACTCGGTCACGCGCCGTCGAGCCCCAGCCGCTCGTAGCCCACGGCAACATGTCGGAGGTGCGGCTCAAGGCTAAACGCCTCCGCAAGCCCATCCTCTCCCAGCTTCTCCCGGACACGCTCGTCACGCTCCAGCAGCGCCCGGAATGAGTCGCCCGTCTCCCAGCTCTGCATGGCATGCCCCTGCACCAACTTGTACGCTTCCTGCCGATCCAGTCCGGCGTCTACGAGCGCCAGCAGCACTCTCTGGGAGTAGACCAGTCCCTTGGTCAGCTCAAGGTTCTCGCGCATCCGGTCCGGGTAGACTCGCAGGTCCGCGAGGTTGTCGCACATCAGCACCAGCATGTAGTACAGCAGGCTGGTCGCCCCGGGGAGGGTGACTCGTTCCGTGCTGGAGTGGCTGATGTCACGCTCATGCCACAGCGCCACGTTCTCCAGCCCCGTCGTCGCGTATCCCCGCAGCAGCCGGGCGAGACCGGCGACGCGCTCCATCTTCTCAGGGTTGCGCTTGTGTGGCATCGCGGAGGAGCCCTGCTGCTTCGCGCCGAAAGGCTGCTCGGCTTCCCGCACCTCGGTCCGCTGCAGGTGCCGCACCTCCGTCGCGTACTTCTCAAGGCACGCGCCAATGAGCGCCAGCACTCCCAGCAGGTGCGCGTGGAGGTCCCGTCCCAGCACCTGGGTGGCTACGGCAGCGGGACGGAGCCCCAGCCGTGCCAGCGCCCTCTCCTCCACACCCGGCGGCACGTTCGCGTGCGTCCCTACTGCGCCCGAGAGCTTGCCGACGCTGAGCTCATCCTGGACTGCTTCCAACCTCCGCAGGTTCCGCCGCGTCTCGTCCACCCACACCAGCAGCTTATACCCGAACGTCGTCGGCTCGGCGTGTACGCCGTGCGTGCGGCCAATGGTGGGGGTGTCCCGGTACTTCTGAGCGAGCCCAATCAGGGTCTCCTCAAGGCGCCGT
This sequence comes from Rubrobacter sp., assembly GCA_016781735.1. Classification (GTDB taxonomy): domain Bacteria; phylum Chloroflexota; class Chloroflexia; order Thermobaculales; family Thermobaculaceae; genus LC3-1. Next base: position 38,526 of record JADDPT010000016.1, read on the forward strand.
AGTTCCTCGCATAGCAGCCCGCACGCCTCTACGAGTGTCAGTGAGAGCGCGGTGTCCACCACGTCGGAGCTAGTCAGTCCGAGGTGGATCCAGCGACGTTCCGGCCCCACGGTCTCCCCGGCCGCACGGACGAACGATATGAGGTCGTGATCGGTCTCCCGCTCAATCTCCGCCACCCGCTGGGCGCTGACTGTGGCGCCGCGCAGCTTCTGCATATCGTCGGGCGGGATGACACCTTCCTCCGTCCACGCCTCGCACACAGCAAGCTCGACGCGCAGCCACTGCTCGTACTTTGACGAATCGGACCAGAGCGCGCCTATGCTCGGAAGCGTGTACCGGTCTATCAAGAAGCGCCTCCCACGGCTCAACTTAGCCTTGCATCGGACGCTCGGACAGCGCCCGCCACGCCGATTATATCCCCTAACCGGGATAGACGCAGCCCATCCGCCCCGCTACCATGGCGTGCGTGCAATCAATTCCGCCCCTTATCGACACTCACTGCCACATTTCCAGCCAAGCCTTCGGCGACGACCAGGCGGCGGCACTGACCCGTGCGAGCGAGGCGGGTGTCGAGCTAGTGATTGACGTTGGCACCGAGCCGGAGGACTGGGACCGCAGCTTGGAGCTAGCCCGCGCCAATTCGGCGGTGCGCTGCGTCCTCGGCCTCCACCCTAACAGCGCCGCCCGCTGGAGCGACTGGGTAGACGACAGCCTCCGCCACTTGCTCAAACGGCCGGAGGTGGTCGGGGTGGGCGAGACCGGCCTGGACTATTACCGTCTTGGCGCATCCGCGGAGCAGCAGCGGGCAGTGTTCGTCAAGCACCTGACGCTCGCACGAGAACTCCACCTGCCGGCGGTAATCCACGCTCGCGACGCGTACGACGACATCCTCGACGTGCTTGCAAGCGAAGGCTCGGGCACAGTCGGCGTCATGCACTCCTTTATGGGGAGCGCCGAGCAGGTGCGCCGGGCGGTTGCGCTCGGCTACTTCGTCTCGATCTCCGGGCCGGTAACATACAAGAACGCTCACACTGTGCGCGAGGCCGCGGCGGCCGTGCCGCTCCACCGCCTGCTGATAGAGACTGACAGTCCTTACCTGCCGCCGCATCCGCACCGCGGGAAGCGGAACGAGCCGGCCTACGTCTCCCTTACCGCCGGTGCCCTGGCAAGCGTGAAGGGCTTGCCAGTGGAGGAGCTAGCTCAAGCTACGACCGAAAACGCTCGTCGGCTGTTCGGTATCGCGTAGAAACACGGCTGGCGTCACCGCCACCCAGCGGCCGGCGCCGACCACCATTTTTCCCCCGCTATCCCACCACGAGGTTGAGCAGCTTGTCGGGCACCCAGACAGCCTTGCGTACTTGGACGCCGTCCAGGTAGGGACGGACCTTGGCGCTCTCCCGCGCCAACGCCGTGACGTCCTCCTCGCTCGTGCCCGCAGGAAGCGTCAGCCGCTCGCGCACCCTGCCGTTCACCTGCACCACTACGGTTGCCATCGCCTCTGCCAGCATGGCCTCGTCAGCCACGGGCCACGCCTGCAAGTGAACGCTATACTCGCGCCCCAGGCGATGCCATAACTCCTCTGCCGAATAAGGCGCGATCGGAGCGAGCATAAGCACGAGGTGCTCCAGTGCGCTTTGCAACTGAGCCTGTGTCATCTGCGCTCGCGCCGAGCTGATCCAGTTGCTCATCTCCATCAACGCGGCGATGGATGTGTGGTAGCGAAGCGCGTCCAGCTCGCTCGTGACACGCGTAATGGTGCGGTGAAGCGTCCGCATGTCAGCCCCTGGGCCGCTCCCGTACTCCTCACGAGTGTCGACCTGGGAGTACACACGCCCGAGGAAGCGCGCTACGCCCTGCACGGCGCTCACGCTGAACTCGTTGTCGTCCTCGTACGGCCCCATGAAGAGCAAATACGTTCGGAAGGCGTCGGCGCCGTACTGCTGCCTGAACTCGTCGGGGTTGACCACGTTTCCACGCGACTTGCTCATCTTCGCGCCGTCCTTCGTCACCATCCCGTGCAGGCGCAACCGCGTGAACGGCTCCTCGAACGCCAGGTGTCCGAGGTCGTGCAGCACCTTCGTGACGAAGCGCGAGTACAGGTGGTGCAGGACGATGTGCTCCTTGCCGCCCATGTACGAGTCCACAGGCAACCAGTTCCGTGTCCGCTCGGCGTCAAACGGTCGGTCGTCGTACTCGGTTGAAGGGTAGCGCAGGTAGTACCAGGACGAGTCCAGGAACGTGTCCGACACGTCCGTCTCACGCACGGCCGGCCCGCCGCATACCGGACACTCCGTCTTGTAGAACGACTCGACGCTTGCCAGGGGCGACTTACCGGTCCCCGTGGGCCGGAAGTTCTCTACCTCAGGCAGCAGCACGGGCAGCTGCTCCTCCGGCACCGGAACCTCCCCGTGCTCCGGGCAGTACACGATCGGTATCGGAGGACCCCAGTACCGCTGACGACTGATCAGCCAGTCCCGCAGCCGGTACGTCACCTTCTGCTCGCCCTTGCCCTCGGCTTGAAGCTTCTCGGTGATTGCGCGCTTCGCCTCCTCGCTCGGCATGCCATCGAACTGTCCGCTGGTGACCATCGTCCCGGCGCCCGTGTACGCCTCGTCACGTATGTCAACAGCAAACTCCGCTGGTGGCTCTATGACCTGAGTGATCGGCAGGCCGAACTTGCGTGCAAACTCATGGTCACGCTCGTCGTGCCCGGGGACCGCCATGATCGCGCCCGTCCCGTACGTTAGCAGTACGTAGTCTGCTATCCAGATAGGCACGCGCTCCCCCGTCGCTGGGTTGACGGCGTAGCCGCCGGTGAACGCCCCGGTCTTCTCCTTGTCAAGGGACAGGCGCTCGATCTCCTTCTTTAGGCTGGTGACCTTGCGGTACTCCTCGACCTGCACGGACTGACTTGCAACCGTCACTTTCTCGACCAGTGGGTGCTCCGGCGCCAGGACGACGTACGTCGCCCCGTATACGGTGTCGGGCCGCGTCGTGAATACGCTGATACGGTCGCTGCCGTCAGCCAGGTCGAAGGTCAACTGAGAGCCCTCGCTCTTCCCGATCCAGTTGCGCTGAAGCCGCTTCGACATCTCAGGCCAGTCGAGGCCGTCGAGGCCAGACAGCAGGTGTTCCGCGTACTCAGTGATCCGGAAGAACCACTGTGTCATCTCGCGCTGGACGACCTCCGAGTCGCAGCGCTCACACCTGCCATCGATCACCTGCTCGTTCGCCAGCACTGTCAGGTCCTTGGGACACCAGTTGACGGGCGCGCTCTTCCGCACCGCCAGACCGGCCTTATACATCTGCAGGAAGAGCCACTGCGTCCAGCGATAGTAGTCCGGCTGACTCGTGTTGACTGCGTGCGACCAGTCCCACATGCAGCCCAACCGGCCCATCTGCTCGTTGCGGTAGCGTGTGACAGTGCGCTGTGTCAGGGTCATGGGGTTGATCCCCACCTTCAGAGCGTAGTTCTCCGAGTGGATCCCGAACGCGTCGAAGCCCATCGGCTGGAACACGTTATACCCTTGCATCCGCTTGTACCGCCCGTTCGTGTCGGCACCGCTGTAAGTGTAGGCGTGACCGACGTGAAGCCCCTCGGCGCTCGGGTACGGGAACTCCATCAGGTTGTAGTACTTGCGATCTACTGCCGACAGGTCGGTTCGGTAGAGGCCTGATTCCTCCCAACGCGCGATCCACCGCCGCTCTATCTCGTGCGGGTCGTACCGCGCGTCCGCCCGACTCGCCTCGCCAACCTGCTGTGCCATCGTACGCCTCCTAAAACAAGAACAGCCCCCGCCCTCGAATGAGGACGAAAGGCTGTTTGCTTCCGCGGTACCACCTCGGTTGACCAGCTCACGCCGGCCCGCTCGAATGGCGTTATAACGGTCGCCAACCGTCGCCGGCTCTGCGCCACGCGGCACCTTTACCGGCGCGCTCCCGGGCGAGTTCGACGCTCTCTCCGCCCCTCTCGCGGACTGCGAGACTCACACCCCGTGTCCCGCTCTCTGTGAGGGCGCGCCTACTGCTCCCGATCAACGCTTGTTCTATTGTGCGATGCTTGCGGGTGGAGGTGCGGGGATTCGAACCCCGGACCTCTACAGTGCGATTGTAGCGCTCTCCCAGCTGAGCTACACCCCCGCCGGAGTAGATTATACGGGCCGTTCGGGAGCAGTGTCAATCGGCTGAATCTCCTGCCAGATACGCACCTAAACCGGGCGTGGAAGAGAGGGTCGAGGCCGATCGCAAAGTGCCCTCTACGGGTTGGGACGCCTGCACAGTCACATATAATTCCTTCCTCGCTACACATACCATCAGGTCCGGGCACTACGCCAGATGCGGAGCCAGTGGCACCGCACTTCCCCGCTCGAAACCTTATACTAGAGGCTAAGTGAGGCCATAGGACTCACCTAACAGTGCTTCACCGAATAATCTCCGACAGGCACCACGACCGCGGACGAAGTACGAGCGGAAGATGGAGTAGATGGATTCGACGTACAATTACCTGAGTCTACAGCAGATTCTGGATCGTCGGCGCAACCAAGAGGTGTTCATCGGAAGGCACGAGTATGTCAGCTTGTTCCGACGCAACCTCGCGCTAGACCTGCTTGATCCGCAGCGCCTCTTTGTATTTTCCATCTCTGGTCAAGCGGGCGTCGGCAAGACTTGGCTGCTGCGGCGCTTCCGCGAAATCGCCAGAGACGCTGGCGCATTGGTCGCACTTACAGATGAAACCCATGAAGACCTGCTCGCCGTCATGCACAGCATATCGTCCCAGGTTGGTCCCGACCCGGAGGCATTCCAAGAGTTCACTGAGCAACTCAGTCTCTACAGGCGGCGACGGCACGAACTGGAGGCGGACCCGGAGGCGACTCAGCAGTTCGGGAACGCGTGGGTCAGAACGCTTGCCAAAGGTAGTGTAAAGGCGGGCCGACGTATTCCAGGTGCGGGCATATTGTTCGACTTCGTCAGCGAGGAACGGCGAGTTCTCGCGCCGACGAATGGGCTGCCTTTGTCGCCCGCAAGCTTGCTGGCAAGCCAAACGAGGTGATCCTGGTGCAGGAGCCAGTCCAAGTTCTCACCCCGCTCTTCCTCCAAGGTCTCCGCCGGAGCGTCGGCGGTAGTACCCTCGCGCTCTTCTTCGACACCTACGAGCGTACCGCTGCTTACCTCGACAGATGGATACGCGACGTGCTGAGCGGACAGTATGGGATAGTGCCCGGCAAAATCGTGATTTCGATAGCTGGCCAACATGAGCTGCGGCGAAACCACTGGGAGCCACACGAAAGAATTGTGGCACGTCTACGGCTAGACCCTTTCACTCCCGAGGAGGCTCGTGAATACCTCACTCATAAAGGAGTGGCCAACCCGGAAGTGATAGACACAATTCTGCAGCTATCCGGTCGTGTCCCGGTCCTCGTGGCAACACTCGCAGCCGGGAATCCCACTGATGCTGCTGAGGTCGGCGACCCCACCGGCACGGCTGTCGAGCGCTATCTGAAGTGGGTCGACGATGCCAAACAGCGGCAATTAGTGCTCGACGCTTCCCTTCCCCGCAAACTAAATCGCGATGTCGTGGGAATACTCACAGGTGATCACGATGGTCCTGCGCTATTCGAATGGCTAAGGGGAATGCCCTTCTGCCAGGACCGGGGCGCTGAAGCGGCGGGATGGACATACCACAGCCTGGTACGTGCTCAGATGTTGCGGTACAAGTACCGTGAGGCACCACGCAGTTGGGGCGAAAGTCATTCTCGACTAGCGGAATACTACGACTGTCTTCGCGAGAGTCTGCAACTGTCCGAGCAGGAAGGTCTGCGCGATGCCAGCTTTCAGAGCTACCTTCTAGAATCGCTATACCACCGCCTATGCCAAGCACCACATAAGTGCCTGTCCATCAGCCTGAACCATTTTCTAACCGCATTCTCAACCGATCGCTCGTTGGCCCGTCGGGTGGCGATAACTATTTCCGACGCAGGTGCTGACGCTGCTAACCCGGAGTTACGCGAGTGGGGAGGCCGGCTCCTGAATGGTACCGATGCCTACCAGCAGCAGGATGGCGCGAACGCCATCCGGATGTTTACTGCATTACTAGAGGGTCAAGCACTGCATCCGCAACAGCGCTCCATAGCACTCGGCCGACGCGGTCATTTGTACCGAGAAACGGGTCAGTATGAAAAAGCCCTACTGGATCTCGATGAGGCTCTCCGTATCGAGCCTGATGAGATGCGCCATCTGCGGGTTCGGAGTCTGACATTTTCTGAATTGGGGCAGCACGACCGAGCTCTGGCGGATCGACACAAGGCGATGACAACTAAACCGGACGATGCCGACTTACTAGCAGACCGTGCCAGGGAATATCGAGCGTTGGGCCGGTATGACGATGCCGTCGCCGACCTCGACCGCGCGCTGGAGATCGATCCCAGGTACGCGTGGGCGCTGAGCATGCGTGGGAATGTGTACTCTCTGCTGGGCCGGTACGAGGAGGCGCTCATCGATCTTACCAGCGCGCTGGAGATCGATCCTACGGACGTCCTTGCACGTATCAGGCGTGCCGTGGTCTATCAACGGCTGGGCCGGTACGAGGAGGAGCTCCAAGATCTCACGAATTTGCTGGAGATAGGGCCCAACTACTGCGCATTCCATAGTTTGCGTGGGAGAGTGCTATCTGACCTGGGCCGGTATAAGGAGGCCCTCTCCGATTTCACCAGCGCGCTGGAAGCCGATCCCAGAGATGACTCAGCGCTTGCCAACCGCGGGCGGTGTTATCATTTGATGGGCCGGTACGAGGAGGCGCTCGTCGATCTAACTAGCGCTGTCGAGATCAATCCTCAGTCCGCTTGGTCCGTAGGCCAGCGCGCTCAAACCTACTTGGTATCAGGGAAGTTCCAGCCTGCCTTGTCTGACATCAATCAAGCCCTAGGTCTTGTGCCGAACGATCGATTTTTTCGCTATGTACGTGCATTAATCTACAGGATACTTGGCTCTCCGGAGATGGCGGATCGAGAACTTGAGGCTGCTCTCCGAATCGCTAGGGAGGACTACGACCGCGATCGCAGTGATTGGCCCGCTGCTATTTGTGTAGCGCTGTTCCAGCTAGCAGATGGAGATTCAAGTGCAGCGCTGGACACGTATCAAGAAGCCCTCGATCGCGGGTGTCCCGTCGGATTTGTACTGGAAGCTACCCACTATCTCACCGACTTCATAAATCTCTTTCCAGACACCGACAATGCCACTTCCATTCGCGAGCGGCTTCAAGACTATACAGCCGACCGGTTGTAGTGGTCCATGGGACACGCTTACTCTCGATAACTTAGGTTTACACCATCGCCTTCGTTGGCATACTCGTTCTCGCGGGTTGCCTGGAACTGTAATCGCCAGCCACTTACCAGGAGAGCCGCCTTGCGCTTCGACATCTTCACCACCCTGCCACAGATGTTCAACGGTCCGCTCACCGAGAGTATCCTCAAGCGCGCCGTGCAGAAGGGGTTGCTTGATATCCGCCTGCACGACATCCGCCTCTGGGCCACGGACAAGCACCATACTACGGATGACTACCCCTACGGCGGCGGGGCGGGCATGGTGATGAAGCCGGAGCCCATCTTCGCGGCAGTGGAGGAGGTCGTTGGCGCGACACGCGAGGAGCGCGGCGACACACCGATCATACTGCTCGGCCCCGGCGGCGAGGTCTTCAACCAGCGGCTGGCGGAGGACCTAGCCCGATTACCGCGCCTCGCGCTAATCTGCGGGCACTACGAGGGGGTGGACGAGCGCGTGCGCGAGCACCTGGCTACCCGTGAGCTATCCATCGGAGACTACGTACTGAGCGGGGGGGAGGTAGCCGCCATGGTTGTAGTGGACGCTGTCTCGCGACTGGTGCCCGGGGTTATAAAGGCGGAGTCGAGGCAGGATGAGTCCCACACCTCAGGTCTGCTGGAGTACCCGCACTACACCCGCCCCGCAGTCTTTAGAGACATGCCTGTACCGGACGTGCTGATCGGCGGCAATCACGGGGCAGTGGATAGATGGCGCCGGGAGAAGGCGCTCGAGCGAACCCGGCGGCTCCGGCCCGACCTGGTGGCGAGGTGGGAGGAGTAAGAGGGCAGCTGAGGCTAGATCGCCTCTATGCGCCTGACGACGTCCGCTATCACATCGTCCGGCGTGGACGCTCCAGCAGTCACTCCCGCGAGCTTGTGTCCCTCGAACCACTCGGGACGGATCTCCTCCGGCCACTCGATGTGGTGAGTCTCCAGCCCCTCCTCGAGGCTGAGCTCGGCCAGGTGGCGCGTATTCGCGGAGTCGTGCCCGCCGACAACGATCATTATGTCCACCTCTTGAGCGAGGTCGAGCACGGCGCTCTGCCGATCCAGAGTCGGCTCACAAATCGTGTTGTGAATCTGCACCTCACGGAAGTCGTCTGGCAGAAGCCGCATCAGGTCGGCGACAAAGCTCTTGAAGCGGTCCGCCGGCTGGGTGGTCTGCGAGACGATCGAGACCCGCCGGGGCACTCGCTTCCCTGAGCGCGAGAGCCCGATCAGGCGTGGCACCAGCTCTTCCGCGTCTGTGCTGACGAGCGCCGTGTTATCCGTCCACCCCACGATGCCACGCACCTCCTGGTGCCTGTGGTCACCGAACACCACCAGTTGGTGCCCCTGCTTGTGCAGGTCCATCGCGATCTTCTGCACCTTAGTGACGAGCGGACACGTGGTGTCTATCAGGCGAAGTCCCCTGCTCTGAGCCTCGGCTATCTGCTGCGGAGACGAGCCGTGCGCCGTGATCGTAAGCGTACCGCCGGAGGAGTCGGAAACCTCCTGCAACATTCCCACGCCACGCCTCTTGAGATCCGCGACTACCTGAGGGTTATGCACAAGCGTGCCGAGCGTATCCACCCCCCGGCTGTCCTCACCGAGGTCGTCGAACAGCTTCAGCGTGCGCTTCACCCCGAAGCAGAATCCCATCTCTCGCGCGAGCTCTACTTGCATATGTGCCGACCGTCCTCCCGAGAGTGCTTGCCCCTAGCTGCTTCCAGCATAGCACCGGGCTTGTCGGAAGGTCAACGCAAAGAAGGCCCGGGAGCGCTGCTCCCGGGCCCCGTCAACTGTCCTATTTGCTCATCTTGAAGCTGACCCGCTGCCCCTCGGGGATGTCGATCTCCTCGCCCGTACGCGGGTTACGTCCCCTGCGGGCCTCACGCTTCGTCACCTTGAACGAGCCGAAGCCTCTGAGGTTGATGCTCTCGCCGTTAGAGAGCGCAGTCCGCATCTCGCCAAGAGCCTCGTCAATGACCTTCTGCACATCGGCCTTCTTGACGTCTGTCTTCTCGGATACTGCATTGACTATCTCAGTCTTGCCTGGCATTCTCACTCCTCCCATAAACGCCGCTCTGGGTCTCGGGCGACACTGGCGGCTCGGCGTCGGGCCGGATTATAACACAAGCTGTTTTACGGTCAAGGCGTGTAGCCGGGAGTAGTCGGGGCGTCCTGGCCTGGAACGCCCGCAGGCTTGTCATCGTCCTGCTCGCTCGTTCCTTGCCGCGCTGCCCGGCCGGCTATGCCCTCCTGCTCCACCGATACGTCGCGCAACTCGTTGGAGTACTCCTCGTCTCCACCCATGCCCGTGCCAAGATCTCCACCGGGCACCGAACCGCTCTGTCCATGCTCCGCGCCGGAAACGGCTCCTAGGCTCGAACCCGAGCCCCGTTGCGCGCCGTCTGTGCCTCCCGCCGGGACCTCTCGCTCCTCAGACATTAGCAATCCCTCCCTGGCTTATCTGCATCGACGTCGCGCCCAGGTCGCAAGATAAATGCCAGTCAGGGCCTGGCATTGTACCTGCGTTCATGCTCCCGACTCTCGCTCACACAGGAGGTTTCCCATGGCCTACCGGCCCTCGACATTCTCCATCGTCGCGTGGGACGCGGACCACGGAGAGCTAGGCGTTGCGACGCAAAGTAAGTTCCTGGCTGTCGGCAGTGTGGTGCCGTGGGCGAAGGCGGGCATCGGTGCAATTGCAACACAGTCCTGGGCAAACACCTCATACGGACCAAGGGGACTCCAGTTGCTGGAGCGCGGAGCCGAACCGGAAGAAGCTCTCTCCATGCTCCTCGCTGACGACCCGCAGCGCGAGTCTCGGCAGGTGGGCATAGTTGACACCAAAGGCCGTGCAGCGACTTTCACGGGCTCAGATTGCTTTGCGTGGGCTGGAGGCCGAACCGGCCCCGGCTACGCCTGCCAGGGCAACATCCTAGTGGGAGAGGAGACAGTGAATGCACTGGCCAAGACCTTTGAGGCTACCGCAGGAGAAGAACTCGCCGAGCGCTTGGTGCGATCGCTGCAAGCAGCCCAGGCAGCCGGTGGCGACAGTCGCGGACAACAGAGCGCGGCCCTCGTGGTTGTCAAGCTCGCGGGCGGCTACGGTGGCTTCAATGACCGCTACCTAGACCTGCGTGTGGACGACCATACCCAGCCAATTGAGGAGCTAGCCCGCCTCCTGAAACTTCACAAGCTCTACTACCCTCGGCCGGACGAGCCCACTGTGCCCCTGCATGGTGAGGGTGCGCGCGAGCTTGGAGCGGGTCTCCAGAAGCTCGGATATCTTCAGGGTTACGACGAGCGAGCGATTGAGGATGCCCTTCGCAGGTTCAGTATGACGGAGAACCTGGAGGAGCGCCTTCGCGACGATGGTAGGGTCTACGCCGCCGTCCTAGAGTACGTCTCGATGAAGGCCGGGGAAGCGTAGTATCTGCCTCTTCCCCGACACTTCACATGGGAATCTGCGTGGCGGCCACTACTCCACCGTGAACAACCTGCCGGTCGGATAGTACGCCGTGTTATTACCGGCGCGGTCGGTCGCATAGAGGTTCCACCGGTATGTGCCGGGCGGCGCGGCGGAACCATCGGCGAGCGTGCCGTTCCACGACACCGACTGGGTGCCTGCATCCTGATACGTCCGTCGCAGCACCTCCACGCGCCGGCCTCCGGATCCCGTAACCACGACGGTCACAGCGCTGCGCTCGCTCAGGTTGTACGTAAGCTTGTATGGCCCGGTTCCAGACGCGGTAGCCGGTAGCACTGTCGGTCTGGTCACGTCCATCCCTATCGCGCCTCTACGCGTGAGACCAGGGTTCGCGGCCGCGTCCGAGTACAACAGCTGATAGGCGTACGCCCCTTCCGGCACCAAAATCCCGCTATTATTCCTGCCGTCCCACACGGCGCCGACCGACATCCCGTTACCGCGCAGCGTACGAATCAGTGTACCCGCCGAGTTCCTTATCTCAATGCGCCAGTTGACCGGCTCTGAGAAGGTGCTGCTGATGCGCGATGTATCCTGGATGCCGTCGCCGTTGGGAGAGATGAATGCCGGTGTTCTGCTAACAGTGCCCACGCTAGGCGGTGTCACGTCCACCCGCAGAGGCACGATGGCCTCCCTCACCGCGCCGGCGTCATTCTTCGCCAGTATCCTCAACTGGAACGAACCTTCCGGCAGAGTCTGATTCGTGCGAAGCACGTAATCGTAATAGGTGGCCGCCAGGGCGGTCTTCTGAAGGTCCGTTCCAACAGCGGTCCATCCGCGGATCGTTCGTACCCACTCACCCGATGCTGTATATAGCTCCACCTTGACCTTTTGCGCGGAGGTAACGCGATACTGTATCGACGCGCTGTCGTTCTTCCCGTCCCCGTTGGGACTGACCACGGAAGGAGTTACAGTCACATCTCGTATAACCCCACCCGTAGTGTCCTCCGCGCCGCTGGACACGAAGGATACGTTCGTGTCGCCCTGCCGCGCTATGACGGCGCTGACCTCTTCCTGGTTGAGGCCAACCCACCACGTTCCGGACGTAGCCCGCGGCACAGTGACGTAGCCGGTGACGACACGGCTCTGACCGGGCAGCAACGCAGCGCCGATGCCCCATCGGTACGGTCCAATGCTCCCTGTCGGATCGTCCGTGCGATCCAGGAGCAAGCGGTACTTGCCCGGCACCTTGGCATACCCTCGCGCCGACCAAGTCTCCGTCTCGGCGTAAACAGTCGACGGGTAGGGTGCCTGGGTCTCCATCAAACCTGTACCGGCGTTACGCAGCCGTACTTCCACGCGTGCGGCCTTGCCGGCATTCAGTTTGGACGGACTGACCGTCACCTCGGTTATCTCCGGCTTGGGTACTGGCGTGTACCCCATCAGTGCCGCAACGTTCTTACGTATCTCACCGAAGCGGTTATAGAGATACGGGCCGGGATCAACGTGAGTGTTGCTGCACCGCTGCTCTGCGGTCGGCATGTTGCTCGCGTCTACATGAGCCATGATGTTGTTGGCGTCGCCCTTCGGACGGATGTTAGCCGCCATGAAGATACCCCGACCCAGCGGCGCGATACCCTTCCGGTCGAACTGCCACGCTATCACCCGCTCAAATGCTCGCACCATCGCATCCGACGGTGCTACCTTAGCGTGATCGCCAAGAGCGGCGATTCCGACCGAGCCCCAGTTGTAGCACAGGGTATGACCTGCGACCACGTTGTTGCCGCCGACGCGTCCCTCGTAGATTCGGCCCTGCTCGTCAATGAGGTAGTTGTAACCGATATCTCCCCAGCCCCTGGTGACCGCGTGGTAGTAGTAGATCGACCGCACCGTTGCAGCTGGGTTTGGATCGTTGTTTTTCGTGATCGTGTCATGAATGACCGCCTTGGTCACCTGCAGGTACTCGCGCTCCCAGATCTCCTTGCCCGAGGAGTCGAAGCGCAGCTTCTCATCCGCTCCCCAGTCTGCGCGGGAGATCACTGCGGGCTTCGACACGCCGAATGTCTGGTACGCACCCGAACTGCTCGCCTGAGCCTCCTGAGCGGTCGGCCCCGCTGTGGAGTCGATGTAAGTCAGCGTGACGTCGGCGACCCGCGGCCACCTTCCGCTAGGGGCCTGCGTCGTGACGACACGGTACTGAGCGTATCCCGACATGTCGCCCATAACTAGGGAGCCGAAGGAGCGGCCATCGCGATCTCGCTTGCCATCCTCATGGTCGCCCTCTACCTCCGTCCAATTGCGCCACGCCGTACCGTCAGGGCTCGTACGCACGAACACCTGGAGGGAGGCGCCCTCAGGCACAGACGCTTTCCAGTTCGGTCCGACCGCGTTGAACTGCTGGCCTGCTTCGTGCACTGGACTGGTGTATGTGCTCGCGGCTACGAGCTCACCGCCGTCGGCCTGGTGCTTCTTCGAGAGGTGAGTCCGGGGCTCCGGCCTCTGGATGGACGACAGCGTCGTTCGACCTCTACGCTGAAGGAAGGTCTCCTTCCACTCCGAGGCGACTGTGCCCTTCTTTTCGGGTTGGGCTGCGACTCCCGCGAGCGGCATGGAGCTGAGACAGGTTAGTACTATAGCAATAGCAAGTAGAATTCGGCGCATTTCGAGGCCTCCGTGGTGAGTAGCTGCCGATTGGCGGGATCAGGCACGAGGAGGGAACTCTGTCCCTCATCATGATTCTACTGAGGTGGCGTCGCCCATCGGAATAGTACTTTATGGGTCTATCAGTACGGACCGGGGTGGGACCAGCCGCGATCTGGAAGGCCCTTGGATAGGAGAAGGTTCATGCACGCAGGCGAACCCACGAGAGGGAGACGCCATCGTTATCTGGTACTTGTCACGCTGATCATCCCTCTGGTTGCCGGCTGCTCACTCAACGGAGCGACAGGAGAAGGGCGTGCCACTCAGCCTGCCCCGACCACCGGGGTAGCACGCTCCCAGCCCGACACGGGGTCAGCGCCCCTCGAACAGCAGCAGACGGAGTCTACATCTGTGCCACCGGCCCTGACTGCGCAGCCGGTGCTATCGCCGGCCACCGAAAGAGGCGCCACTGTAGCACCAGCCCCAACTGCGCCTGCGGAACTGACGGTGCTGGTCGAGAAGGTTCAACCCGCAGTTGTGCAGATCATCTCGGAATCCGCGACCAGTCCCGGCACCGGCTCCGGGTTCGTATTCGATGACGACGGCCATATCCTCACAAACAATCACGTCGTTGAGGGTGGCAACCGAATCAGCGTCATCTTCTCCGATGGTCGTATCGCTCGCGCTCGGCTCGTAGGGACGGACCGACTCACGGATATCGCCGTGCTGCAGGTGCAGCTGCGTGACCTGCCGAAGGTCAAGCTGGGCGACGCCACGAAGCTGAGAGTAGGCGAGCCCTTGTTCGCCATAGGTAGCGCCCTCGGCCTGGCAGTTCCCACGGTGACGACGGGTGTTGTCTCGGCCCTCGAGCGATCGGAGCAGGAGCCGCCCAGCGGTAACCGTCCCGGCGCGCTGCTCAATGACCTTATCCAGACGGACACCGCCATTAACCCCGGCAACTCGGGCGGACCGCTGCTCAACCTCCGCGGCGAGGTCGTGGGCATAAACACATTAGGGCAGCGACAGACACAGTCGGGCGTCCCGGTTCAGGGAATCAATTACGCGGTCTCGATCAACACCGCCCGAGACGTCTCGACGGAGATACTCAAGAACGGCGAGGTTACTTACCCGTTCATTGGGGTTGTGGCCACCTTCCTATCGCCACAGCGCTCCGTACTTGAGGACCTGCCAAACATTCGAGGCCAGCACATAGACGCAGACCCCCGCACGGGCGCGACCTTCACTACACCGGCTATAAAGGCTGGCCTGCGCCAGGGCGATATAATAACCGCTATAGACGATCACCCCATAGACGACGAGAGCGCATTCTTGCGTATCCTGCGGCAGTACGACCCGAGTGACGAGGTGACGCTCTCGATACGCAGAGGCGAGCGAAGCATCGACGTGCCGCTCACGCTCGTCGAGCGCCGGGCAACAGAATAGACAGGAATGGAGCAGCGCAGCAAATGAATATCAGCGAACACGACCTTCGCCAGCGGCTGGAGACACTGGACCTCAGCGCCGGTCTTACAAGAGACCAGATACGCGAGCAGCTGCCCGACCTACCTGACGAGGCGTACCTGTACCTCCCAGCCGCCAAGAAGTTCTACTCGGTGAACGAGGTGGTGCGTCAGACGGGCGCCTACGCTGCCGCCCGCGCCGAGGGTGAGTTCGTGCGGGAGGACCTGGACATGCCGACGGAGGGCGCACAGGAACTTGACGGACCACCAGGCTTTGGACCCAGCCTAACGGCCGCTGACCAGGCGGTCCAGGGCACTGGGGACTACCCCGGACTGGCCGACGACCTGGCCGGCAACAGCCTTGAGACGCGCACGGGTCGGGGCACACCGGGCGAGGAATACCGGGGCGAGCGTCCTTAGGTGGCGCGGCTGACGGGCGGCGAGTGCGTCGTTCGCGCGCTGGCCGATGCGGGCTTCACAACGGTATTCGGCATCCCCGGCGTCCATAACCTGCCCATCTACGATGCTCTGGCCAGGGAGCCGCGTATCACCCATATACTCGCCAGGCATGAGCAGGGTGCTGGTTTCATGGCCGACGGGTACGCGCGCGCGACCGGCAGACCCGGCGTGGTGATCACCACCAGCGGCCCCGCCGCGCTCAACGCACTCGCCCCTCTCGGCACCGAGTACGCCGACTTCTCGCCCGTACTCTGTATCAGCAGCCAGATAGAAAGCTACTACGTGCAGAACGGCCCGGCGCCGTTCCGTGGAATCCTTCACGAGATGAAGGACCAGCTCGGCGCGATGTCCGCGGCTACCGGTTGGGCAACCAGGCCCGCGCGGGCGTCCGCCGTCGCCTCCGCCGTGCGTGAAGCGCTCCTCCACCTCAGCGCTCCCCGTCCCACGCCAGCCTACATTGAGCTGCCGTTCGACGTGCTTCAGCAACAGACGGAGTACGTGGAATACGATCTGCCGGAGCGTGCGCCAGCACCGGTCGACGAAGCGCAGGTCCAGCAACTAGCCGAACTGCTGGCTAGCGCGGCTACACCGCTCATTATCGCCGGCGACGTGGTAGTGCGGTCCGGTGCGTCGGAAGCCCTCACCCAATTGGCGGAACTGCTCGGTGCGCCGGTGCTTACCGACACACTCGGAAAGGGAGCGATACCCGAAAATCACCCACTGGCGCTAGGCAGAGTGTGGAGAAGAGACGTCGAGGCGGTCAACGAGGTACTGCGCGAGTCGGACGTGGTGCTTGTCGTCGGAAGCATCCTACGCGGCAAGGAGACCGACGAGTGGGTCATGCCCTTGCCAGGCGCGGTCCTGCAGATAGATCCAGACCAGGGCAGATCGGGCTGAACTATCCTGTCAGTCAGGGACTGGTATCCGAGCCCGGGCAGGCACTAAAGGCGCTGATAGCGGCGCTGGCCGGCCGGGAAACCAGCCGTCAAGGCAAGGAGCGCGCGGCCAGGGGCAGGAGCGCGACGTTCGAGCGGCTACGCGAGGAGCGTGGTCCACTGCTAGCTTACCTCGACGCTATACGCTCCGCGCTACCGCCGGAAGGCATCCTCTGCAACGACATGATGATGCTCGCGTACGCATCGCAGACGTACTATCCGGTGCTCCGTCCCCGGACGTTCCTGATGCCGACGGGATTCGGAACGCTGGGCTTCGGTTTGCCCGCCGCCATCGGCGCCCGTATAGGCATGCCGGACACTCCTCTCGTCGCTGTCTGCGGCGAGGGCAGCTTCCAGTTCACGTTGCAAGAACTCGCCACCGCCCGCCAGTTCGGCGTCGTCTTCCCGCTTGTGATCTTCAATGACAAGACCTACACCGCGGTGAAGCGCGTCCAGCGAGACAGTTACAGCGGGGAGTACATAGCCTGTGACATACAGCACCCGAACATCAGTCTGCTGGCGGAGGCATACGGCCTTGCATATCACTGCACGCAGGACGCCTCCGAGCTTGAGCGTGTCCTTGTTGATGCGCTCAGTGCCGACCGGGCCACGGTGATCGAGGTGCCCGTCGAGGTGGAGCGATGGTAGCGTGAACCCGCAGAGCGCAGAGGACGATCCAACCAGCGGGAGCGTCGAGTTCACAGACACACTACTCTACGCAGCGACCGCGAGTATCGTGGGTCTCGTCCTCGGCTACCTGCTGCGCCCCGGCTTTGCAGCGGTTGCTAGAGACGTGCGAGGAGGTGATGTCGGGGCGATACCGTTGCTCTCAGCAGCGGCAGGTTGGTACCTGGACTCCCCTGGCAATCCGCTCATCGTTGCCCTCGTGCTGGCGCTGCTTGCCCCGGCCGTGTACATGTTGGGCTGCCGACTCCGAAACAGGGTTCGACCTTAAAGCGAAGAGGGTGCCGCAACGCGACACCCTTTATCGTACGGAGCGGGAGACGAGATTCGAACTCGCGACCCCTTCCTTGGCAAGGAAGTGTTCTACCGCTGAACTACCCCCGCGTAAGTCCCTGGAGCGGGCAACGGGATTCGAACCCGTGCCAGATGCTTGGGAAGCACCTATGATACCCCTTCACCATGCCCGCGCTCGGTGCCGGTCCTACCGCCCCGTTGGTATGTTGATTATAGGCATGGCAGCTAGGCAGTGTCAAGCGTGACAGGGTACTCCGGCAAGACCATACCTACTCAGCGCCGCACGGCCCCGAGCGGTCGAGTCTCCGGATTATAGCCAACAATTCCCACGCCAACTAAACATAATGGTGGCACGCCCAATGCTGCATATTCCCCAGGCAGGATGCGCCGACGCGTAGCGAAGCCAAAGGAGGACTGACATGGAAGTCAATCTGGGCGATGTCCGGAAAGGATCAGAAGTCCACTCCTCCGACGGAACCAAGCTTGGCAAGGTTGCGGAGGTGTGGTTCGGCACTGATCCGGCTCACAGCACCGAGCGCTGCGACGAGGATCTGTGCTCTCGGATCGAGGTCCACCAGGGTCTGCTCCACAAGACCGTGCTGTACATCCCGTACAACGCCATAGCTCAAATCTCGGGCAACACCGTTACGCTGAACGTAGACGAGGCTGCGGTCTGTTCCAAGGGCTGGACTCATCGGCCCGCTTGGATAGCGCAGGGAGTCGCCTAGTGTTGTCAACTGTTGATCTCAGCCTTACATGATGTGCCCAATCGTTGGGCCACCGACAGAGGAAGGGCCGGTTTCCTGACCAGCGAGCGCGCATCTTGCCTCAGCGGATCGATCACGGGGACCGGTCCTTCCTGTCCACTCTGCTCCTAGCACGCGGGTGACTTTGCCGTTGTGCCATTCCTTTGGACAACGTAACCGCAGCCGGTCTAAAATCGAGTATGGCCCCCCTCCTCATCGTCGCGACTGCGGACAACCACCTCTCTCGCTACCACGCTCGCATGACACCGTCACGGCTGAGCGAGCGACGGCTGAGGTTACGACAAGGATTCGCCGCGGTAGTCACGTATGCCATCGAGCATCGAGCGGGACTCCTGCTACACGGGGGCGACCTGTTCGACTCTCCCACGCCTTCCAACGCCGACCTCCTCTTCGTCGCCGATTGCCTCGATCGCCTGCACGATGCCGGTGTGCGAGTGCTCGCCGTCAGCGGCAACCACGACACGCCATCCGGCACGACCATCCAGGGAGGTGTGCCGCCGCTATCGCCGCTAGCGAGCCTCCACGGCCTGACACTCTTCCCGGCTGGAACCGTTGGCGTAGAGGAGGTTAGAGTGGGCGGGCAGCGGCTGAATGTCGCTGGGTACACGCCTCCCTCGGGGCAACACGCATTGGACCCGCTCGAAGTCCTGCTCCAGAGCGAAGGCGCGGATGCGGAGGTTTTCATCACTCACGCCTCGATCGAGAAGCACGCGTATCCCGGCGCGTCGGAGCCGGTGCTCCGCTTCGAGTCGGCTCGGCGCTTGCCAAACCTAAAGCTCGTTGTCGCCGGTCACCTCCACAAGTTCGTCATGGAGCGCGCCGGACAGGTACATCTCGTTGCTCCCGGTGCGACTGAGCGGATGACTTTCGGTGAGATGGATTCGCAGCCGGGCTTCGTAGCGCTTGAGTATGATGGCGGCCGCGTTACCTCGGTCACACACGTGCCGACTGGCGCACAGCCGCGCGTATCGCTCACCTTGGACCCGGAGCGCGTGGGCGACGACCCACACGGAACGGCGCGCCAGCTGATAGAGTCGCACGGCACTCCCGACACCCTTGTGAGGCTTGTTGTGCGAGGCCGCGTCCATGGAGAAACGTATGCGGCGCTGAAGCTCCGTGAGTTACAGGACTACGGCGCCGTCACGTGCTTTCAGTTCGAGCTCGACGCCACCGGCCTTTACCTCGAGGATGGGTTCCGCCAGGACGTAGCTCGTGGTGTGCGAGTATCGCAGGAAGCGGAGATAGCGGAAGTCGCGAACGAGATGGTCGCAGCCGCTGAGGATCCAGCTGAGCGGGAGCTTCTGGTCGCGGCGCGGGAAACTCTCCTGGGTGAGTACGCTTGATCACGCTCGACCGGCTCGATGTCTGTAACTTCAAAGGCATCCGTCAGCTCACTGTGAGCTTCCCCGACCGGGGCGCCATCCTTGTAGAGGGGCCGAACGAGTCGGGTAAGAGCACATTCTTCGAGGCCATCTACTTCGGCATCTATGGTGCGCCGATCGTGACGGAGGAAGGCAGGGGGTCTCTCGAGAGCGTAGTGAGCTACGGCGCGGACGCCGCCAGTGTGAGTCTCACGCTTCGTGCCGACAGTCTTCGGCTGACCGTTCACCGAGCGGTCCGGCGCTCGAAGTCAACGCGCGCTTCCCTGGCAATTCACGGGCCGGGAGGCGAGGAGGAGGTGAGCGGGGTCAGGGCCGTTAACGCGCGCATCATCGCCGAGCTGGGCGGCCTCGACGGCGCGGCGCTGCTGAACTCATGCTTCGTCGAGCAGAAAAAGCTTTCAAAGCTTGAGGAGCTCGACGGGCGAGAGCGGCGAGATTCGCTACTCCGGATCCTTAACCTCGAGAAGCTGACAAACCTGGACGAGAAGTGCCGCGTAAGGCCAGCGGACGAGCGACGCGTGGAGTCGCTCGCCGACCGGCTCGAGCTCGCCAAAATCGAAGAGCGCAAGTCAGCGCTCGCAATGGAGCTCGAGCGCGATATGGCCTCCCTCCGCGAGAACGAGCGTGAGCGACGGGCCACCGCTCTGAGGCAGGCGAGGAATAGGCTCTCCGCCGCCGAGGAGCACGCCAAGGCACTATTGGAGCTTCGGTCGTTAGAGCGAGAGATGGAGTCGTCGGGGGAGCGCAACCGCCACGTTGAGCCGTCAACGGCACGAGAGCTGGAGGTACAGCGTGTTAGGACGGTGCTAGTCGGTGGAACGGTCAGCTCGGCCCTGCTGCTGCTCGCGCTGATTGCCTTCGCGGCCTCCGCGCCGCTTCTCGGGCTCGTAGCTTCGGTACTCACTGTGACCACCCTGGTGATCTCTGGCCGGGCGGACTACAAGCTGTCGGAGCTCATCGCGGAAGCGGAAAGCCGCCGGATTCAATACACGGCAAGCGGAGACGGCACCCACCTAGACGTCCGGATCGCCCATCTCCGCTCGGCCGTGCTCTCCGACCCAACGAGCAGCGTTGACGACGAGCTGCGCGACGCCGAGCGTGCAGTTGGACGCGAGCAGTTGGCGGTCGACGTAGCGGATGAGGCACTCGCACGCGTTGACTTCGGGGGCGGCTTGCAGTTATCTTCGGCTGACGACCGGCAGGCTGAGCTGGCCTCCTTATCTACGCTTGCGGCTCACCTATCCTCGACCCGGAAACTGGATCCTGTCGGCCTTGACCTCTCCGAGTGTGTGTCGGAGTGGGAGGCGGCGGCGAGGGACCTGGAGGTTCGGCGCCGTGCAGTGATCATCCTTGCCGAGGCACGGCGCAGGCTCGTGGAGCGCGTGCTTCCGGAGACCGAGCGGAACATGAAGCTGATACTTCCCTTGCTTACTGCCGGACGTTACCACGACGCTCGAATTACCCCCGACTACCGCATCGACGTGTGGGACGACTCCGCGGGGCGGTACGTGGGCAAGAACGTCTTCTCCGGCGGCACGAAGGACCAGCTAAGCCTGGCGCTACGTCTGTCCTTCGCGGTCGCGAGCCTACCGCAGGAGATGGGATCGTCGCCTGGCTTCCTGTTCATGGACGAGCCGCTCAGCTCGTTCGACGAGGAGCGCACGAGGGCGTTGATCGAGCTCATCACGCGCGGCAGCATGTCGAGCATATTTCCGCAGATCTGCATTATCTCCCACTCCAGGAGCTTCGACCGCAGTCTCTTTCCATTTGTAGTTGAGATGTCGGGCGGACGCATCGCTTACACCAATCTGAACGACTGAGGTCGTCGGTTCTGTTCGTCGGTTTTCCTGGGGACTCTGCTTTCTGTGGCGCGGTAAGTGCTACCCGCACCTCGATGAGCAGGCTTGGAGTCGGTAGACGACGCACCGGAATATCCCTTCTGGGAGCAGTAGCCTTACTAGTCGTGCTGGGCCTGTGGGCAAGCCTCCAGCGGCCCACGCCCGAGGCAGTGACCACAGAGCCCGCCGCTACTCCCACGGCTGCAGTTGCGGATAGCGCCATCTCCCCTACAGCCGTGCCGACCGAAGAACGAGGGCCGAGTGGAGTGAGTCCAAGCTTCTTTAGGGGAGCCGACATCGTGGACAGGTCGCTCTTCGATCCACCGCCGACCGAGGTGGCAGCGACGGTGGTGCCGGCGATTGCGGGGCCGCCTCCGTCAGCCGAGGAGGCGCGAGTCGTCGTAGAGGAGTACTTCAAGGCTTTCGATGCCGACGACTTCGAAGCGGTCCGCTCCAAGACGGTGGGGACCGCGCGCGTTCAGACCGACCAAGTGATTGCCGAGGTCGAGCGCCAGGAAGATGAGCAGGGAGTTGATGTCGACCTGCGGGTCTCCGGTCTGCAACTGGCTCCGGAGCCTCCACAGGGCTCCGCGCAGGCAATCGGCGCTGAGTTCGTTGTCGAGGCATGGGTGAACGCCTTCATCGGAGACCTGAAGGCACAAGAGATAAAGTCCCGCTCCAGCTTCCGGGTGGCACGGGTTCCGGAAGGCATCAGGATAGTAGAGATTGTCGAGAGGCCGCAGCCGTAGATAGCCGAGGAGAGTAGCAAGTGGAGCAGGTTGCACAGCAGGTTGCGGTGTCCCATGGGGAGCCGGAGGAGTATGACATCATCGCGGACCGTGTCACGAAGGCGTTCGACGGCCAGACGGCCGTGAGCGACGCCTCCTTCGCGGTCCAACGGGGGGAGATATTCGGCTTCATTGGACCTAGCGGATCGGGCAAGACGACAACGATACGAATGATGACCGGGGTCTACAAGCCCACTGGGGGTCGCCTGAGCGTGCTCGGCGGGGATCCCGCTCGCTTCGACCGCGGCACCCGCGAGCTCATCGGCTACCTACCCCAGCAGTTTTCCCTCTACCCAAATTTGTCTGCCTTGGAGAACATGCGCTTCGTTGCCTCGATGTACGGGATTAGTCCGTTGAAGCGCCGCGGCCGCATTAAGCGCGCGCTCCACATTGTTGATCTCTGGGACGACCGTAACAAGCTGGCGAGTGAGCTTTCCGGAGGGATGCAGCGGCGGCTCATGTTAGCGTCGGTGATGTCTCACCGGCCGCAACTCATCTTCGCCGACGAACCGACCGCAGGACTTGACCCGGTTCTGCGTGAGCAGCTCTGGACGGAGTTCAGGCGGCTTCGAGAGGAAGGACGCACGCTTTTCGTCACAACACAGTACGTGACTGAGGCTGAGTATTGCGACCACGTCGCGCTGATGGTCGACGGTAGAATTATCTCAAACGGCACGCCCGAGCAGCTTCGGCGGCAGGCGATAGGCGGAGAGGCGGTGGATGTGCGTGTCACAGGCCTGACATCCTCCGTCCTGAATGCGATTGAGACCGCTGAGGGGGTTCACGGAGTGGAGCAGCGGGGCCTCGGCGAGCTGCGTATCTTCGTGGATGATGCGTCCGTCCGCCTCGCGCAGCTCGTGACCCTTGTTCAGGAGAACGGTGCAGACGCTAGTCACGTGGAGGAGTACCGGCCGAACCTCGACGAGGTATTCGTTCTCCTGCTCGAGCAGCACCGGGGGCTCACTCCAGAGGCTGCCCAGCCGCAGGTCTCCGAGGAACCGACGACGGAGTTGTCAGAAGAGCAAGAGGCAGAGCGCGAGGAGCGCTAGCGAGGCTGCATCTCTAGCGTATCCGCCCAATGGCGGTGGTGACCGCCTGCTCGCTGAGCTTCGCCACAGCCTGCTCCACTTCCTCCATCTCTCGAAGGTACTCCTGCGCCTGTGCACGGTCCTTCATGAGAGCAGCGTTTGTCCTCACGTTGAGTAAGGATGCCCTGGCAGCGGCAGCGGCAAGGTGTGCCCCAGCGCCCGCGTCGCTGATCGCATTTGGGTTTCCTAATGTTGCTACATCTCCGAGGACCGCCAGGACCTCCATGCACGCCCGCGCCACGTGGAGTGGAACATCGGCGGCTCGTCGTAGCGCGGCCTCCACCTTCTCATCGCGCCGGCTTCGCTCCTCCTGCGTTTCTTTCGGCAGCTTGTACTGGGCCAGCAAGTCGCCGTATGCCTCCTCGTCCTCGTGCATAAGCCCGTACAGGCGGGCACGTTGCGCCTCCGCGCGTGCCAGGAGGGACCGTGTCGCCTCTTCTGCTTCCACGTACTTCGGTCGCCCAATGGTGAGGTTGCACACCATTGAGGCCAGCGCCGCCCCTAGAGCACCTGCCAAGGCACTTGCTGCGCCTCCACCCGGTGCGGGGGCTCCGCTTGCCAGGCTGTCAAGGAACGTCTCCATCTCCACGCTCGTTTCCTTCTCCTCCATCGCCAGCTCCAACACCTGTCGGGCCTCCAATCTTTCCAGGCCCAGTGAGTCCGCTGCCGCGGCAAGCACCGAACTGAGCGGTATCAGTCCCACTAATTCCGACCCGCTGACTGAGACGCCCTCGCCCTCCGATAGCCGCTGCACCGCGCGAACCGCGACGTGCGGCGGCGTATTGTTCACGTCCGTGACGTTCATTGCGACCTGGGCTCGCCCCTCGGCGGGCAGCCACAGGCCCAGAGCCTTCAAGCCTCGAAGCCCGCTTGCAGGCTCGCGCACAGCTGCAGCCACTCGCCGCGCCGAAGACACGTCCGGCGCCTCGAGCCAGCAGTTCAGGGCAACGAGGGCCTCCCGCGCGCCAACCGCCACAGCGCCTGCCGTGGGATGAACCGAGGCCGGCCCCTCGTCCGGCGAGAGTGCGACAGGGCCGCCGTGCTCCGCAGCCCGTAACGCCTCCAGGTGCACACGGCGCACGTGCGCCAGGTTCCGGTATTCCTGCCGCCGCGCAGCGTGTTCGTAGAGGTAGGCGGGCAGCCGCAACTCTTTCCCCAGTCGCTGCGCGAGCTCCTCCGCGGCGCTGATGCAGTCGTCCATACTGGTCTTACCGACCGGCACGAATGGCACGACATCTGCCACGCCGATTCGCGGGTGAACGCCCTCGTGGGTGCCCAAATTAAGCAGCTCAACCGCCGTCTCAACTGCCCGGTAAGCCGCCTGCACGACAGTGTTCGGCGCGCCGGCGAACGTTATGACGGAGCGGTTGTGGTCCGCGTCCGCGTGGATGTCTAGTAGCGAGGCGCCCGCATCAATGGCGGCGCACGCGATCTGATGTATGACGGCCCTGTCCCGGCCCTCGCTGAAGTTGGGCACGCACTCGATCCACCTGCCCCTCACAGCGCTCGGGCCCCTGTGCCCAGCCCGCTGCCTTGCGCGGCAAGGCGCATCTCCATCTCAGGCTCGTAAACCGGAGAGAAGCCAAAGCGCGCTAGCAGCCGGGCAGTTTCCGCCAGCGGCAGACCCATCACGTTACTGTACGAGCCGGTAAAGCTGCCTACGGGCCTGAACTCCGGTGACTGGATAGCATAGGCACCTGCCTTATCCATCGGGTCGCCGCTGGCGACGTACTCCGCGATCTCGACGTCCGAGTAGGTCCGCATCTCGACACATGTCGTCCTGACGATCGACTCCTCACCCAGGCTACTTCCTATGCCGACGGCCGTGTGCACCAGGTGCTTTCTGCCACGAAGGCTCCGCAGCATCTGGACGGCGTGGTCCGATGTCGCTGGCTTGCCGAGAATCTCCCCATCCAGATCCACCACCGTGTCAGCCGTCAGGCATACGCTGCTGGGGTGCTCGTCCGCGGCCCTGTGCAGCTTCTCCCTAGCAAGCATCAGCGCCGCATCGTGAGGAGATTCGCCCAAAACAGGTACTTCCGGTATCTCGGTGGGTGCTACCACGAAGCGTACCGCGAGATAGCCAAGGAGCTCGCGCCTGCGAGCGGAGGCCGATGCAAGCACCAACTCCGGCGACCCAGCGGACGGCAATGATTTGGAGCCCATGTGAACAGTATATCTCGTCCGCGGGCCATCACACCGAGGCCGTCTTGAGAGACACGCCATCAGGTATTGACTGTCCCGTAGCATATTGTTACTATAATGGTAGCGGATTGCTAACAGAAGGTGATCGATGACGCTGGCCGAAAAGTTACGATTACTGCGCGAGGAGGACGGCAGATCCCGCGGGCTCTTACGAGCGCTCACGAAGGCTGAAGTTGTCCGCATTATGCAGGCCGAATTAGGTCGAAGCGTCAGCCCAGCCTATCTTTCGCAGCTCGAGTCAGGAGCGCGCGTTCACCTCTCGGCGGGCACGCGAGCCCTCCTCGCCGACTTCTTCAAGGTACACCCCGGCTATCTTGTGGACGACGCCAAGCCTACTAACAGCTTCGATGGTGGGGGCGATCGGCTGGTGGACTGGCTCCGCACCCAGGCTCAGCACTTCCAGGGAGACTACCTGGTGGCGAAGGTGATGAGCGAGCTTTCCAGCCGCGCCCAGCCCAGACGGTACTTCGAGGCGCTTGAGCGGCTCCTCCAGCTGCCTGCCGCCGAGCTCGACCGGCTCCTCGAGCGTGATTTCTGCATCGAGTCTGAGAAGGCTTAGGGAAGGAGCGGCCGGTAGATGGAAGCGATCTTTCTCGGCATCTTTCTTGTCGGGCTGTCCACCATCGTACTGAGCTTCCTGCTCGGTTTCGCACAGGCCGACTTGCATCTTATGTCCCATCACTTCGGCCACCTCGGTTCCGGCGGACACGACTTCGGTGACCATGGGGCGTCGCCATTCAATATCGGCACGATCTCGGCGTTCCTGACATGGTTCGGCGGGATTGGGTACCTCCTCAGCGCTCAGGTCCGCATCGGTCTCCTGCCAGTATTGCTGCTTGCTACCCTGAGTGGTCTGCTCGGAGGAAGCATTGTCTTCTTCATGCTCGTCAAGGTGCTGCTACCCGGTCAGACATCGTTCATGCGCGAGGCCGATTACCGGCTCGAGGGCACACTTGCACGCGTCAGTATCCCACTCGACGGTGGCCGTACGGGCGAGATCGTGTACGAGCGCGGCGGCGCTACCAGGAGTGAGGGTGCCCGCAGTACCGACGGAAGCTCGCTGCCGCGCGGCTCCCAGGTCGTTGTGCTCCGTTATGAGAGGGGTATAGCGTACGTGGAACTTTTCGATAAGCTTCTCGCCGAGCACGGCGCCAATTCCGTACTGCCCGACGGTCCGGAGAGGAGCGCGCTTGGATGATCAAGTTTGAGAAGTGGCTGAGCCGGGATCCAACCTCGCCCTACGAGTACACCTGGAACAACGAAAGTAGGAGATCGAGGAGAAGATAATGAATCCGGTAACTGCAGTGATAATCGTCGGTCTGGTGCTGGCGACGCTGCTGGCCTTCGGGCTTATCGCTCGCATATTTCGCAAGGTTGGCCCGAATCAGGCGCTGATCATCTATGGGTTCGGCGGGACGCAGATCGTCACGGGTGGTGGTCGCGTTATCCTGCCCATGGTTCAGAGCTACAGGGAGCTCTCGCTTGAGCTGATGAGCTTCGACGTGGCTCCCCAGCAGGACCTCTACACCTCCCAGGGCGTGGCGGTGAACGTCGAAGCTGTCGCGCAGATCAAGGTCAAGAGCGATCCCTTGAGCATCCGCACCGCTGCGGAGCAGTTCCTCAGCAAGACCCCACAGGAGCGGGAGAGCCTCATCCGGCTAGTGATGGAAGGCCACCTGCGCGGCATCACAGGTCAGCTCACGGTCGAGCCCATCGTGAAGGAACCGGAGATGGTGGCCGACCGAATGCGCTCAAACGTGGCGGAAGACCTGGCGAAGATGGGGCTGGAAGTGGTGAGCTTCACAATCCGCGAGGTACGAGACCAGAACGCGTACATCGAGAACATGGGCAAGCCCGATATCGCGCGCATCAAGAAAATCGCCGACGTCGCGGCCGCCGAGATGGCCCGTGATACCTCCATCAGGCAGTCCGAGACGATGCGCGAGTCGGCGGTTGCTAGGGCGCTCGCGGACCAGGAGCGGGTGATAGCGGAAGCCTCCTCAGCCACCAGGCAGGCCGAGGCACAGCGCGATCTCGACCTCAAGCGGGCGGAGTTCGACGCCTCGGTGAAGAAGCAGCAGGCAGCCGCGGACAAGGCATACGACATCCAGGCCAACATCATGCAGCAGCAGGTGATCGCCGAGCAGGTCGGCGTGCAGCGTGTCGAGCGCGAGGAGCAGATCCGCGTGCAGGAGGCGGAGATCTCGCGCAGGCAGCGGGAGTTGGAGGCTACGGTTCTCAAGTCCGCAGAGGCGGAGCGCCGGCGGATCGAGCTGCTCGCGGAGGCTCAGCGACAGCGAACCATTCTGGAGGCAGGTGGCCGTGCGGACGCCACCCGAGCCGAGGGACAGGCGGAAGCAGACGTCATCCGGCTAAGAGGTCAGTCGGAGGCTGACATCATCAAGGCGAAGGGCGCCAGCGAGGCGGAAGCCATGCAGCTCAAGGCTGATGCTTACCAGGGATACAATGAGGCTGCCATTGTGGACCGGATAGTTGCGAACCTGCCTGAGCTCGTGAAGGGCATGAGCGCACCGCTGTCCAACGTCGACCGGATCACTGTGGTGTCTACAGGCGACGGCGCCAACGGTGCGGGCCTGAACCAGATCACGACCGACCTAGCGAAGATGGTTGCGACGGCGCCCGCAATGGTTGAGGGACTCACCGGACTGAAGATCACCGACTTAATGGAGCGTGTACCGGGCCTGCGGGAGCAGGCACAGGCAGTCGACAAGGTGTCAGCCAACGGCCGAGGCGCAGCCTCCAAGCGCCAGTAACCGGTCGCCGACCCCAGATCCAAAGAGACGTCCCCTTCCAGGGACGTCTCTGTTCTTATCCCCCCTCCTGTATACTGCCCTCGCCGCTGAGTGTAGGCGGACGCAGGGGAGGAGCGTGCGCAATTGAAGGTGATACTGGACATGGACCCTGGCCACGACGACGCGCTGGCGATTCTGCTGGTCCTCGCGCACCCCGAGCTGGAGGTAGTGGCGATCACGTGCTGCGCGGGCAATGCCCCGCTTCATCGTACTGTCATGAACGCACGCGTCGTGCTGGAAGTCGTCGGGCACCAGGACGTTCCAGTGGCCAAAGGTCTGCCAGCCCCCCTGCTACGACCACTGCAAACAGCGCCCGAGGTACACGGCGCGACAGGGTTGGATGGTCCCGTCCCTCCTGAACCCTCCGTGCCTCCCGTCGGCGAACATGCGGTCAGGCTGCTAGCACGGCTCCTGCTGGAATCGGACGAAACGGTAACGCTCATACCCACCGGGCCGCTCACCAATATTGCTGCTGCTCTGCGGATGCACCCCCGGATATCGTCCAATATCGAGCGCATCGTGCTGATGGGTGGCGCTGTGGGAGAGGGCAACGTAACCCCGAGCGCTGAGTTCAATATCTGGGTGGACCCTGAAGCCGCCGCGGTCGTGTTCGAGGCAGGAGTACCAATCACGATGGTCGGCCTAGACGTAACGCACCAGGCTCTCCTGTACGACCGTGACCTGGAGTGCATTAGAAGAATGGGCACTCGCGTATCGACCTTTGCTTGCGAGCTCCTCGAGTTCTACAGCCGCTTTCACCGCGGCCGGTACGGCTGGGAGGTGGGGCCGGTACATGACGCGTGTGCCGTCGCAGAGGTGCTCCGTCCCGGCATCGTGCAAACGCGCGACATGTACGTAGCCGTGGAGACGTCGGGCGTACATACTCGCGGACGGACGGTGTGTGATGTGCTCGGCGTGACAGGCGAGCGGGCCAACGCTGCCGTCGGTCTAGCTATAGACCGCGACGCGTTCGTTGAGCTGCTGCTGGAGGCGCTCGCCAGCTACCGCTGACGGCGTGGCATCCGGACCGGCCCGTTGCTATAGTCGCTCCGTGGCTAACTCTCCCCTCTACAGTCGCCAAGCCTACGCCAGGGTGTCTTTCCTCCCCCACGCCCGCGATGCGGATGTGCCTGAAGGAACGACTGTGGAACAGGCTGCACGCGATCTCGATGTGCCGTTGGCGGCTCCGTGCAGGGGCAGTGGTTTCTGCGGCGCATGCAAGGTGAAGTTCGTTTCGGGCGCGCCCGAGCCCAGTCCCTGGGAGCGCGTACACCTCACCCGCGACCAGCTATCTCAGGGTATCCGGTTGGGGTGTATTACACGGATCACTGCAGATTCCATACTCTCCATCCCTCGCCAGAGCACCATGATCCGCATCGCCAACCAGCACTACGGGTACCAGCTCGCGCCGCCAGCACAGCGGGCAATCATCCGAGCGAGCGCGAGCGATGCCACCGGCGATCTGGCCCACCACCTGCCCCGCGTGGCGCTGCGCGACCTTCCACGCGAGCTGACGCTACACACTCAGGCGAGTAAGTTGCGACGAGTCGAGTTGGGAGCCAACCGTGGAGATCTCCTCGGTGTAGCGGCCGTCGTGGATGGTGGGCGTTTGACCGGCTGGCTGCTCGACCTACGAACTGGTGAGGAACTTTCCTGGTCGCAGGCAAAGCTCATTGGAGATATTGACGGCGGAAGTGTGCACGAGGAGAACGCAGTGTCCGCCACCCGGCGATTGGTGAGGGCCCTTTGTTCCAGCGCGTACCGCAGAACGGATGACGTTGCCGATGTCGTGATAAGCGGCGCCAAGTTGACTTCCGACTCCGGGCACGATTTGCTCCGTGCATCGGGCGCCGGCCTCGATCCCATTGCAGACGCCGCTGCGTGCGCCGCCGTGGCAGCGGGATGCATTGACGCCGGCGCGACGCTCGTCGTGTCCGTGCAGCCCTTCCCCTGGGTCCTCGCGGTGCACGCCCGCCGCGCTTGGCTCGCAGCCGCTGTGGATTGGGACGGTGCGGCCGTGGGGTTCGCGCCGCTCGGCAAGGAGAAGGTCGTCGAGCGCGTGAGTTTTGTAGACGATCTGAGGCTGCAACACTCCGGTGACTCGCCGAGCGGCATCGGCCTCGGGGCCGCCATAGATTGCACTGCCGAGTTGCGCCGGGCCGGTGTGCTTGACGAGCGTGGTAAGTTGGCTCGCGAGAAAGGCAACGATCTGCAGGCAGCGATAGCCGGCAGGCTGTCGGAAGTACACGGCAAGGTCACGCTCCGACTCTCTCCCGGGGACGTCCTGCCGGGCGTGGAGTTCCGCCAGGCCCACGTCACGGCGGTGCAGCGGCTCCGGGCGGCCATGATGGTCGCCACCCGCGGCGTGTTGACCCGCGCCTGTCTCGAGCCGGAGGACCTCGATCGCGTCGTGCTGGTCGGTGATTCTGCTCACTGGGGCGTGAGGAACGCTACCGACATCGGTCTCCTGCCCGACGTCTCGCCGGCCACGTTCCGACCGTTGCCGGACGCAGTCAGCACGGGAGCGCGACTGGCCCTCCTCTCCGCTCAGGCCTCGGACGACATCCGCTCACTTGCGGAGGATTGCGAGCGGATGTCCGCGCCGCAGCACGGCGGCGAGTGGGCAGAAGAACTCTACCTGCACCTAAGGCCCCGCCCTCAACGGCTTGACGCTTCAGAGAAGCCACTGTTATCCTTTGGGCAGCGCAGTACAGCCGCGACCGATGGGCCAGCCTGACGCGCTGCTCTCCCTCACCGGTTCGGCGAGGTATCCTGCAGCACGCACGGCAGTCTCTATCGCCGCGCTACCAGATGTGCTGTGCTGAGCCATTGGGGAAGTGGCGGAATCGGCAGACGCGCTAGCCTTAGGAGCTAGTGCCCGCGAGGGCGTGGGGGTTCGAGTCCCCCCTTCCCCACCCAGAACCGCCGTACAGTTGTCCCCGACAGAAGTGGGCGGGGGCAGCCGCCTGGCGATGGGTCGCTCGATCTCACGACGGCGAAGGATATACGGGGCTGTTAATTGCGCTCGCCATGACGGCCGGTTGCAATTGCCGTAGGGGAAGAGCGCCGCCGGGGGAGCGGACCCGAAGGTGATATACTCCACGCAAAGACACCGACGTAGGTAGGGGTGGTTATGGAGAAACCCTTCGCCGCTGTGCGGGACTTGGAGCGGCTCGAGGTCCTTCGGCGCACGGCACTTCTGGACAGCCCGTCCGAGGGCGCATTTGACCGACTTACCAGCCTCGCTACGCGGGTTCTCAGGTGTCCAGTGGCTCTCGTCTCGTTGGTCGACCAGGAGCGGCAGTACTTCAAGAGTTGTATCGGCTTGCCGGAACCGTGGGCATCCCAGCGGGAGACTCCGCTGACGCACTCGTTCTGTCAGCATGTCGTCGCATCGGCCCAACCGCTCATTATCGAGGACGCGCGCGAGCATCCGCTCGTGGCGGAAAACCTCGCGATACCTGACCTTGATGTTATTGCATACGTAGGGATACCACTTATCACCTCCGATGGTCATACGCTCGGGAGCTTTTGCGTGATTGACCACGTGCCGCGGGCGTGGGACCGGGAGGAGGTCGAGATCCTTACCGACCTGGCTGCATCCGTGATGACTGAGATAGAAATGCGGGTTGCGAACGCGGAAAATAGTCGTCTGCTTCGCCAGGCGAGAGAAGCGATGCACGCCCGCAACGAGTTCCTTTCCTCTATCTCGCACGACCTCAAGAACCCACTCGCAGGCATCAAGGGGACGGCGCAAGTGCTACGTCGGAGGGCGGCGCGGATGGGTAGTGCCGACGCGGAGACCATTGCCGACGGTCTTGCACGGATTGACGCTGCGGCGACGAAGATGAGCCACCAGATCAGCGAGCTTCTGGATCTCACCTTCCTGCAGGTCGGTGAACCCCTCGAGCTTGACCAGCGGCCGACGGACTTAGTGGTGCTGGCCCGCGGGGTCGTAGACGAGTATCAATCGACAACCGAAACCCACCGCATAGAGCTCCAGACAACGACTCCGGAGTTGACAGGCGTGTGGGACTCCGGGCGTCTGGAGCGGGTTCTAACCAACTTGCTCTCCAACGCCATAAAGTACAGCCCCGACGGCGGAAACATAGCCGTGAATGTCAGTCGCCATCAGGATGGGCGCACTGGCTGGGCTGTCCTTGAGGTCGTGGACGAGGGCCTAGGCATTCCAGCGACCGACCTGGACCGAATCTTCGAGAGGTTCCACCGCGCCGGAAACGTTGCCGGTCGGATCGGCGGCACCGGCATCGGTTTGGCAAGCGCTCGTCAGGTGGTGGAGCAGCACGGCGGTGCCATCACCGTCGCGAGCCAGGAGGGTGTCGGTTCCCGGTTTACCATCCGACTTCCACTCAATACCTAGCCCAGCCAACCACGGTGGGAAATGATTAGGGTCGGTTCCAACGCGCCTCCCTCACGCCCGCATCTCGCCTGGGCGTTTTCTAACAACCACGCGATGCGGAGCGATGAGGTGCACCTGCGGTCGAGCCCGCACATTGCCCGCAGTACGTACCAAGTCCAGCCAAA
>JADDPT010000045.1 GCA_016781735.1 Rubrobacter sp.
CTGAGCACGCACGAGACTTCTGCTTTCCCTCTGCTATAATGCGCGCTGTATCATCGCTCCCGCGTTCGCTTAGTTCGGTTCCAAAGCGCGACTTTCACGGTCGTGCTGCATCTGTGGACCGCGACTGCGAATGCTCTAGGGATAACGCTAAGGATAGGGCCCTTGAAGGACTGGATACGACGCCACCACCATCCCGGCTTTCGGGCAGCCGACGAGGTGAACCGGGACATCCCTGAAGATCTGTGGGTGAAGTGCAGAAAGTGTGGCGAGCTCTTATACGGGCGTGAGCTCGAGAGCAACCAGATGGTCTGCCCGAAATGCTCCCACCACTTCCGGATGCGGGCACATCAGCGCATAGAGCAGCTCACCGACCCTGGGGCCTGGCACGAGTTTGCCACCGAGTTGAGGGCGACAGACCCTCTGGGCTTTGTAAGCAACGGTGAGTCTTACGCCGACAAGCTCTCCAAGGCCCAGAAGAAGACCGGCATGGATGAGGCGATGCGCGTCGGGATGGCGGCAATTGACGGCTGCCCGGTCGTGCTGTGCGTGAATGACTTCTCCTTCATGGGTGCGAGTATGGGCTCGGTCTACGGCGAGAAGCTGGTACGGGCTGTCGATCTGGCCGTGGAGCGGGGGTTGCCGGTTTTGACGGTATCCTCTTCCGGCGGCGCTAGGATGCAGGAGGGGATGTTCTCGCTGATGCAGATGGCGAAGACCACGTCCGCGTTCGCACGCCTCGGCCGAGAGAGGCTGTCTCACGTAGCTCTCTTGGTCGATCCGTGTACCGGAGGTGTAACAGCCAGTTACTGTACCGTAGCGGACGTCATCATTGCAGAGCCGGGCGCGCTCATCGGTTTCGCGGGGCCGCGTGTGATTGAGCAGACCACACGTCAGAAGCTGCCCGCAGGGTTTCAATCTGCGGAGTTCTGTCTGCGTCACGGGATGATCGATCTCGTAGTGCCGCGGCGCGAGCTACCGGCCGTCATCGGCAAGACGCTGCGACTACTCGCAACGAAGAGGCCCGCGCTTGTCTCCTAACCTGCGGAGCGCATGGGATCGTGTCCAGTTGGCGCGAAACCAGTCGCGGCCAAAGACGCTCGATTACGTCGGCGCGCTCATCGATCCATGGCTGGAGCTCCATGGCGACAGAGTTCACAGTGATGACCAGGCACTCGTGGGAGGGTTGGGCTCGCTCAACGGCCGCTCAGTCGTGGTGCTTGGTCATCAGCGTGGATCGGACACCAAGGAGAACTTGACGCGAAACTTCGGAATGCCACGTCCTGAGGCGTACCGCAAGGCGACTCGGATGATGGAGCTAGCCGAGAAGTTTGCCATGCCCCTCGTCTGCTTCGTCGACACGCCTGGCGCTGATCCGGGGCTGCAGTCCGAAGAGCGGGGTCAGGCGTGGGCAATTGCCGCCAGTCTGTACACGATGGCAAACCTGCCGGTCCCGATCGTGGTCATGGTGATAGGCGAGGGCGGAAGCGGTGGTGCGCTGGCTCTAAGCGCGGGCGACCGCATCTATATGCTGGAGAACTCCGTCTACTCCGTTGCCTCACCAGAGGCCAGCGCGGCGATCCTATGGCATGATGCCGGGAAGGCGCGCGATGCCGCCGAGGCAATGAAGATTACTGCGCCGGACCTGCATGGTTTCGGCATAGTCGACGGGATCTTGCCGGAACCCTCCGCCGGAGCTCACACTGACCCAGGTAGCGTAGTGGTGAGTGTTGGTGAGTGCCTGCGAAGCGCGCTCGACGAACTGGAGCGTTGCTACGGAAAAGATGAGGGCGGCTATGACTCTGCCAGACTACTGCACGACCGGGCCGAGAAGTACCGCCGCATCGGCAGGTGGCAAGAGTCTTCCATGCCCCACCAGCACCTCGGCTAGGCCCGCCTCCTATGTGGGGAGCGGATGGCCGCAGGTTGTCATGGGCGAGGCGGACTGCCGCGGTCGCCGGTCTCGCTCTAGAAGAGTTGCTTCAACTGCGCGATAAATCCCGGGTCGAGCGTCTTCGTCTTCCCTGCTATCTGGTCCAGCGGAACTGTCCGTAGCTGCCAACCTTTCATCACCACCATGATGCCGAACTCGCCCCTGTGGGCGTGATCTACCGCCGCAACGCCGTAGCGCGTTCCTAACACCCGGTCGAAGGCGGACGGGGAGCCACCGCGCTGCAAGTGACCGAGCACGACTGACCTGGTCTCCCAACCCAACCTCTCCTCGATCAGACCCGCGAGAGTGGCGCCCACATCTTTCGAAGCAAGCTGCACGTGCCCGAAGGCGTCTGTCTTCTGGTCGACGCCGGAAGGAGCAGTCCCCAACTGAACGCCCTCCGCTATGACGACGAGCGCGTACGTCTTCCCATCCTCGCGCAGCTTTGTGAGGTGGGCGCACAGGGCCTCGACATCAGGCTCCTCCTCGGGCAGCATCACCCAGTCCGCACCGCCCGCCATCGATCCCACTCCGGCCACCCAGCCCGCATCCCGCCCCATCACCTCGACGACCATAACGCGGTCGTGGGACCTGCTGGTAGTTCGCAGTTTGTCGAGCGAGTCCCGCACGGTGTTCACGGCCGTATCGAAGCCGATGCAGTAGTCGGTCTCCGGCACGTCGTTGTCCATCGTCTTGGGAAGGCCAATAACCGGAAGACCGCGCCGAGAGAGCTCAGCCGCGACGCTCAGGGTGTCGTCGCCGCCAATCGCGACAAGCGCGTCAAGTTTGTTGCCCCTGAAGTTCTCGATGACCGCGCTCATCGTAGACTCGCTCTTCATCGGGTTGGTGCGAGAGGTGCCGAGCTTCGTGCCGCCCTCGTCGAGAATGGACTCCGCCCACCCGCGGTCTATCTCGACGACGTCGTTCTCCTGCACGCCCTTCCAGCCACCGAGGAAGCCGATGACTTGGTCACCCTGGGCCAGCGCGGAGAGCGCGACAGCTCGAATGGCGGGATTGAGTCCCGGGGCGTCGCCGCCGCCCGTAAGCACGCCAAGAATCACGACTCGAGTCCTCCTTACAGCGGCGCGGGCGGTATCTCAGGGGCGCTGTGGTCGTTTAGAATTACACCCGAGCCAGTGGTGATATAATGCGCCGCCTGGGAGCAGGGGATGTGGCGGTGCCGAAGGTGGGATTCGAACCCACACGGAGTCACCCCCAATCGCTTTTGAGGCGATCGTGTCTGCCATTCCACCACTTCGGCCACGCCAGCAGTATAGGTAAGGGTCCGCTTGACAGTCAAGACACTCAGGCGCTGGTGAGCGTTGCACGTAGCCAGCGATGACGAGCTAGTTCAAGACGCCCAAAAGGGCAACATGAGCAGCTTCAACCTGCTCGTGGAACGCTACCAGGGGCAGCTGTACAGCCTCTCGTTGCGCCATGTGGGTGACCGCCAGCTTGCTGAGGATGTCACACAGGAAGCGTTTATCTCTGCGTGGAGAAGCATACGGACATACAAAGGAGGGTCCTTCAAAGCGTGGCTATTTCGCATAGCGATCAACCAGGCACGGGACCTGTATCGCAGGAGCAACCGGCATCGTGCCACGTCGTTGGACGAGCTTCTCGAGCAGGGTACGGTGAATGCGCCGGAGTCGGCTTTGGAAGAGGGGCCGGAGGCAGCGGCGCTTTCGTCCGCGAGTCTTCGTGCGGTGGAACAGTGCCTGCAAAAGCTGCCGCCTGAGCACCGGCTCGTCGTGTTGCTCTCAGACGTCCAGGGCCTCACGTACGACGAACTGACGGAGACACTTGGCCTCCCTCTAGGAACGGTCAAGTCACGGTTGTTCAGGGCGAGAACCGCTCTACGGAGGCTGCTGCTGGAGACGGGGGAACTTTGATGACTCCGGGTGCGTTTGTTTAGTGAGCGCCGCGCTTGGCCGCGGTTGGGACGATGAGGGGGGATGCAGTTGCTGGGGCCTGATGGCCGATCGCCGGGAAGTCACCCGGCACCCGAAGAGTTGGCCGCATTTGGCGACCGGCAGCTCGGTGACGCCGAGACAGATGTCGTTGAAGCACATGTGCGAGGCTGCGCGCAGTGTACGGCCGAGCTAGATGAGCACGCGCGGATGCTCGATATGCTGCGTCAGTTGCCCGAGTTGGTTGTGCCTCGATCATTCGTACTCGACGACTTCGCGGTCCGCCGCCCTGCACGCTCGGTGTGGCCCGCGTGGGTCTCATTGGCGGCTTCGGTTGTGCTGGCACTCGGTATGATAGGCGCGCTCCCGCGGAACAATGGCTTCCAGTTTGCAGCGAGCTCCCCCTCAGAGCAGGCAGCCGTCATGGATGCCGCCTCGCGAGGTGTGGATGCGCCCGAGTCAGGCGGGGGTGCAACGGGAGGCGCATCCCCCAGCGAAGTACAGCCAGAGGCGGCGCGCACCCAAGGGGCGGCTGGTGCTCCTGAGTCTGTTACCACCGAAGATTCTGCGATAGGTGCCGCAGCTGAGGTCGAGCCGGTCGCAACGGTCACCTTCAGTACGTCTGGAGCAGAGCCCAGGGATGCGGCTACGGCTCCCGAAGCGGACGCGGGAAGCGCAGCCGCTGACAGCGTGGTCGCAACAGTGCAGACCGACGCGATCGGGGCGAAGACCGTCGAGCCGACACCAGACGGACAGGGCGGCGCGACGACTGGAGCCACCTGGGAGCAATCTGGTGCCCAGGCTGCAGACGCTCCGGGCGCGGTCGCTACTGCCGAAGCACCAGACACTGGAGTAGCATATCGGGCGGGCGAAGCCGGCCCGGATGAGGGGCAGCAGGGGCCCGGGGCGGCCGATGAAACGATTCCCGCCACCCTCGGCATTCTGTCAGTCCTCTCCTTCGCGTCGGCAATATTCCTGTTCCTCCGCGCCCGACTCTTCTTCTAGCGTCACTGCCCAGTTAGTTCATTCGTCGCGTCCTACGCCGCTGGTCACCGAACGCAAAGTGGCACGAGACTGCCATCCGCCGTCCGATCTCGGGGGCGTGAGAGGCGCTGCTTGCGCTATACTCGCGAGTCGCCAATTTTCAGGAGTGCCTTCAGTGCCCGTTTCCTCTGACCTGCGTAACAAGCTACTAATAGGTTTCGGTATCGGCGTAGCCGTTGTACTGGCTCTCATTGCCGCGGCAGATGTGCGTGCCTTGCGCGCGACGCTCGATGCCTTCGCCTGGGACCTCATCCCTATGATCCTCGGTCTCACCGTTTTCAACTATGCCCTGCGCTTCGTGAAATGGCACTACTACCTGGGCCGCGTGGGCGCCGGGCACACCAAACTGGGCAGCAGTCTCGCGATCTTTTTGGGCGGGCTGACGATGGCTATGACGCCAGGTAAGGTCGGAGAACTGCTCAAAAGCGTGCTGTTGCGCCGTGTCTCGGGCACACCCGTAAGCGTCTCTGCTCCCATAGTGATGGCCGAGCGACTGACCGACGGCATAGCGCTGTTGCTGCTCAGCGCGGGTGGGCTGGCGCTGTACAGGGTTGGAGTGCCCGTGCTGGCGGTGATCGGTCTGCTCGCGGCGCTGGTTGTATGGATATCGGTCACGGAGACCGGGCGACGGCTGGTACTGGGAGCAGCCGACAGGCTGCCGCTCGTGCGAAAGCGCACCGCGGACATTGCTGCATTGTACGCGAGTAGTCGCAACCTGCTCTCTCCGTCACCGCTTGCGGTCGGCATACTGTTGGGAATCGTCTCGTGGGCAGGCGAGTGCGTGGCGTTTTTCCTGGTGCTGGTCGGGCTTGGCCAGCCACCGACGTGGCGTCTGCTGCTGCTCTCGGCGTTCGTGCTTGGGGCGTCCACACTGATAGGGTCGGCGTCATTGCTGCCGGGTGGTCTGGGGGTCGCGGACCTGACCGTGACGAGCCTCCTGCTGCTCACGCTTGGTGCAGGGGCGATGGATAGGTCCGAGGCTATTGCCGCAACGCTCCTGATCAGATTCTGCACTCTCTGGTTCGGCGTAGCCGTCGGACTATTAACCCTCGTCCTGGCCCGACGCCAACTAGCTCCTGACGCGACAACACTCCGGTCCGAACCCATCGGCAGCTAGAGCCACGACCCGCCATTCCCACTTGCTTACCCAACCGACGCGTCTCCCGGCGGGTACGTCGGCCGTCTATGGTATACTTGCGGGAATTAGAAGATAAGAAGCAATTGTATGGAGGAAGGATGAGGATAGACGCCGCCGCGAAGGCGCCGGTTGTGGAGCAGTTTCGCAATCATGAGTCCGACACCGGGTCGTCGGATGTACAGATCGCCCTGCTAACGCAGCGGATAGCAGCGCTCACGGAGCATCTGCGAGAGCACAAGCACGACAACCACACCCGCCGCGGTCTACTCAAGCTTGTCGGCCACAGGCGTCGCCTGCTGGCTTACGTGCAGAAGAACGATCTTGACCGCTACCGGCAGCTACTTCAGGAGCTGGGGCTACGTGACATTAACCGAGCCCGCCGGTAAACAGCCACAAATCAAACCCAGATAATCGCAAGGGTCCAGGCTAACTGCCTGGGCTCTTTTACGCGTTGGCATCGGGCTAGTTGGACCGACCCGACGCCTCCGCCGAGGAGTTTGAGACAGACATATGGAAACCAAGTTATCTACAGAGTTAGCCGGCCGCACTCTCACCCTCGAGGCTGGCAAGCTGGCTGGGCAGGCGCACGGCGCCGTGCTTGTACGCTACGGCGACAGCGTGGTGCTTGCCACGGTCGTCCGCTCACAGAAGCCGAGCACGCTCGACTTTTTCCCGCTTACCGTCCAGTACGAAGAGCGGATGTACGCGGCGGGTAAGATACCCGGTGGGTTTATACGCCGGGAGGGCAGGCCATCCGAGAACGCCACCCTGAGCGCCAGACTCACCGACCGCCCAATCCGCCCGCTCTTTCCCAAGGGGTACAAGTACGACATCCAGGTGATCGTGACTGTGATGAGCACCGACCACCAGAATGAGCCCGACCTTTTGTCGATCATCGGGGCGAGTGCGGCGATCAGCATTTCGGATATCCCTTTCGCCGGTCCCGTCGGCAGCGCACGGGTAGGCTACGTGGACGGTGAGTACGTCTTGAATCCAGATGCCGACCAGCGCGTGAACAGCCTTCTGGACCTGACGGTCGCTGGCTCCGCCGATGCGGTTCTAATGGTCGAAGGCTCCGCAAAGGAGTTGCCCGAGGACGTGGTCCTCGGCGCGGTAGAATTCGGCCACAAGGGGCTGCAGCCGACGGTCCAGCTACAACGGCAGCTCATCGATGCCATAGGCAAGCCGAAGCACGAATTTGAGGTGCCGGCGGTAAACGAGGAGTTGCGAGCCCGCGTGCGCGAGATCGTCGGTGGTAGCCTGACCGCAGCGGTGAACAGTCCCGACAAGATCATGAGGCAGAACGCGATCGCCGCCGCGCGGGAACAATTGATCAACGCGATGGCGACCGACGACGTATCGGACCCGACGCTGGTCAGCGACGAGCTTGGCCGCGAGTTCGAGGCCCTCCTCAAGCAAGAGGTTCGCAATGCCATCCTAACAGAAGGCCGCAGGCCTGACGGACGCAAGCCGAACGAGGTACGCGAGGTCAGTGCCGAAGTTGGACTGTTGCCTCGCACGCATGGTTCTGCAGTCTTCACCCGCGGGCAAACGCAGGTGATAAGCGTTACTACTCTCGGCACCAAGCGTGAAGAGCAGATGCTTGATGATTTGGGCATCGAAGAGGCCAAGCGCTTCATGCACCACTACAACTTCCCGCCCTACAGCACGGGCGAGAGCAAGATGCTGCGTGGGCCTAGCAGGCGGGACATCGGTCACGGCGCGCTAGTCGAGCGGTCAGTGCTGCCCGTGATGCCCGAGGAGGAGGAGTTCCCTTACACGGTTCGGGTCGTCTCCGAGGTTGTGAGCTCCAACGGCTCCAGCTCGATGGGCAGCGTGTGTGGCACTACCCTGAGCCTCATGGATGCCGGAGTCCCGATAAAGGCGCCGGTATCAGGAGTTGCCATGGGCCTGATAACCGCGCCGGATGGCAGCTACCAGATCCTGACCGACATACAGGGTATGGAAGATGCACTCGGGGACA
Organism: Rubrobacter sp.; assembly: GCA_016781735.1. GTDB lineage: Bacteria > Chloroflexota > Chloroflexia > Thermobaculales > Thermobaculaceae > LC3-1. The sequence continues at coordinate 8,007 of JADDPT010000045.1, forward strand.
TGGACTTCAAGGTCGCCGGCACCGAGAAGGGCATCACCGGCCTGCAGATGGACATCAAGGTGACAGGAATCTCGTTCGAGATCATGCGTCACGCCTTCGAGCAGGCGCGTGAGGGCCGGGCGTACATCATGAGCAAGATGGTCGAGGCGCTCCCCGATGTCCGGAATGCGCTCTCCGGCTATGCTCCGCGCATAATCACCGTCAAGATCAACCCTGAGAAGATCGGCGCGGTGATTGGGCCAGGTGGCAAGGTCATACGAGGTATCACCGAGGCTACCGGGGCGAAGATAGACATCGAGGACGACGGCACCGTACTGATCTACTCCGCGGACGCCGCTAGCGCCGAGGACGCGCGGAGGCGAGTGGAGGGTCTCACGAAGGACGTGGAGGTGGGGCAGACCTACACTGGTAAGGTGGTGAGGGTGATGCCGTACGGCGCCTTTGTGGAACTCGTACCGGGCAAGGATGGGCTGGTGCACATCAGCGAGCTGGCGGAGGGCCGGGTAGAGAGAGTCGAGGATGTCGCCGACATGGGTGACGAGATCACCGTCATGGTCACCGACATTGACCGCAATGGAAAGGTCAGCCTCTCGCGGCGAGCGATCCTCACCGGCGAGATGCCTGCTCCGAAGACGTCCCGTCCCCCGTTCGCGGGCGGTCCCAACGCACCTTCGCGGGACAGAGGCGACAGGCCGGAGGGTCCCGCTCGGTTCGACCGACCGCCCCGCGGTAACGACCGGCCTCCTCAGCAGTTTGATCGCGGCCCGCGCGAGGAGCGGCCTCGCTCCGGTGGCTTCCAGAGAAGTGGCCGCGGCGACATGAACGAGAGAGGACTTCCTCGCAGCGAGGACTAGCCCAATGTGACGGACAACAGGGGCGGCCGCTAGGCCGCCCCTGTTGTCACTTAAGTAGAGTGGGCTGGATCAAAACGGCAATGTAATAGCCGAGAGCTTTATCTCAAACCCCGATGTGAACCGGTCCCCGGAACGTGTTGTCGACCAAGGAGGTACGATGGCCGCGTCTACGCTTCGCTGGAACATACCTTTTTCATCGCAACGGATCAAATCGGCAAACTAAGCTGGGACGTCCATCCCATCTCCGCCTGACGCGGAGAGTAGTAGGTTCCGGATCGGACGAGACAAGTGCATCGCTCCCCCTGTGGTGTCGCAACGACCTGGTGCGGTTGCTGCGGATTCGGACTTTACTCCTGACAATATGCGTTACGTGCGAGTGAGAGGTGGGAACCGCTTGAGTAATCAACGGCCGCGTGGCCCAAAGATACAAATCATCATCGTGATCTGGATTGTCGTGGGTATCGCGCTGATGATTGCGTTCGATTTGCTGTAGCCCATCAGCGGATAATTGCGCGCGCTACCGACTCAGCTCATACAGCAGCGCTACACGTCGTTTGTCTACTGAATCAGCGTAGTGGCACGCGCATGCAGTGCGGAGTAGTCATAGCCACCGAAGTTGCCCACGTCGGCCGCTACTACTTCGCCTGTGATCACGAAGACGGCCGCTTGTCTATCCCCCATCCGATCGCCCCATTATGCACTAGGCTTATGAAGGCTTGTGCCCATGACGTCCTCCCTTCAGACGCTACTCGGCGGCCAGAAGACCCAACCTGCCGCTCCTTCTGGGCATGCTCTACCCTGGCGCAGTAGAAATGTTGTAGTTAATTGTCCAGGTAGCTCCTGCCCACCCGAGAAACCGCATCTGCAGGCGTGACGGCACTTCTCTGGGGCAGGTGCTCGCGCGC
>JADDPT010000105.1 GCA_016781735.1 Rubrobacter sp.
AACTCCACCCGAAGCTGCTGCCCATACAGGTCACCCGACCAGCCCGGGAGGTGCAGCTCGACGCTCCGGGTTCCCACACCGAACGTGGGCCGGATGCCGACGTTGAGCACTCCGGGTACGCCCTGAGGCGGTAACACTCCTCCAGCGGCCAGGCAATAGTAAACCCCGTTACGCGGGATGACGCGTCCTTCCGGGACGCCGATATTAGCGGTAGGCACGCCTATCGTGCGGCCCCGCCCAGCGCCCGGCACGACACGTCCCTCCACAGCGAACGCCCGGCCGAGCAACCGAGCTGCCAGATCTACATCGCCCTCCTCGATGAGGACGCGCCGTATCCGGGTGCTTGAAACCGGGTCGCCGGCCACTCTGACAGCCGGCACCGGCTGTACGGACCAACCAAGCTGTCGACCGATCTCGGCGAGCTCCGGGATGCCCGCCTCGCGACCGCGGCCAGCCCGGAAGTTCTCGCCAACTACAAGCACTTCGAAGGGAAGGGTTTCCGTCAGGTGCGTGAAGAAGTCGTACGCGGAGAGCTGGGCGAGTTTGCCGTCGAACGGGAGCACGACGGGACTGGCTATCCCTTCAGCCACGATGAGTCGTAGCCTCTCTTCCAGGCCCGTCAGGAATGGAACGGTATCCTCGCGGCCGGAGAGCACGCTCCGTGGGTGCGGCTGAAAGGTGAGAGCAGTCGCCTCCGTGGCTCGCCGCCTCGCCTCCTCGTCGGTACGACGCAGCAGCTGCTGGTGTCCGAGATGTACACCGTCGAACATCCCCACGGTAAGAACGCGGCCACGGGTACCATCCTCGGTAACCTGCCCTGCCCTGCCCTCGTCCCGCGACATACCCTACTGTAGCAGTAGCCTGGAGCGGAGACCACCCCCACTGCTCTCGAGACAAGCCAGGAGCTTACCGGTTTCGTCGTAGCCGCGTACGAGCGTGCCATCCTCGGGCACCGTGCCCATCGTCACAACCCGACCACCCCTCGTAGCGGCTGCGGCCTGGGCGTCAAGCGATACTGCTGACAGCCCCTCAAGCAGCACATCCGGCGAGTGTAGGACTGACCGCAGCCCCAGCGCCTGGACAGAGTTTCTGATTTCTTCCAATGTGAGCGCGTGCTCGAGTGACAGTGGTCCCACCCGAGTCCGTGTCAGGCGCGTTAGGTGCCCTGCCGTGCCGAGGGCACGAGCGATGTCACGGCCGAGAGATCGCACGTACGTGCCGGCCGAGCAGGAGACCCGGAAAGTGACTCGGTCGGCGTTGATAGACAGAATCTCAAGAGTGTAGACCCGAACCCGCCGCTCAGGTAACTTGACCGGTTCGCCCTGCCTGGCCAACTCGTACGCGCGCTTACCGCCCGTCCTGACCGCGGAATAGGCTGGAGGCGTCTGCCGCAGCTCACCCGCGAAACGCAGGGCAACCTCCAGGACCCGCTCGAGCGCCAGTACCGGCGGCGGGAGGGCACGGATCACCTCGCCCTCCAGGTCGTCCGTGCTCGTCTCCAGGCCGAGCGTGAGTTCAGCAACGTACTCTTTGGGGAAGGAGTGAAGCCGATCCATGAGCCTGGTGGCACGGCCCACCGCCACGGGGAGTACACCCGATGCAAAGGGATCAAGGGCGCCGCCGTGACCTACCCGCCTCGTGCCCGCGAGCTTCTTTACGGCACCCAAAAGAGACTGTGATCCGGGGCCCACCTCTTTGTAGAGCACGAGCAGCCCCGAAACCGGGTCAGCGATCGGCGAGCGAGTCGCCCTCATCGTCCTCGGCCGTTCCAGCCTCGTGCAGCAACTGACCGATCCTGATCGCTTGCTTCGTAGTAGGGTCGGCTTCAAAGCGCAGCTGAGGCACAGTCCGCAGGCGCATCCGCTTACCCAGCTCCGTCCGCAGGAACCCGGCCGCCTTGCGCAAAGCCAGGAGAGAAAGCTTCTCGTCCGACTCCTCACCAAGCACGCTCACGTGGACGCGAGCGTGCTCAAGGTCCGGGGAGACCTCCACCGCAGTTATGGTAACGAAGCCGACCCGCGGATCGCGGACCTCGGTCAGGAGCAGGTCGCCAAGGTGGCGCTGTACCTCCAGCGCCACCTGCTCCGTTCGCCTGCTCACGAACGCTTGACCTGCTCTTGGTGGTAGAACTCCACGTTGTCGCCTTCCTCGAAGTCGTTGAAGCCGTTCAGTTGCAGACCACACTCGAATCCGGTCTGCACCTCGCGCGCATCTTCCTTGAAGCGCTTGAGCGAGGCTACCGACCCGTCGAAGACGACGGTCCCGCTGCGCAGAACCCTCACCTTGCTGTTGCGCACCGCCTTGCCGTCGGTAATGTACAGACCAGCCGCCTGCTCCCGACCCGGCAGCTTGAAGACTTGACGGACGTCCGCGTAGCCGTCGATGACCTCCCGGTACTCTGGATCGAGGAGGCCAGCGAGCGCTGCCTTCACGTCGTCGACGAGGTTGTAGATTACGTTGTAGAAGCGGATGTCTATCTTCTCCGCCTCCGCGACACGACGAGCGGCAGGATCGGGCCGCACGTTGAAGCCCACGATGATCGCCTCCGACGCCGCGGCTAGCCGCACGTCGGATTCCGAGACCGGACCGGTGCCGGAATACACAACCGAGACGGTGATGTCTCCCTCGCTCACCTGTCCAAGCGCGTGCTCTATAGCTCCGATGGAGCCCTGCACGTCTGCTTTGAGCACGATCCGCAACTCCTTAGCCTTGCTGCCCGCCGCTCCCTTGAACAACTCATCAAGTGAGGAAGGACGCGCAGAGACTGTATTGGTCATGTGAGCGGTGCGGGCGCGCTGCACAGCCACCTGGCGTGCCAGTTTCTCGTCGGTGATGGCGAGCAGTCGGTCCCCCGCCTGCGGCACACCCTCCAACCCGAAAATCCTGGCGGGGGTTGCCGGCTCGGCGCGCCGCAGCTTCTGTCCCTTGTCGTCATACATAGCTCGCACGCGGCCCATGACGCCACCAACGAGTATCGTGTCGCGCAGCTTCAGAGAGCCGTTCTGGACCAGGACAGTCGCCGTCGGTCCCTGGTTGGGGTCGACGTGCGCCTCGACGATCACGCCCTCCGCCATCCTGCTCGCGTCGGCCTTGCTTTCCTTGATGTCGGCAACCAGCAGGATCAGCGACAACAGGTCGTTGATGCCGGTCCTCTGTAGAGCCGAGACCTCTACAAACGGAGTGTCGCCACCCCAGTCGTCCGGGATGAGGCCGTTCTCGGAAAGCTGTTGCTTCACCCTGTCGGGGTTCGCGCCCTCACGGTCAATCTTGTTGATGGCAACTACGATTGGTACGTCCGCCGCCTTTGCGTGCGCCAGAGCTTCCAGCGTCTGGGGCTTCACCCCATCGTCGGCGGCGACTACAAGCACGACAATGTCCGTGACCTGGGCGCCCCTGGCGCGCATCGCCGTGAAGGCCTCGTGGCCCGGCGTGTCCAGGAAGGTGATTTTCCTACCTTGCACCTCGACCTGATAGGCGCCGATGTGCTGAGTGATGCCGCCGGCCTCGCCCTCTACTACGTGAGTCTGCCTGATGGCATCCAGCAACCGTGTCTTCCCGTGGTCTACATGTCCCATTACGGTTACAACTGGCGGCCTGGACTGCTGGCCGAGCCTGGATTCGGGTTGCTCGAGCTCCGCCAGCAAGCGTTCCTCATCTGTCTGAGGTATGACCTGTCGGGTCTGGTAGCCCAGCTCCGTAGCAATGACCTCAGCGGTTTCGTAGTCTACCTGCTGGTTGATGGTCGCCATAACGCCGTTAGCGATCAAGGCGCCGATCACCTCAGAAGCACTAATGCTGAACGAGTCGGCCAGCTCCTTCACCGTCATAACAGGCGGCAGCTCTATGATCCTTCGCGTCCGTACCGTGACCGCTGAGCTTCTGCCCGGTCCTACTGCCCCGCCGCGGGGCCCCCGTCCGTCGTTGCGCCCCCTGCCGCCGAAGCCTCCGCCACGCCCCCCGCCTCGTGAGGGACCTGTACCACCGCCGCGGCGCGGAGGTCCGCCCCTGCGTGGGCCACCGGGCGCACCGGGTCCGCCGCCTGTCCGCCCGCTGGGCGGCCTGGAATTACTGTTCGTCATCCTATTTCTCCTTACCTCGCCATTCCGGCACCCTTACTCCTGCGAGACTCGCGCAGCGAGTTGGCGCCTGAGGTCGCCCTTGACCTCGGGTGTTATCTCAGCCTTCAACGCGCGGGCTAGCCCACCGCCGTCCAGCGCCTTGCCGATGCAGTCATCGGCGGCGTGGACGTACGCACCACGGCCCGACTTCTTTCCGGTGGGGTCGAACACGACCGCCGTGTCCGGCGTCCGAACCAGTCGCAGCAGTGCGCGCTTGCCCTCAGTCTCGCGGCACGCGATGCACGTGCGCTGCGGCTGCTTTCGTACCGCGGGCTGGGCGCCCTTTCGAGCCATCAGTCCTGTGCTGATCCTTCCGTTGCTCCAACTGAGGAAGCAGCGTCATTCTCCAGCACGGACCTGTCACCGGCAAGAGCCACCTCGGACGCGGGCACCGGCGTCTCCTCCTGCTGTCCGTTCACTCCGTTCACCGCTCCCAACGCGACAATGGCGTCATCGCTGGCTGCCTCAGCTTCGGGCCGAGCGCCTTGACCGTCGGACTGGTCGGCCTGCTGTTCCGCGAGGAGACTCTCGACACTGCGGATATCAATGCGCCACCCGGTCAGGTTCGCCGCGAGCCTCGCATTCTGTCCATCTTTGCCGATGGCAAGGCTCAGGTGTCGCTCTGGGACAATGACAGTGGCGGTCTTCGCTTCCGGATCCAACCTGACGCTTGCAACCTCCGCCGGGGAGAGTGCCTGTGCAATAAACCTCGCGGAGTCGTCGCTCCAAGGGATGATGTCTATCTTCTCGCCGTACACCTCGTCCACGACGTTCTGTACTCGTATGCCGCGCACGCCGACGCACGACCCGACCGGATCTATGCCTGCCTGACGCGCGGCCACGGCCACCTTCGACCGTACACCGGCGACCCGTGCGATTGCCTTTATCTCAACCGTGCCGTTGTATATCTCCGGCACCTCTATCTCAAAGAGCCGCTTCAGCAGGTTCTTGTCTCGTCGCGAGACAATTAGCTGGGGACCCCTGGGGGTCTTCTGTACCTTCTGCAGCAGGACCTTCAACCTCTGTCCTGGCCGGTGGGGCTCGGAGTCTACTTGCTCCGTCCGGGGCATTATGGCCTCTGCCTTGCCGAGCTGGACGATGAGCAGCCCTCCTTCGGAGCGCTGTATAACGCCGGTGACGAGCTCACCTTCCCGGTCGATGAACTCGTTGTACACGGTGTCGTGCTCCGCTTCCCTGATCTTCTGGAGCATTACCTGCTTGGTCATCTGAGCAGCGATCCTGCCAAAGCCACCGGGTGTAACGTCGCGCTTCACCGTTGCGCCGACGCGTGCATCGCTCTGCAGTCCACGCGCTTCCGCAAGCCCTATCTCGTGGCTGGGGTCCGTCACCTCCTCCACGACGCGCAAGACCTGGAACACGCTGGGGTGCCCCGTCTGGGGATCTACGTGGACCTCAACCTCGTACTCCGGGTTGTAGGTACGCTTGTATACCGCCTCGACAGCATCTTCAACCGAGCTGATCAGGACTTCACGGGAGATGCCCCGCTCAAGGCTCAACTGCGAGATGGCTGCATAGAACTCGCCTCTCATAAAAGTCTCACCTCCCTGTGTATTATCAGCGCTCGAACTGTCGCAGATAAGCAAAAAAGTGGGTCTCCCCACTTCCTTCCGTCACGCTCTGGGTTTTGTAAATTATAGCACTGGCGGCCGTGACCGGGCAAGCAAGAACGGCGCGGCGGGCGGCCTGGGGCGTGCTATAATCACGCCGTTCGGCACCTTCAGGCAACACTGTGAATGTAGCCTCACGCAAGGAGAAATTAGATGGCTCGCGTAGCGATAAATGGATTCGGAAGGATCGGCAGGCAGGCGTTCAAGGCCATGCGAACGTATTACCCCGACGACCTTGAGATCGTGGCCGTCAACGACCTCACCAGCAACGATGTCCTCGCACACCTGCTGAAGTACGACTCAAACTACGGCCGCTACGAGGCCGATATACACGCGACCGAGGACAGCATCGTGGTCGACGAGGTCGAGATGCGGGCGTTCGCTCAGCGCGACTGGACGCAGCTGCCCTGGAACGAGCTAGGTGTAGATCTCGTCATCGAATCATCCGGGGTGGGAACAGACGCCGAGAGAGCGAAAGCCCACCTGCAGGCGGGCGCGAAGAAGGTGATGATCTCAGCTCCGGCTAAGAATGAAGATATTACAGTCGTGCTAGGAGTAAACGACTCACAATACGATCCTGCCAGCCACAAGATCGTCTCTAACGCGTCCTGCACAACCAACGCGCTCGCTCCGGTTGCCAAGGTCATGATGGAGAAGTTCGGAATCGTCAAGGGCCTCGTCACTACGACGCACTCGTATACGAACGACCAAGTCATTCTCGACGCCCCCCACAAGGACCTACGTCGGGCGCGCTCCGCCGCAATCAACATTATTCCCACCACTACCGGTGCTGCGAGGGCGCTCGGATTGGTGCTGCCGGAGCTCAAGGGCAAGTTCGATGGCTTCTCGCTTCGCGTGCCGACGAGTACCGTGAGCGTGATTGATTTCGTTGCCGAGTTGGAGCGCGACACTACGGCGCAGGAGATCAACGATTGCTTCCAGGAAGCGGCTGGCGGTCGCCTGGAGCGCATACTCGGCTACACCGACGAGCCGCTGGTGTCAAGCGACTTCCGTGAGGACACGCACTCTACGGTCGTAGACGGGCTATCGACGATGGTCATAGGCGGCAATATGGCGAAGGTCGTCTCGTGGTACGACAACGAGTGGGGATACTCCGTGCGCGTCGCGGACCTGGCCGCTCTGATGGCCGAGCGCGGATTCTAGACGTGCGCACGCTAGACACCCTTCGCGTGCAGGGACTTACAGTGTTCCTTCGCGTGGATTACAACGTGCCCCTGTCCGCGGACGGGAAGGTGGCCGACGACATTCGGATCACCGCTACGCTGCCGACAATCCGGCGTCTGCAGAGCGAACGCGCTGCAAGGATCGTCATAGCCTCCGCGCTTGGCAGGCCGAAAACGTACGACCCGGCCTTTAGTCTTCAACCTGTAGCGAGCACGCTGTCGTCGATCTTGGGGAAGGAAGTGGGGCTACTGCCGCTCGAGATGGACGCCGCGCGATCGCAGATTGCCGGTTCTCCCGAGGGCAGCGTGCTGTTGCTCGAGAACATGCGCTTCTATGCAGGCGAGACGGCGAATGACGCCGGCTTCGCCCGCGAGCTCGCAGGTCTGGCGGATGTGTACGTGAGCGACGCATTCGGCGCGTCGCACCGTGCTCATGCAAGCATAGCAACCCTGCCGGCGCTTCTCCCATCGGCTGCCGGGTTGCTTCTCGAGCGTGAGGTGAGAGAGTTGCGTCGACTAACAGAGCAGCCCCCCCAGCCGTTCCTAGCCCTGCTAGGCGGGGCGAAAGTATCGGACAAGCTCGGCCTGATTCAGAACCTTCTGCCAAAGGTCGATCATCTGCTCATCGGCGGCGCGATGGCAAACACGTTTCTGATGGCACGTGGTTGCGAAGTGGGAAAGAGCCTTGTCGAGCGCGACAAGGTTTCCCTCGCTGCCGAGCTCCTGGAGGGACCTCTCGGTGAGAGAATAGAGCTTCCCGTGGATGTGGTGGCGGCTGACAGCGTTGAGGGCACTCCGGAGGAGATGCCGGCCAGTGCGGTTCGTCCGGATTTGGCCGTCTACGACATCGGAAGCCGCACCGTCGAGCAGTTCTCAGTTGATATCGCCCGAGCGAAGACGATCTTCTGGAACGGACCTATGGGCATGTTCGAGCGCGAAAAATTTGCGAGGGGCACTTTTGGTGTCGCCCGCGCCGTCGCCGACTGCAGTGGTCACACCGTCGTTGGCGGAGGTGACTCAGCCGCCGCAGTCCGCAAGGCTGGTCTGCAGGACGCGGTGGGTCACCTGTCGACGGGCGGCGGGGCGTCGCTGGAGCTGTTAGAGGGCCGGACCTTGCCCGGCGTCGCGGCCCTCGAGGGTGCGGATGCCTGACCACATACTGGTGGCCAATTGGAAGATGAATACCTCTTCTCGGGAAGCCGAGTTGCTTGCTGAGGTCGCACGCCGCACGGCAGTCCACGGTGTAGAGTCCGTGCTCTGTCCGCCTTTCGTCTGGCTCGATCGGATCAGGCAAATCGTCGAAGGCAGCCGTGTCCGCGTCGGAGCCCAGAACTTGCATTGGGAGGCGAAGGGCGCATACACGGGTGAGATCTCCGGCTCCCAACTGAGAGAGCTCTGCGAGTATGTGATCGTGGGACACTCGGAGAGGCGCACGCTTTTTGGCGAGTCGGATGCGATCGTGGCGAAGAAGCTTCATACTGCCGCGGCCTACGGATTGATACCCATCCTGTGCGTGGGCGAGAGCGTCGAAGCCCGGGAGGCCGGAAAGACGGAGGAGGTCATCGGTCGGCAGGTCCTTAATGCCGTTGCATACTTCGGGGGAGAGCGACTGCTGGTAGCATACGAGCCGATATGGGCGATTGGCAGCGGAACTCCGGCTACGCCGGTTCAGGCGCAGGCGGCCGCAGGGCTCATCCTAAGGTGCCTCGAGACGTTGCCGGGCAATACAGACGTGAGTGTGCTCTACGGTGGTAGCGTCTCTCCGAGTAGCCTGGCAGGTTTTCTCGAGCAGCCCGACATCGACGGTGCTCTGGTAGGCGGCGCTAGCCTCGACGCAGAACAGTACACAGAAATGGTCAGGATTGCCGCCACAATAACGACTTAGTTGCCGGTGCGGCAGGCCGGTGTTATACTTGGCTCAAGGGGGAAGCGCCGCTTGGAGACACCTGCGCAAATCGCTCAAATCATCCTATCGTTCGTACTTATCGTTGTCATACTGCTGCAGACCAAGGGAAGCAGTTTCAGTGGCGCGATGGGCGGGGACTCAGGTTCCATATACCACACTCGGCGAGGTCTGGAGAAGACTCTCTTCCAGGTCACGATTGGTCTGGCGGTCATCTTCGTCGTCGCATCGATCTTCAACGCGATCGTTAGCTAAGATTTACCCGGCCGGAAGGCCACATAGGAGGCAATTATGCCGTTTGGACTTCAAGGACCGGAGTTGATCGTGATCCTTATCCTGGTAATGCTGATCTTCGGCGTCGGCAAGTTGCCGGAGGTTGGTGCCGGGCTCGGCAAGGGAATACGGGAGTTCAAGGATAGCATCTCCGGCAAGCCATCAGACGAGCCGAAGGCGTCGGAGCCGCGTGAACTGGAAGGGAGCTCGACGGCTCGCTCCACGACATCCCAGGACACCGTGCAAGAGCGCCACGAGGTTGAACGGTAGCATCTCGCCTGGCTGGCGGCCAATGAACAGGGAGGGTAGCTTGTACAGCTACCCTCTCAGCATTTAAGCCCCCTCATCCTCTCTCTCGT
>JADDPT010000112.1 GCA_016781735.1 Rubrobacter sp.
GGGAACCGGCGACGACCGGGGGCGTACCGACCCAGAGCAGGGGCGTGACGCGCAGTGGGACTCCGAGCGCGCCCGGGCGATCCGGGACGAGCGGCACGAGCCGGTAAGGCTCATCTGGCGGGCGTGGGAGCGCGACCTCACCGACGACGAGAAGGAGAGGGTACGGCACCTGGTGGCGACGAGGGGCTTCGACCCGCACCACGAGACCCGGGTGCCGCCCACCCTGTGGGGGATGGAGTACGAGGGCAGGGTATACCGGCCGGGAGACCGCGAGCTGACGGGGACCATCCACTACCTCAACCACGCAGTGGCCGAGGGCCAGTGGCCGGAGGGGACGACCGAGGAGCGCTACTACCTGGACGTGGAGGCGATCGTGCTCGATCCCGACAGCCGGATGTTCGTGAGCCGGTTCCTCGACGGGCAGACGGGGGAGCTCAGGCCGCAGCTGGGCATAATCGGGGAGACGGATCCCGAGATGCGAGGACCGGAGGGGCAGCGCCAGATGCTGGTGGAGTACAGGCTGGACACCAACCACATCGCGACGGGCTTCCAGCTGCGAGACGGGGGTCGAGGGTGCTGCGCCAGGAGCGGGAGGGCCGCAGGAGGGACGTGAGGTGGATACCGTGAGGAGCGGGCGGGAGGGGCGTGTGCTGATCGTGAGTCCCCGCAACCTGCGCAGGCTATTGCGATCGCTGCCCGCCGTCGTGGCGGAGTGGGAGGAGCTTGGCTTCGACGGCCGCTACGACTTCGCCATGTTGTGGGATAGCCACATGTGCGACCTGTCGGACTCGGCGAGGCAGTACGCGCGGGGGGAGCTGCCCGACGAGGAAGCAGCGGAGTACCTGGACCTCCTGGCCGAGACGCTGGGGGCGCTGCCCCTGGCCGAGAGAATAGGACTTCACGGGCCCGACTTGCCGCCGGGGTACCCACGGGTGGCGCCGACCCAGGTGAGTAATCCGCAAACGGGAGAGGAGCTGCGGATGAGTCGAGAGGATGACAGGAGCACAGTCCTACGGACCGACGAGCGAGAGCCTCCGACCGAGCAGCGTCCAATCTGGCCGACACGCGGCCAGCTGGACCGTTGGCGCGAGATGACGCCACAGGAGCGCTTCAAGGATGCCGATTACCAGAGGTGGGCGCAGAGCTTCCGCAGCCACGAGTCCCTAAGCCGGGCTGGGAGGGAAGGCTACGATGCCACAGTCCGAAAGTACGGCAAGGACTTCCTCTACGACAGGGCGGCCGACAAACGCCGTGAGCGGGATGTGCCTTACTCCGGAGTCGAGCGCCGGATGATGCGGATGCTCGAGGAGCTCGGTGAGAAGCAGGATCGCAGCGAGTACGGCGGATCCAGCGGCACCTACCACCGTGAGCACAAGCTAGCCTCGCTGCGGCACGCGGACTTCGCGTGGCCTGAGAAGAACAAGGCTATAGAGACCTGGGGCGGCGTACACACCTCGGAGTTCTTTGTCCGACAGGACAAGCTGCAGGAGGCGAACCGGCGACAGGTAGAGCGAGCGCAAGCAGCAGGCTGGCAGCTTATGATAGTTACAGCTGATGAGCTGCGGCGTGATAACTGGGACGAGACGCGTGAGCGGGTAAGGCGATTCCTCGCATAGATCCGGGGAAAGGAAAGAGTATGAGGACGAGCGACGAGATCACCGTGGCGATGATCCACCCTCCCACCTGGGAGAATGACCACGAGATCTTCACTATCACCGATCCCATCCCTGTAGAGGAGTGGCTACAGAAGGTGTCGAAGCCAGACCGCGAGCTGCAGATACTGCCGTACGATAGTCTGATCGCCGAAGGGCACTACGATGGAGGCCACGTGATAGGGCTGCATATGGACGAAGATACATTCCTGTTCGCCGTCCCCCCCGAGGCGATCCTACTCCTCGCGGGGCTGCTCCCTGAGGACCAGTACCAGACCCTACTGGCGCGCACTCCGAAGCTGGCAACCCTGCCCAGTAGGTAGAGCGCGAAGAGTGATGCACCCAGAGATCGAGCCTGAGAACTGGATGGAGCTGCTACAGGCACTCACCTTTATGGCCGATCCCGATGCTGACCAAGATGATCCCCTTGCCTGGGCTAATGCTCACGAGTACAGGCTGGAGTTGTGGACGGATACGCTGCAAAGGTGCGCGCACGCCTTGGAGCAGGGCATAACAGGCGGCAGGTTCGTGTCCGAGACGGGCTATTACAGGCAACCTGGAGAGGATGGCACAGCTTGCCAGGGAAGGGCCACCGGCTGACTGGGAGCCCTGGTAGCTACGTCAAGATTGTGCAGGGTAGTCCGGGATACAGAGAGGCTCCGGAGAGCCAGGGGACTCCGGAGCCTGGTACTGCCGGGGCGAGAGAGATCTGCTACGGTCTTGACAACGTGTAGTTACCCTGGCCCTCAAACTGAGCGGCGAGCAGGTAGTACTTGCCACTGCCTCCTGACGGCACGGTGAACGTTATCGTCGCGTTCGGACCTATGGTTGCATCCGTTGCTACTGTCTGCCCGCCAAAGATACTCCGCGACGATGGCGAGTACAGGTAGAGGTCGTAGTCAGCACCAGCAGGACCAGCCAGGTTGAAGGTGTACGTGCTACCTGCGACCAGATCGAAGCTGTGTACATCGAAGCGGTCCGAGAAGTCCAGTCTTCGCGTGACTGACGTTCCTGCTGCCGGTCCAGGCACGCCCTGGATATCGTTGTTGCGGTGGATCCAGGTGGGGTAGTCTGTTCGCTGCCCGTTGACGCTGCATGCGCTGCTTAGCGCACCCGTGCTCGCAATGTTATGCAGCGCCCACACACTGAAGCTCGTCGTACCGTGGCCGGCGGTACCATCACTCGGCGCGCACGCCGAGGCGAGCCTTGAGGTCCTCAGCAGTGTGGCGTTCTTGTACACCCGCACCACCGCGTTCGGCCTTGCGGGTCCACCCGGCGAGAGCCACTTGACTCCGAACCGCGTGTGGCCAGGAACTAGCGTGCGCAGGATCGTTCCCTGGTGTGGGCTCAGGGTGGCGGCGGGATTGGTCATGATCCTGCCGAACGGATAGCTGGCCAGCGATCCTGGGCCATTGATCCAGGCGTAACTGAACTCCATAGAGTCGATCGTTTCCAGAGGGTACGTTACGCCGAAGAACGAGTCTGCCAGGGACATAGGCATGCTGGCAGGACTGACCGGCCAAGGGTAGCCCGGGTAAAGCAGTGTGTTGAGGAGCTCGTAGTAGCCCGTCGCCACGTTGTTGAAGTCGAGCGCGATGGTATATCCACCATCCGTGCGGACTGGAACCACGCTCAGGTCGCCGGGCTCCCCTAGCTGATTGGAGAGTGCGACCTTCACTAGCGAGGTGGCAACATAGCCGGGCCGGGAGGCGATCAGCCTGTAGACTGTGCCGTTTGTGGCTCCAGCAACTGTGTAGAAGCCGGCAGCGTTCGTCACGCTCGCGGACACAAGCACACCGCCTGTCGTCCTCATCTCAACTCTAGCGCCAGCTAGAGGCTTGCCGTTGACACCGTTCACCACTCTGCCAGTGAAGCCGGTGGCCACTGGACCGAGTGCGCGGCGCAGGTCCAGCCTGTTCGTGGCTATGGGGAAGCCCTTCGCGCTCCCAAGTGGCATGCCGGTAAGCCTGATTCTATCCCTCACCTGATCATTCGTCAGCGTCGGCAGGTGGGACATGATGCGGGCTGCAGCGCCCGCAACGAGAGGTGAGGCCATAGACGTGCCCGCCAGCTGCTGGTACTGTCCCTCAGGCGTGTTTGCCAGGATCTGCCAGCCGGGTGCGGCCACGGGGGCGAAGCCGAGGACCTTCGTGGTGAAGGTGTTGCCAGTCCTGTCGCAGAGCCCACTCTCGGGATCCCTCACGCCGCAGCTGTTGATCCTGATAGCTGAAGAGTAATTGCTGAAGAGCGTCCGGTAGTCGTTCTGATCAGTGGCGGCAACAGCCAGTACGGACGGCGACTGGGCGGGCATGTAAGCTACTTCGACGCCCAGCAGGAGCGGGTATGCGTGCAGGTAGAAGTCACTGTCATTCCCGGCTGCGGCGACAGGCAGTACACCTGCAGCCTTCAGAGCAGCCAGCCTACTGTTGTAATCGGCTTGCTCCGCCGAGCCCGCGATCGTCAGGCCGCCGAAGCTCATGTTTGCGGCGCGCAGCGTCGGGAAGACACTCTTCGCCTGCCTGGTGTACTGTATCGCCTGGAAGATCGTGACGAGGTCGGTAAAACCCTCCTCACCGAAGATACGCACCGACAGCACCCTGCTGTTCGGCGATACGCCCGTGATGCCGCTCGCATCCGCCCTGGCGGCTATCGTGCCCGTTACGTGGGTGCCGTGACCGTTCGTGTCCATCGGGTCCTGGTCGTACTCGACGAGGTCACAGGGCAGCCCGGAGAGAACAGGGCAGCCTACCATCTTGCCGGAGAGATCAGGGCTGGTGTAGTCGATACCCGAGTCTATGACTGCGACCACGGGGGCAGAAGCTGGTGGGGCGGCTGTGAGCCTGTCGCCTATCCTGTCGAGGTACCACTGGTACGACCGCAGCGAGTCACCGCTGATCGCGGACGGCTGAGGCACACCAGCAGCCACAGCAACCTGAGGCTGCGCAGCCTGTCGAGTCTTGCTGCCAGGCAGCACGGGAGCGCGCCGCAGTGCATGATCACCGAGCGAAATACTCGACTGATCCTTGGGCAGGCTGATCTTCTGGTTGTAATAGGCGTAGACAACTCTCTCGTCTTTATTGAGCTTCTTGATGGCGGTAGCCGCGCTGGAGGCGCTACCGTATACGGCGAGCTTCGTGTTGAAGTCACGCACGCTCTTCTTCACGACACCGCCTGTCGCACTCACCATACTGTTTGCCGTCGCGGCGCTTACTCCCGACTTGAACCGCACCACAACCTGGGTTTTGATCCGCTGTAGAGCCTGATCGATTGGGGGGAGCTTTTGTGTACTGCCACCCGCGCCCGCTGCAGACGCCGGTACAGAACCTAGTACCAGGCAGGCTACAAGCATGATGGCGAGTAGTCTGTTTACCCACGCTCTGGGTGCTGTGTTGATGTTGGTACTCATTACCGTGATTCTCCTGGTCGCGTTGTCTGGTTGTAACATCCTTTGTTCTCGGTTTTCTCTTGAATCCAGGGGCGCTGCTGATTACATGACTTTCCTCCTTTCTGCTTGATTCGCCTTAGTCATCCGGCAAATGTCAGAATGCAGATGGAGCCGAGGGGCACCGTATTCCCTGATGAAGCTTTGCCTGCAGCTCAGTTCTGGGCGGTCTCGGCTTACCACGGCTTGAAGGGTTGGAACGGGTTGATTGTGCCCCAACTTCCCACGCAGGAACGTTGTGGTGATTGAGTGAGGCGGACTCTACCGGATTGTGTGAGCTATAGCCTGTCTGGGGCTAATGTAGCCGAGGAGGGATGGTTTGGAAGTTAAGTGCTTTACACAGACCTCGCCATTGCCCCCTTTACACCGGCGTGCAGTGAGGGTGGCAGGAAAATCCGTGTGCTCAACCGTAGCGATACGCGAATCAACCGCTCTAACCCCAGTACGTGCGCGGGTTATGGCTGCGCCCCGCTCTTGGCCGCCGGTACCTCAGTCCTCGTTTTCCTGCCATCGACGCTACACGTATGCGTCAATGACGTCGAGGCGAGGTTTGCTTTACAAACGCTGAGTTTCAGGAGTAGCTGGAATCGGCACTTCACATCGAAACAGAGGCTAGAGTATCAGTTCATAGGTCTCTTGGTGAGCCGAACTCTATTCGACAGTATATGCCTCGTCTACTGGCGTAACATGAAAACCAGATGACAATACGCTGACAGTTCCCTGAACACACCTCGTCAGACGCTGAGGGTATTGACGTGCCCCTCGTAAACGGATCCAGACAATATGAGAGGTGGCTGGACATAATACGGTTGGGGCACGAGCGCAGAAAACGCGCGAGGTACGACGTCCATAAGGCGAGGCGGGAGATGGTGAACATGGGAGCTGCACATAATGCACGGACTGGACGTATGAGCGAGTGTGCGGAGCAGGTCGTATACGGCGGGGAGTTGCGGTCGGCTGCCCCGTACCGCCCGACCGTGGTCGCGCCCGAGCTACCTCGGCTCATCGCCGTCGGCTCGGTCCCTTCCCCTCTCGCTCCAGGTCTTGACGTCAGCGCCTCCATGCAGCACCCTGCGCCACGCCGCCCCGAGCGCGGCGAGCTCCTCGTCCGAGAAGTGACCTAGGAAGTATCGCCTCACGCCCTCCACGTGCGTCGGCTGGGCGTCGCGTAGTCGGTATCTCCACTCATCGGTTAAGACCGCGTGGTAGCTGCGTCGGTCCTGGGGATCGGTCTCCCGCCGGACCAGGCCCCCGCGCTCCAGACGGTCGACGAGCCGCGAGATCCCGCTTAGGGTGATTAGCGCCCTGTCGGCGAGCTCGGAGAGGCGTAGCCGGCCCTTGGGCGCGAGAGCGAGCTGAAACTGTTAGACGACAATAGAAATGTTCGGTCATATTGCCTCACGTAAGAATCGGTTCTTCCGAGCTTTGGGTGGCGGGTACAAGATGTTGTGCCTCCTCGAGTCAGTATGAGTAGCCGACGACGGCGGGCAGCGACATACCAAACACCGGCTTCGTCGGCTTGGAGCGGATAGGTAGGACTCTTCTCCTGAGCAGCTCAAATCCCGCTCGGCCGAACATCTGCCTCTTCAGCATCTTGAGTCTATTGATCTGTCCCTCCACCTGCCCGTTAGACCACTCCGTGGACAATGCCGCCTCCACTTCGAAGCGATCCCGTTGCAGGCCTCCTGCGAAGGCCACTAACTCGGGTATGGAGCTACTCCGGGCCGACTCGATCCAGACTTGAAAGCCCAAGAGGTCTCGCTGTCTCACCACCCTGTGGAACTCGTTGGCCAGATCGCTCACGGTCCTCATCTCGGGGGAGGTCGCAAGGAGCGCATCGAGGTATCGCGCCGCATCCTTATGCAACCCGTCCGGACGCTTGAGGAGCAGCCAGGTGGCACGACGGGGTGTGTAGCTGGGTACCCTCGGAGGGATAGCTTTACGGGCAGGTTTGTTCACAACTGTCTTAGCGGGTTTTCCTGGCTTACCTCGACCGGGTCTCCACTTCTCAACGTAGCGTCCCACCGTAGCGCGGGAGCACGACATCCCCTTATCAGTCAGCCTGCGCCACAGCTCGGCAGCATTCTGGCAGCCTTCATCCCACTCCTGCCTCAGGTACATCTCGTAGGCATCGAGCATGTGCGGCCGGCGTTTGCGCATATCCACGAAGTGCTCAGAGAGGTCGCCCACCCTCAAGTACCTGATCACGGTCATCTTTGAGAGGCCTACCTGACGAGCTATCGACTCGTAACTATGTCCGCCCTGTCGCAAGTCCACCACCCGGTCGTACCGAGCCTTGCGCCGTGTCCACGTCTCGATCTTCCTTCGCTCTTCCCTGGTGGGCCCTATTGCGGTAGCCCCCGCGGTTGGCTCAACCTCGACCTGCTCCTTCTGTGTCGCGGGCATCGCCTCGGCTGCAAGGCAGCCGGTGGCGGCATCGAGCTGCTTGTGCTCTCGCTGCAGGAAGCGTTCAACCACCTCCGAGAGGTTCTTCAACAGATGCCATCTATCGGCGACCTGTACCGCATCAGGAGCGCCTTTCCTCGCCCCCTCGGCATAGATGTCGCCCCTGTCGCGCGCGATCACCTCCACACCCGGGTGCTCTTTGAGCCAGGACGAGAACGAGTCCGAGGACCTATCGCGCAAGAGGTCCACCGGCTGATGGCCTTGCAAGTCCACGAGCACTGTGCCGAAGCTCATGCCCTTCCTCCAGCTCCAGTCGTCCACTCCCACTGTTGAAGGCGTCGGCTGTTCCGGAATTGGAGCTGCTCGGATAATATCCAGCAGCGTATCCCCACTCACATCTATCCCTGTATAGGCGGCTGCCCTGGAACCCGCCTCCCCTCCCAGCTCGTACGCGATGCCCAGCAACATATTGCTCAGTCTCTCGGTGCGCCTGGCGTATACTGCTGCCGTCCCGACCAATCGCTCAGAGAAGACCTTCCTGGGACAGTCGGGGTTGCGGCAACGGAAATGCCGGGCCCGCACCACCAGCCTGACCCGCCTCCCCGACCACGGCAGGTCTCCCAGTGTCCGCTCGCAGTACCTGTGGATCCTGGAGGACGGACGGCAGCATACAGGGCACTCAGCCTCCGAGGCGGTGCTGCGCGCCCCAATCGTTACTCCATGCGCATCGATCTCGGCCAGTTCGATCCCGAGTCCGTCGGGCAGCAACTGCCACAATCCCGAGCCCATCCTGGTCTCCCTTCGCCGGGTTGCCTACGTAGCACCCAACGGAGGAATCAAACCACAATATCTAGTACCCGCCACCCAAAGCTCGGAAGAACCATTCTTACGTGAGGCCATGCGGTCGGTACTTCTAATTGTCGCTGAACACCGATCCCCACAAGAACGACATTGCAGGCCAGAGGCAACCGCCTGTTTCGCTTGGGACCCTGTTATATGCCAGGGCAGCGCGTGGGTTGATGTCTCACTTTTGATGCGTCGGTGCCTCCCGTTAGGGGAAAGGTCGCGCCGCAGGCACGTGTTGTGCCCTCTAACGAGGGTCGAATGCGCGAAGCTCGTGCATACGTAGCGAAGAAGGAGGGCAGGCATGGCGACTGAACGGGAAACCATCAACACCTCGGGGGACTACGGCGCGACCGAGACAGGCATAGGCACCGATGTGGGTGCCGGTGGCGGAGATGACGTGGGCAACACCGGCCCGGCTACAGGGACGACGGCTGGCGGTACCGGGACTGACGCAGGTTCTATCGGGGACGTACCGAGTGGCAAGAGTTTCGGGCCCGGGGAAGCCAGCGGCTCAGAGGCAGGTAGGGATGAGGGTGGCACGGGTGGTACCGGCACCTAGACCCGACGAACGATAGTCGTAATCTCTGGTAAGTGGGCGGCCTCAAGAGGCAAGGCCGCCCACTTGTTTGTCCCAAGGATGTTGTTCCCGGCGACATACTACTGTACCAAGACGCTATTAGACTGGAACTGGCTGCGAGTATCGGTACGGGAGGGTGCGATGGGTATTCAACGAGTGGGCGATTTGGAGATATCGCAGGACACGGCGTTTCAGCGTCGTGAATGGGTCCTGCAGCGGGTGGGCTGGGTGGTGTGGATCGCCGTGATCGTAGCGGCCATGTCCGGGCTGATGGGGGAAGGGCCACTGTCGGATGCGACGGCCGGCGGGCCGGGCGACCTGCTCCGGGTACGATACCACCGCTTCGTCCGCCACGCAGCCCCTAGGACGCTCGAGATCGAGTTGCAGCCCGGGGCTGTGCAGGGTAAGCAGGCTCGGGTGTGGCTCAACCAGGAGTACCTGGAAGGGCTAGAGATACAGGACATCACACCGGA
>JADDPT010000014.1 GCA_016781735.1 Rubrobacter sp.
TCACAGCCCCTGATGGGTTTCAAGCTCAGGCATCGTTGGGAAGGCACACTACTGAAGCTGTCCCCTTGACTGCGAATACCGTATCTTCGCTCAAAGCCTACGCGCAGTGCTCCACAGTGGGACTCTCCCGCTGCGCCTGAAGGAGCTGGTGGCGGTGCGCGTCTTGCAGTTGAACACCTGTCGCTACTGACTCTCCAGTCACTCCTCCTTGTTGAGGGGATTGGGAACGCCCCAGGAAATGATAGATCGCATGGTTGCAGATGGGTGTCAGGCGGTAGAGGATGAGCGAGAGAGGACAGCGATCGAACTGGCGGAGGCTCTCACACTGCGGGCTCATAACATTCCCGAGGAGTTGTGGACGCGTCTGCGTCAACACTACGACGAGGGGGAGACTGTCGAGATAGCGGCAGTGGCAGCGCTCTTCAACGGCTTCAACCGATTCAACGACGCACTCGAAGTGGAGGTGCCAAGGTGATCTTTCGAGCACTGGGAAACTTGTCGGGCCGGATAATGCGCCTGGGCGCCGTCGTGCTGGTGGGCCTGGCTGTAGAGCAGGAGCTGAAAAAGCCTCGGCACCTGCGCACGTGGCAGGGTGAGATAGGAGGGATACCTTATAATTTCCGCCCACCGACGCGTGAGCGCTTACTCGCCGAATGGTGGCAGCCCGGCAGCAAACAACTGATCACTGATACAGCATTCGGGCTGGGGTGGGGACTCAACCTCGCACGGGTGGCGGAGCTCGTAGGCTTGAACAAGTACGTGTCTCGCGGACAGCAGTAGCCCTTCGATGAGCCAGCTTGCCATGTTCGTTGGGGACGGGTCACGAGCCCTCGAGCGGGCAGGCGAGGAGGTGCTGGAGTGCCGCTGGTGCGACTTGTGGCGTTCCGGCACCCGCGCCGTCTTCGGCTCAGAAGCACCGAACGCTGAATTGATGCTTGTCGGCGAAGCCCCATCAGAGGCTGACCTGAGGACCGGTGAACCGTTCAGCGGTCCGTCCGGCGAATTGCTGGACGAGTGGATCGAGGCCCTCGGCTTGAGTCGCGAGCGCGTGTGGCTCACAAACGTCGTCAAGCACAGGCCCGCAGTAGAGGAGAAGGGGCGGGAGAAGAACCGCCCACCGAGGGCATCGGAGTCGAAGGCGTGCCGGGTCTGGCTCGATATCGAGTTGGAACAGGTCGCGCCGCGCTTGATCCTGGCGCTCGGCGGCTCGGCGGGCAAGTCGCTTATCGGCAAGGATTTCAGGATCACTCAACACCGCGGCGTTGCTCTACCAGGGCCCTCAGGGGTGCCCGTTGTCGCGACATTTCACCCCGCCTACCTCCTCCGACTCAGGAGTCCTGAACTGGAGGCGGCTCAGCAGGCGGTGCAAGCCGATCTCGGTCTCGTTCGAGACCTGCTAGCCCGGCGGTGATATCGTCGAGCCGTCCACCAGACTGCAGCATCGTCTCGTCGGGCAGGCGCTACCCCAGATTCTTGCGCCTGTTGCTCATGTAATCGACGAGGACGTACTGGCCGAGGCGCTCCGGTGTGGCGTAGAACGCCCTGCCGCGGTTCAGCTTGCTGAGTTGCTCCACGAAGGAAGCGAGGTACGGACTGCGATCGAGCATAAAGGTGTTGATGACGATTCGCTCCTTCGTGCAACGATTGACCTCCGCGAGCGTGGCCTGGTACGTCTCACGTAGCGGCGGGTAGTTAAAGATCACGCGCCCGCCCTCCAGGTGCGCGGTCGGCTCACCATCCGTCACTACGATAACCTGCTTATTTCCCGGGTGCCGGGCGAGTAGCCTTCTGGCCAGCATCAACCCGTGCTCGAGGTTTGTGCCGTACTCATATTCGGTGGACGTTATTGCTGGCAGGTCCGCTGGCTTCATCTCTCTCGCCACGTATGCGAAGCCGATTATGTACAAGTTGTCGCGAGGGAACTGCCCCCGAATAAGACTGTCCAGTGCCAATGCGACCTTCTTCGCGGCGAAGAAGAGGCCGCGCAGCATCATGGAGCGGCTCATGTCGATCATCAGCACGGTCGAGCTTTGAGTGTTGTACTCCGTGCGGTAAACCTCAAAGTCGGCGGGATCGAGCCGAAGGGGCGTCCCCGAGCCCTCGCGCCGCACCGCGTTCATCATCGTCTGCTTCATATCCAGTAGGAACGGGTCTCCGAATGCGTACGGCTTGCTCTCGTCCATCCGGTCGCCGCCTACGCCCTGCCGGTCTGTCTTGTGACCACCAAAGCGGTCCCTTGAGAGCTTGCCAAAGATGTCCTGCAGCGCCTGCTGCCCGATGCGGCGTATTGCGCGCGGCGTCAACTCCCACTGGTCACCCTTACGCTGGATAAGCCCGGCGTCCTCCAGAACTCGGGTCAGACCCTGGAGCTGCTCGAGCTGCTGTGCCGCCTCAGGTCCGAGCAGTTCCCGCACCGCATCCACGTCAACACTTCCCGGACCGCGGCTGTACATGGCTGCATCCAACTGCTGCTCCAGCCCATCGAGCCCCTGCATACGCTCCATTAGTTCCATAGCCTGCTGGAGGCCAAGCGGCTGCGAGCCGGAGAAGTTATACGAGTTCGCGAACTGGTCGCTAGCCAGAAGCTGATCGAGCATTGCAGCCATCTGCGCAAGCTCCGACCGCAGCGCATCATCCTTTAGCAGGTTCTCGGAGAGCTCCTCCAGTTGGCGGCGTTGCTCAGGGGACATGCTGTCGAGGAGGCTTTGCATCTGAGCACGCTGCTTCTGCAGGTGCTCGATGAGCTCGTCGAGAGCGTTTATGTCGGGTGGGAAGAAGCGTCCGTGTTTCTGCTTGAAGGACTGAAAGTCCGGATCCATGCCGCGCATCCGCTGCTCGAGCATCTCGTTCAGATCGCGCACCATCTCGCGTGTGCGCTGCAGGTCCTCTGGCTGCATGCCTTCCATCGCCTGCTTCATGCCCTGAAACTGCTGCTGCAGGGCTTGCTGTTGCAGCATCTGCTGCAGCTCGGCGAACTTCGCCGCAGCTTCCGGGTTCATGAACTCGTACTCGGAGAGCTCTCGTAGCTGCCCTGCGGGCTCTGGTGGCAGTGAGTCGAGAAACTGCATCCTCTTGTTCGCCACTTGCTCGAGGAGCTTGCGGAGCGCCGGGTCTACGGAGGGGCTTTGTTGGGGTCGCTCTCGCTCTGTCGGTCCCTGCTCGGAGGGCTGCTGGCCCGCTTCTCCTGGATCAGGCTGTTCGCTCTCCGGGGCGACCAACTCGCGGTTCAGCCGCTCCTCAATGCCGGTGCGCTCGGTATCCACGATATCCTGGAGTCGCTGCGAGATCTGGTCCAGGAGGCTTCCGAGGTTATGTCGTGCAAGCTCCTCACTGCGCTGTTTCCGCAGTTTCTCCAGCAACTCCTGCAAGCCCGGAACTCGACCGTCCAGCTTACCCTGATCCCCCCATCGGTACAGTCGCCGCAGCGCGCTCCATAGGTCACCATCCGCGATGAGCTCGTCCGAGAGCGCGTCAACCATCTCCTCAGCCGTCAGGTAGTCGAGGTTCTGGGTGTTATCCCAGCGCGAGTAGCGCTGCCGGTCAGCGGAGGCGCTCAAGTCCTACCTCCTGTACAGCGCGCGCTTGTCAGCGCGGTCTTTGTTCAGCTTACGGCTCAGGTGCAGCCCCTCGAGGACGAACTCCACAGCGGAGGCCACCGCAGCGGGATGCTCCCCGACTCCCAATCGCTGCACGGCGCGTCGCATGTCATCCCACTCGAGCGCCTGCTGAGTGTAATCGGCCGAAGGCATCAGCTCCGAAACCTCTACCACCGCGCCGGTGTTGAATCGGCCAATTGAATCCGCGAGGTCCGACACCGAGAAGTAGCGGTTGAAGGTGACCACGACGGCCTTCTGCATCAGCTTCCTCACCACCCGCTCCTCGCTCACGTCGCCCGCGGACTCCAGCTCGATCTTGCCCGCCGTCGACGATACGATGGCATCGAGATCCGAGATGCGGGGCGCCGCGCTGCTCTCGTCCAGGCGCACAGCACGCTTGAGGGCGTTGCTCAGTACGTTCTCGTAGTTCGAGACCGAGACCCGTACGCTGACTCCTGATCTTTGGTTTATCTCCGGGCTCTTGCGTGCCTGGTGGGTGATCTCCGCAACCACCTCTTTCATGAACCGCGGCACGAGCATGTTCATGCCGGGGAGGTCATGAGCATAGCCCTCCTGGTCGATGATCTGTATCTCATGGTCCAGCTCGACGGGATAGTGCGTGCGAATCTCGCTTCCGAACCGGTCCTTCAGCGGCGTGACTATTCGGCCCCGGTTCGTATAATCCTCGGGGTTTGCGCTCGCCACTACGAAGACATCGAGCGGCAGCCGCACCTTGTATCCCCGGATCTGTACGTCGCGCTCCTCCATGATGTTGAGCAGGCCGACCTGGATGCGTTCCGCAAGATCCGGCAGCTCGTTCAGCGCGAATATCCCTCTGTGAGTACGAGGAACCATGCCGTAGTGGATCGTCAGCTCGTCGGAAAGGTATCGGCCCTCGGCAACGCGAATAGGGTCAACCTCGCCAATAAGGTCGGCGATCGTGATGTCCGGGGTTGCAAGCTTCTCACCATAGCGACGGTCCCGTGAGAGCCATTCCACCGGCGTCTCGTCTCCCATCTCCTGCACCTTCTGGCGGCAAGATGCGCAGATAGGGGCGAGTGGATCGTCGTTTATCTCACAACCCGCGATAACCGGTATCGTTTCATCAAGTAGGTTGACGAGCGAGCGAGCGATGCGGGTCTTGGCCTGGCCACGCTCACCCAGGAAGATGATGTCCTGACCGGAAAGGATTGCGTTCTCGACCCGAGGAATTACGGTGTCCTCGTAGCCAACTACGCCGGGAAACAACTCCTCGCCTCTGCGGATCATCCTGATGAGGTTGCCGCGCATCTCGTCCTTGACAGACTGGGACGTGTGACCGGAGGAGCGAAGTTCACCGATAGTGGATGGTTGCGACAATGGAATACTCCCCTCTCTAGAAAAACTGGAAGGAAGGACCGGCGGGAGTCCGATGGGGTGCACGATCCTCGAGCGGAGGTTGTACTCGATAGGACTAATGAAGCTGCATCTCTTACGGCGGTTCCGAATCGGGGAAAGCACCTCCTGCCGGCCGCACTAACGCATGACTGGACCGCTACGTTAACCGACTATACTCCACCCCTCCCTGCTTGTCCACTCGCGGACGCCGCCACCGCGTACCATCGGGACCTGGCAGTTGATATAATCGGGCCGCCCAGGGGAGGCCACATTTGCAGGTCAACTACATACACGCGGCGGACGTACACCTCGGATATCAACAGTACGGACGGGCGGAACGAGCGGATGACTTCGCCCGAGCCTTCAAGCAGGTCTGCGACCGTGCCATCGCTACCCGCCCTGACTTCCTACTCATAGCGGGCGACCTGTTCCACAAGCGTAACGTGGACGCGCGCACGGTGTCCCAGGCGTACGAGCTGCTAACGCGCCTCAAGGACGCCGGAGTCCCTGTTCTGTGCGTAGAGGGTAATCACGAGCGGGCCTTCTACAACTCCAGCTGGACCTGGCTCGACTTCCTCTCCAGCACCGGGCTGCTCTATCTCCTCGCGCCAACTCATGCTGGGGGCACCTCGCGCCTTGACCCGTGGGATGAAGAGCAGCGGCTGGGCGGCTACGTTGAGATAGGGCCCACACGGGTGTACGGCATCAAGTATCACGGCGCCTCCGCGCCAATAGTGCTGAGCCATATAGCCGAGCAGCTCACGCAGTTACCGGAGCGACCGTTCAGCGTGATGATGCTGCACGAGGGGATGGAAGGCCAGCTGCCACGGGCAACCGGAGGCCTGTCGAGCTCGCAGATGGAGGTCCTCCGGCCGCACTGCGACTACCTTGCTCTGGGACACATCCACAAGCAGTACGACTTCGGCGGTTGGGCGTTCAACCCCGGTAGCCTGGAGACGTGCAGCGCCGAGGAGGTCTCCTGGCAGCGAGGCTACTATGAGGTGACCGCAGACCTCGAGACGCGAACTCTTGTGCGCGTCGAGCACAAGCAGGTAGCACGCAGGCCGTTCCGAAGGGTGTTCGTTTCCGTCGAGAGCTGCGACACTCCCACGACCCTGGAAGCCCTCGTACTGGGCGAGATCGAGCGACAGGTCCGGCGTGAGCACGATCGCGAGCCGGTACTCGACGTCACCCTGCGGGGCACACTGCAGTTCTCCGACGATGCGCTCGACCTGCGCGTGATGGAGGCAAAGGTGCAGGAACAGTTCAGTCCGCTTCTTGCACGCATCAGGAACAGCACGCTGCCGGTTGGATACGCCGCCGGTGTAGCGGTCGGCGAGGATGGGCAGATAGACCGCCGTGCTCTCGAGTTGACTGTCCTGACCGAGCTCGTGGCGCGCGACTCTCGCTACGCCGGCTCCGCGGCGGAGTGGGCAGGCGTGTTCCAGGAGTTGAAGGATTCCGGGCTCCAGAGGCTCCCACCGGAGGAGATCTTGCACCTACTCGAGCGCGGCTACGACCAAGTGCACGCACGGCTCAAGGACGGCACCGCCGCGTGAGAGTGCTCAGAGTACAGCTCACGAACATCAAGAGCTACGTCGAGCAGGTAATCGAGCTTGCGCCGGGTACCAACTCGATATGCGGCCAGAACGGGGCCGGCAAGACAACCATCGTCGAGGCAATTGGCTGGGCGCTCTTCGACGCACTGCCGTACAACCAGAAGCAGTTCAAGCGGGACGGAACCACGTGGGGACAGGTTGCCGTGCTCTTCTCAGCGCGTGACGGCCGCGAGTACCAGGTAGTACGCCGCGCCGGGTCAGGCGCAACGTGGTACGTCTTCGATCCAGAGATCAGCGACAAGCTCGCCGAGGGTGCCGCCGATGTCAAGGGCTGGCTCAGCAGGCACCTGGGCGCCGAGGATTCGGCCGGACTCTCCGTCCTGTTCGACAACGCAGTAGGAGTGCCCCAGGGAAGCCTGACTATGCCCTTCTTGCAGACCAGGGAGAAGCGCAAGGACACCTTCGATCCTATCCTCCGCGTGGACGAGTACTCAAAGGCGTCGGACGAGCTTCGCCAGACGCGTACGTACCTACAGCAGAGAGTGGCAGCGCGTCAGGCAGCGGCGGAGAAGGCTGCCGTCGAGGCGGACAAGATACCGCTCATCCAGGCAAGCATCCGGGATATAGGTTCAAGCATTGCCGTAGGCGAACGGCAACTGACGCGGCTCCGCGTCGAACAGGAGCAGCAGGCAGTGATCGTTGGGGCGCTCGAGACCGAAGAGAGGCGGATAGCGGACCTACGCAGTCATCTGCAGCGCCTCCAGCAGGCACTGGAGGCGACCCAGACTCGCCTCTCAAAGGCCCGCACCTACACTGCGCAGGCGCTCGAAGCTCACAGCATCGTGGAGGCGACTCGACAGGGACACGGGCTGTATGAGACCGCCGTTACGAGGCTGCAGCAACTGGAGCCCCTCCACGCGAAGTACGTCCGTTTTTCCTTGGAGCTCGAGGAGGAGCGCAGGAACGTGGAGAGACTCAGGCAGGAGCTGGAGTCGAACGAGCGCAAGGTAGAGGCCGCCGAAGCAGAGGCGAACCGGCT
This sequence comes from Rubrobacter sp., assembly GCA_016781735.1. Classification (GTDB taxonomy): domain Bacteria; phylum Chloroflexota; class Chloroflexia; order Thermobaculales; family Thermobaculaceae; genus LC3-1. Next base: position 7,572 of record JADDPT010000014.1, read on the forward strand.
TCCGGAGTTAGAAGCAAGGCACACCGAGTTGCAGCAGATAGAGCGAGAGCTACATGCGCTACAAACGGCCGCGCAGAAGCTACCCACCTACGTGGCGGAGATATCGGCCATTGAGGAGCAGATCCGGTCTGCCAAGGAGGAGAGAGACCGGCTGGAACGCCAGCGTACGCGCATCGGAAGTCTCAGGCCCGTGGCCATCCAACTGGCTGAGCTCAGGCAGCGACACGATGCCCTGCTCGGCACGCTGCAGGCTGCGAGCGATGCGGCCAAGAGAGTGGCCCAATGGCAGCAAAGAGCGGCGGCTATCGAGCGCCAGGTGGCGGAAGCAACGCGGAACGTCGAGCGGTACACGAAGACGGCGACCGTGCCCGAGCAGATCCAGCAACTCGCCGGTTCCCTGGAGCTTTTGGAGAAAGAAGAGCGCGATGCCGGGGAGCGGGTTGTCATCCTCAGGGGTGAGTATAAGGTCGTCGAGGCTCAGAAGAAGGCCGGGACGGTCAGCTGTCCTCTCGAGCGGTCTGACTGCCTGGCGATCCAGAGAAGGCAGTCACAGGACGGCTGGTACGACCGCGAGCTGCTTCGCATCAGGGAGGAAGGTCAACGTGCCAAGCAGCACCAGGAGGCGCTGAGAACCCGTCTGGACGAGGCAAAAACAGCCAGAGACGCGCTGCTCGAGGCGCAGTCCAGTAAGAGCAAGCTCGATGCCGCTCGGCATGTGCTTCAAAACCTGCAAGCACAGTACGAGCAAGCCCGGGCCGAGGCTCGTGCCGAGGCCGAGCGAGCAGCAACTCTTGACGCACTCAAGCAGGAGCGCGCGCAGCTTGTCTCGCAACTCCGGGAGGCAGAGCAGGCCAGCAACGCTGTCGGCACGCTGCCTATGCTTCAGAATGCAATCATCGCACAGCAAGCGGCCCTGGATCAGTACGTGGCGCGGAGTCGCGCGCTTGAAGAGGAGCTAGCGGTAGCACGCCGAAGCGAGCAAGAGGCAGCGACGATGCGGAGACGGCTGGCGCCGCTGGAGGACATCCCACGGCAGCTACGCAGGGCAACTGCCCTCTCGGACGCGTTGCCAGATCTGAAAGCGGCAATCGAGAGGAACGTGCTAGATATTGAACGCACGAAAGAACGCGTTCAGGGACTCGTGAGTGAAGTAGCGCAGCTAGAGGATGTCGCCGAGCAGAAGGCCGCCGCCGAGACCGCGCGAGCGGAGAACCGCCAAGCATTCCGTCTCTTCCTCGAGAACCAGGCGGCCGCCTCGCAGCTAGGGCAGAGGAGGGAGGAGGAGGCAACCGCAGAGGCTGAATTGATCAGCCAACAAACAGAAGTGCGGGAGCAGCAGGCATCGCTCGACGCGGTTACGAGCCGGTGGGACGAGCGTGCGCTTGTCACCGCTCGCGAACGGCAGTCCAGCCTTGCCGGTCAGATCGGTGACTTGTCGGCCACGATCCGCGAACAGAAGGTGCGGCTAGCCGACTTGCAAGCACAACTGAAGACGTGCGAGGAGCAGGCGCGGCTGCGTGAGGAAGCCCTGCAAGAGAAGCACCGCCTGGAAGAGCTGGAGGAGTTGCTGCACTTCGCTCGAGAGACGATCAAGCAGGCACAGGCGCCGATTACGGAGGCGCTGCTGTACAGCGTTTCGGCGGAGGCACGCCAACTCTTCTCGGAAATCATCGATGACCACTCCGCCCGACTCTCCTGGTCGTCAGACTATGAGGTCCTGCTGGAGCGCGGATCCGAGCGCCTCAACTTCTCACAACTCTCCGGCGGCGAGCAGATGACCGCCGCACTCGCCGTTCGTTTAGCACTGCTAAAGAAACTGTCGGACGTTGACATGGCGTTCCTGGACGAGCCGACCCAGAACATGGACGAGGCGAGGCGAACAAATTTGGCACAACAAGTGGCCGGCGTCAAAGGTTTTGAGCAGCTATTCGTGATCTCTCACGACGATACCTTCGAACGACAGGTGAATCACGCGGTCGTCGTGCGCAAGAAGGACGGCGAGAGTATCGTTACTTACGGCCACCAGGAGGGCGCCTGATGCTCCACGTCGCCAGGGCTGCGCAGGCACTGGAGGCGAACCGCTCGAGGTTCACAGGATACGACCAGAAGCAGAGTGGCGAGATGGCATCCTATCGGGCGACGCTCTCCCGACTGGAAGCAATGAGCACCACCCAGATACGGGATTCACTGCCGCACGCGCCTACCGGCTCATTACCCGGTCCCGAGTGGGACACCCATCGTAAAACAGTGCTGGAGTTTCAGCACCGGCTTGCCAACCACGAGGAGGCACGCTCGTGGGCGGCCGACGCACTGTACGACCGGATGACGTTCGCGGTGGACGGTTCGCAGATACAGCCAATGCCGGACATCTCCGTACCCGTGGCGGCAGTACAGGTCGGCTGGTTCGAGAACCCGCACAGTCCCGGCATCCCCTACACGAAGGACGTCCTCGTCGAGATCCTGCCGCCGGATGAGGTTTTTGTTGCGCGGGCCGGCGTATCTGTCTTCTCAGACCAGGCGGTGAGCCTACGGCGCTTCGCTCTCGAGGTGGACGTGCTGTGCAGGTGGATGGAGGAGCACGCCGGCGTGCTGCCCCGGCCCGTCGCCTTCTTTGATGGCTCTCTCGTGGTGTCGTTCGCGGAGCGAATGGAGCCGCAGGTCAAGGACTTCTACGTGGGCTCTGTCGTGAGGCTGCTGGAGACCTCCGAGGCCACGGGCGTGCCGCTTGTCGGGTACGTAGACAACAGCCGCGCACGCGACCTCGTGACACTCCTACGGCTGCTATCCCCGGAACTCCAGCCCGCGGACGGTGTGACCGATGCTGCCCTCCTCTCGTCCTCCATGCGCTGGGGTGATCGAACGCCTGCCTGGATCTGTAATCGAGAAGGCGTGCTAGCGGAGTACGTTGGCGCGGACGGCAGCGACTTGCGCGACAGCGTGGCGTTTGTCTACCTCAAGACTACGACTCCCAACCCACCCGCACGGCTGGACATACCTCGCTGGGCGGTGGACAAGGGCCTCACCGAGGAGATCGTTGAATGCGTGAGGGGCGAGTGCGTGGTGGGCAACGGCTATCCGTACGCTATTGAGACGGCGGATGCCGTCGCGGTGATCACCGCGGAGGACAGGCTCCGCTTCTATGGCCTGTTCGAGCAGTTCGCAGAGAAGAACGGGATACGGTTACGGGTAGCGAGTAAGATACAGAGCAAGCTGCGCAGGCGATAGCGGGAAGTGGCTGTGATCAACGCAGGTAAGACGATGTCCATGACGATCGGCAAAGTGATAAAGAGCAACTCGCACGTGGACTACGTGTGCCAGGTGTACGGTCCCGGCGAGGTTCCAAACGTGCCTCGGCCGGAGGACTACGCGCTAGGCACCTGGGTGAAGCTCCCCGCGGGCTCACATCCGGACAGCCATGCCGTAGGGTTGGTGTACGATACCCAGCTCTACAACCCGGACTACGGCACCTTTGGTCCACGACTCTCGAGCCCTTCACAGCTCGAAGTGTTCTCCCCTGACTACCTGAGCGAGACAGCAACCCTGCTCGGCCTGCTGGTGGTAGGGCAGATTCAGCCGAGCCACGCCACGAGCGGCTATTGCCCCGTGGTTGCACAGATAGGTGCTCCGGTGGCACGGATGACGGAGGATGAGGTGTGCGCATTCCACGTGGGCGAGGGCCGACTTGACCTGAGCTACTACAGCCTCCTGCTCTCTATGCCGAATCCCCTGCTACCGCCGATCCTCGTGAGCGTGCTCGACCAACTCGAGGGGCTCATGCCCGAGCACGAACGAACGCTCAGGGCTCTCCGCACGAACCTTTCATGGAGGACGCGGGTTGACCTTGCACGCTGAGGAACCGACGAGGCGGGACACAGAAGGAGCTGACAGCTTGAACGGAACGCCAGCGGTCGGGATCGCCAAGGGCCCTGGCGAGACGGCCCACGAGTACACCTTCGTGAGCGCCGATTGCGAGCAGCGGCTCAAGAACGGCGAGTTCGTCTACTATCGCGCGTCGGTCGAGGGTGGCGAGCGGCGCATATTGGGGCGCATCTCCAAGCGCGAGCCGGTCAAACTCTTTCCGGACTCGTTCCTGTCGGACCCATCGGTCTCGCCCGACGACGTGGCGCGTGCCATCGGGTATTCGCAACCCGAGCGCGAGCTGTTCGAGCTGACGGTCACTGTCCTGGGCTATTACGACGAAGTGTTCGGAGCCTTCATAAACCCTCGGGTGTCGCCGTCGTGTGGCTGGAGTATCTACTTGGCCGAAGACGACCTGCTCCGAGACACATTGGCTCGTAAACGGCTCCGGACTCACGGCTCAGCGCACATAGGCTCGCTGCTGAGCAGACCCGAGGGAGCGGTTCCCGTCGTGCTCGACGTCAGCGAGTTCACCAGCACACACCTGGCAATCATCGCCAGCACGGGTTCGGGGAAGAGCTACCTGGCAGGTGTGCTCGTTGAGGAGCTCATGGGTCCGGCAAACAAGGCATGCGTTCTGGTGGTGGATCCACATGGAGAGTACGACACTCTGACGGCCCTTTCGAACACCGGGCAGCTTATCGAGCACGGCAGCGTGGGCGAGTATCGCCCGCGCGTCCGCGTGTTCACGCCTAGGGACATTAAGGTGAAGCTGTCCACGCTGGAGTTCTCGGACCTTCGTTACCTGCTGCCCGGTTTGTCCGAGCGCATGGAGGAGCTACTGAAGAAGGCGCACGACCGCGTCAAGGATCGTGCAAACTCCGCCTGGTCACTGGATGAGCTTGAGCTGGAGATCGGCAGGATAGTTGAGCGCAATCTGAACAGTGAGACGGCACAGGTGGACTACTCCGGTAGCGCGAGCGGCCTGTACTGGCGTCTCAGATCGGTGCTCGGCAAGCCTCCCTTCACCGCCTCTCAGCATCTCGACCTCCGGGAACTCCTCAGACCAGGTCAGTGCACAGTACTGCAGCTCGACGACGTAGACGAGAAGCAGCAGCAGGTCATCGTAGCAACGTTGCTGCGCCGGATCTACAGGGCACGCCAGCGCACGACCCGAAAGGAGACGGCGCCGGGCGACGAGGAGTACCTGCCCTACCCCGCGTTCGGCCTCCTGGAGGAGGCGCACCACTTCGCGCCTTCAGGTGGCGACGCGGTGAGCACGGGCATCCTCAAGCAGGTGCTCGCAGAGGGCCGCAAGTTCGGACTCGGCGTCGGACTCATCAGCCAGCGACCGGGCAAGCTGGACGCAGACGTCCTCTCGCAGTGCATGACGCAGTTCATCATGAAAGTTGTCAACCCCATCGACCAAAACACCATCGCGTCGGCGGTGGAGAGCGCAAGCCGAGACATCCTCAGCGAGTTGCCGGCCCTCTCAAAAGGGCAAGTGATCGTAACAGGCAACTCGATGAACGCTCCGGTACTCTGCCGTGTGCGCGAGCGCTTAACCCGGCACGGCGGCGTCAGCATGGACGCGCCCGCTGAGTGGAACCGCTGGTTCGAGGGCGACCTCATCGAGGAGCGACTCCGTGACCAGGCCGTGCTCCGCACCCCTGCCACCCTTGGGAAGAAGAACCTGTTCGGGTGAGCCCCGACCGCTTCGGCCTGCCGTCGCGACCGCAGTTTGCTACGGAACTAAAAAGTGGGCTAAAATGACACTGTGAGGTACGAAAGCCCATGTCAGTAGAAACCCAGACCAGAATTACCCCGGAGCAGTTGGCACGAGCGCTCGTAGAAGTGGCCGCGGACCGCAAGGCCAGCGACGTGGTGCTGCTCGACCTGCGCGGAATCTCCATCATCTCGGACTACTTCGTGATCTGCAGCGGCACATCCGAGCGCCAGATCAACGCACTCACCCGCGCTATAACGGACAAGGCCGCCGAGCTAGGCTTCCACAGCAAGAGACTGGAGGGCGCCAGCGAGGGCGGCTGGGTGCTCATCGATTTCCAGGATGTCATCGCCCATGTCTTCTCACCGACGCAGCGAGCTTTTTACCGGCTGGATGAGTTGTGGAAGGATGCGCAGCCCCTGCTTATGATTCAGTAGGCCGCGTGCATCCCACGGAGGAGAGATGTCAAGAAGCGATGGCGAGCGCAACCTGTTCCTTATCGGAGCCCTCGTCGGCATGGTCAGCGGAGTGTTAGTCGGCACGGTCGCAACCGGCGGCATCGGTGACCAACTCCCGCGCCTGGTGAACAACGTCGCCAACAGGTTGCTCGGTCGAGAGCAATCTGTGCATTTCGAGCTGCTCGGACAGTAGCAGGTCGCGCTCAGAGCGTACCGAACTGCCGGTCGCCCGCGTCACCCAGGCCCGGCACGATGTAAGCGTCCTCGTTCAAGTGAGAGTCGAGCGCCGCCACGTGTATGGACACGTCCGGGTGCGCGCTTGAGAGAGCTTCCACCCCCTCCGGCGCGGCGATCAACCCCACAAACTTAACGCTTTTGAGCGCCCGCAGCTTGAGTACGTCAACGGCAGCCACAGCGGACCCGCCCGTAGCTAGCATAGGATCGAGCACAAACGCCGCGTCTATCTCGAGGTCCTCTGGGAGCTTGTTGTAGTACTCGACCGGCATCCTGGTCGCGTGCTCGCGATAGATGCCGAGGTGCCACACCTGCGAGTGTGGCAGCAGGTTGACCGCCGCGGGTACCATCCCCAGCCCTGCTCGCAGGATCGGTATCAGGCCAATCTTGTAGAGCAGTTTTGTCCCTTCTGTCTCCATCAGAGGCGTGCGCACCTTCACCGGGGCGGTCGGGAGGTCGGCCGTGGCTTCGTAGAGTAACAACGTCGTGATCTCACCGACGAGCTCTCGAAACTCCTTGGATCCGGTGCTTTGGTCGCGGAGCCTGGTGACCTTCTGAGTCACAAGCGGATGCTTTGAGACGTGAACCTCGACCACTGACACTCCTCCACTGGATTCTTCGTTTGACCCTCTCACGGTGCCGTACGCCCTGCTCCGACGATGTTCCCAGTAAATCGTCCCTGCTTTGCGGCGCCCTCCAATAAGGTGCACAGGCGGGGCACAACAGCCTGAACAACGACTTGGGGCAATCTTCGTCAAGGGCGACCAGGCGTGTCCCGCCGAGCCCGCGGCGCAACGAGGCATGGTGGCGTCGGGCGGTCTGCCAAGGCTACAGGAGTTAACCACATGCAGCGGCCGTGCGCAAGGGTTGACCGGCCGGCAACGGACGCCCTACCATGCCTTTCATGAGACTACAGGTCGTCGCGATAGACTATCTCGACAGGGAGAACTTCCTCAGGTATGGCGAGATCGCGGAGGTGCTGCGTGCCGATCCAGGTCGAGCCCAACGGGGTGAAGACGAGTATCGCACCCTCACGCGGATTGCCTCGGCCGGCTGGCGCGTCTCCATCCACTGCGTGCGCGCTCGCTGGACCGACGCGCTCCACTCGTACGACAGTCGGAGGCTACTCACACCACAAAAGGGGGCGGTATTGCTCGTGGTGGCGACGCCACAGCGGCTCGAGGACGTCCACCTCTTCTTGCTCGACGCGCCAGTCGTGGTAAACGATGGTGTGCCCCACGCACTTATCTCGCTGTCCGCCGAGAGCCTAGTGCAGGTAACAGATGCTTACGACGCTCGGGCGCAATCCCACAGTCTACGTAAGGCGCTCGTCCCAGCAGGCCTCTGGGATTAGCCCCCAGGAATTTGACTGCCGTACTCGAATCACGAGCGGAGTTCCGTACTGCGCGCCTCCTCGCGGCGACGGGCGTCTTCAGATTCGGCGCTCGGTGCCCTTCAGCAGGCGCTCGATGTTGTCCTTGTGCTTGACAATTATGAGAGATGAGGCCAGCAGCGCGAACACGAAGTACGCCCACGGTGCATTGGTGAACAGCACCATCAGCAGCGTGACCGTCGGCACAGTAACGGCGCCGGCCACAGAACCCAGGCTCATGTATTTGGAGAACGCCACGGAGGGTATGCCCACGAGCGTGGTCACGAGCATGACTTGTGGCAGCATGAGGAGCATCGCGCCTGCGCCCGTGGCGACCCCACGTCCGCCCCTCATTCCCAGAAAGCAGGACCAGGAGTGGCCCACGACGGCGGCGAGTCCACCTAGTGCCTTCGCCCACGGGGAGGGCCCAGAAACCAGCCAGTCTGCGAGCGCGACCGCTGCGGCGCCCTTGACGGCGTCGAGCGCGAGCACCATGAAGAAGCCCTTCCAGCCGAGAGCCCGCCTTACGTTCGTCGCACCTATCTTACCACTGCCCAACGAGCGCACGTCGATGCCCGCGACATATTTGCCGGTAAGATAGCCTACGGGCACTGACCCGATGACATACCCGGCGACAATTGCGAGAAGAAACGCGAGAAGCGCGCTCACCGCACCTCTTGTCGACTGCGGAAAATCAGTTTGATTGGAGTTCCCTCGAAGCCGAACCGCTCCCGCAGCCTGTTCTCCAGGTACCGCCGGTATCCGAACTGCACCTGAGCGGCGTCGTTCACGAAGAAAATGAAGGTCGGGGGCCGGATATCCGCCTGGGTCGCGTAGAGAAACTTGAGCCACTTGCCGGGCTTGGAGGGCGGCTCGTGGTCGTACACCGCCTCTTTCAGCAGCCTGTTCAGCGCTGCTGTCGGCACGCGCTTCTCGCGCTCCTCAGCAATGCGCACCGCGGCCTCTAGGGCTGTCGGGATGCGCTGCGAGAACTTGGCGGAGATGAAAGTAATCGGTGCCCAGCTCAGGAACTGCAAACGTTCGCGGAGCTGCTGAGTGTAGAGCCGCATCGTGTCCGACTCCTTCTCCACCAGGTCCCACTTGTTCACCACGATCACGAGCCCCTTGGACTCGTCCAGTACATAGCCCGCAATGTGCTCGTCCTGCGCGGTTAGCCCCTCGTTAGCGTCTATCAGCATAAGGACCACATCGGAGCGGCTGATGGCTCGCAGGGAGCGGATCACGCTGTATTGCTCGATACCCTGCTCGACCTTGCCCCTCCGTCGGATCCCCGCGGTATCCACCAGAACGAGGTTGTGACCGGCCCATTCCACTGCCGTGTCAACAGGATCCCTGGTCGTACCGGGCACGTCACTAACTATCGAGCGCTCCTGTCCGAAGACGGCATTGAGAAGGCGGCTCTTGCCCACGTTGGGCCGTCCTACGATCGCGATGCGCGTGGCGTCCGGCTCTGGCTCCTCCTCTTCTGCCACAGGCGGCAGGAGTTTCACCACCGTATCAAGCAGGTCGCCCGTTCCCGTACCGTGATACGCCGAGAACGGTATAGGATCGCCCATTCCGAGGCTGTAGAACTCCACAGCAGCATTTGCTCGATCCACGTTCTCCGCCTTGTTCACGGCCAGCACAACCGGCTTGTCCGTCCGCCGGAGCAGGTCGGCTATGTCCTCGTCGGTAGGAGTCGGGCCGGTATACGCCTCGAGCATGAACACAATGAGATCCGCCTCATCGATAGCCTGCTGGGCCTGCTCCCGGGTTGCCGCCGCGATGTCTTCACCGGAACTCGGCCCCACAGCCGTGACGGTATCGAGCCCGCCAGTATCCACGAGCGTGAATGCTCTACCGCCCCATTCCGCGTCTCCGTACAGCCTGTCGCGGGTGGTGCCGGGCTCATTCTGCACGATCGCAGTGCGCTCGCCGAGCATACGATTGAAGAAGGTGGACTTGCCGACGTTCGGCCGACCCACGATCGCCACTATTGGTTTGGTCGCCATTCCACCCCCAGAAGTGTACAAGTTGCCCGTATAATCATCGGTTGAACGCGCGGGCAAGTGATCGGGCGCCGCTCTCCGACGCACTGCGAATTATAGGGGAAGATGCCGCCGGCGCACAAAGGAGGTACACCTCTGCGCGAACAGCCATCCCCAGCAGAGTCGCGTCGCATTATCGGTCTCACCGGCAACATCGCGTGCGGCAAGTCGTTGGTTCTGTCCATACTCCGCGAGCTGGGCGCCGACACACTGGACGCCGACACACTTGCACATCAGGCAATTCGTCGAGGGGGACCCGCATACGAAGCCGTGATCCGTCGTTTCGGTGAGACGATCCGTCGACCGGACGGTGACATCGATCGTACCGCACTAGGCAAGGTGGTGTTCGCTGACCGGGTCGCACTTCGTGAGCTCGAAGGAATAATCCACCCGCACGTCAGACCCGAGATTCGCCGCCGAATCGCCGAGGCCCGCGGTACGTTCGTTGTGGACGCCATCAAGCTGCTCGAGAGCGGCATCGCGGAGTTATGCGATGAGGTCTGGGTGGTCACCTGCCGCAAGGAGCAGCAGGTGACGCGGCTGATATCCCGCAATGGGTACACAGAAGAGGAGGCGCTGCGGCGCGTAGAAGCTCAGCGGCCCGTCGAGGAGAAGATCGCCGCCGCGGACGTTGTGATTAACAACGAAGGGTCGGTTGAACGGACCCGGACGCAGGTCGAGCGTGCCTATTGGCGAAGAGGGGAGGGGCGTCCGCATCCGTGACGACACCGGCCCTGCGAAGAAGGGCGACGGGTTCATAGGGGTCGGCTGGGCCACCACCCCTGTCAATTTGGGAATCGCGCTGAAGGCGCATTGCGACACCACACGGGCGAAGCGCCTGCTTGAGCAAAGTCTGGAAGTCTTCCGTGAACTGGGTGACACGCGTGACATCGCGATCACGATCCTGAACCTGGCAGACCCCGCCCTCTCGCCAGGCGACCTGGAGGGGTCCGCGAGGCACCGTTTCCTCGAATACTTGCTTTGGGCATGTCCCAGGCGATCACCCGCCGCGCCATTCTTAGCCATTCGGGCCACGTGATGAGGCGCTCTGCAGGTGCTCCCCGGTCCGGTTCCGAGCCGATGCTCGCCTACACCTCGATGACGCTCGGCAGGATCATCGGACGCTGGTGGGTGCGGCGGTAGATAAAGCCGCCGAGGACCTGCGCGGTACGCTCCACCAATAGGCCATAGTCCGGCCGCCCCCCCGGTCCGCGCTTCAGAGCCCGCCGCACTTCGGCGGACGCCGCTTCCAGCAGGTCCTCCCCCTCGGCGTGGACGAAGCCACGGGACACGATCTCCGGCCCGCTTAGGAGCGCCCCGGTGTCGCGATCGACGACGAGCGATGCGAAGATGACGCCGTCCTCGGCAAGATGCTGTCGGTCGCGCAGAACCACGTTGGTGACGTTGCCGACTGTCAGGCCGTCGATGAGCACCGCGCCGGATGGCACCACGCCTGTCTTGCGACCAGCCTCTCGCGTGAACTCCAGCACGCCGCCGATTTCCGGCATCAGCACCCGGTCTGACGGCAGGCCCCACTCGATTGCCATCTCCCGGTAGAGAAGCAGGTGGCGGTACTCCCCGTGGACGGGCACAGCGTACCGAGGCCGTGTCAGCTCGAGCATGTGCCGTAGCTCGTCTCGTGCCCCGTGTCCCGAGACGTGGATTGACGGCAGCAGCGTGTCATATATCACACGCGCACCCCGTCGGAAGAGGTTATCAATCGTCGCGGCCACTGCGTTGTTGTTGCCAGGTATCGGCGACGCCGCCAGCACCACCGTGTCGCCGGCTCGGAGGCGGATCGAGCGGTGCTCGCCGGCGGCGATGCGGCTCAGGGCCGCCGTAGGCTCACCCTGGCTTCCCGTAGTGATCAGTAGCACCTGTTTCCCTGGCAGGGAGTTCGCTGCCTCGAGCGTCACCAGCGCACCGTCCGGGACCTCAAGGTACCCAAGCTCACGGGCAACCTCCGTGTTATTTTCCATGCTGCGTCCGGCCACGGCGACTTTGCGCCCGGTAGCATGTGCGGTCGTGATCGCGTGCTGCAGACGGGTGATGTTTGACGCGAACGTCGAGATTATGACCCGACCCGGCGCTTCTCTGACGATCTTCTCGAGGGCCTCACGAACTATCTGCTCGGAGGGTGTCCGTCCAGCCGTCTCCACTCGCGTAGAGTCTGACAAGAGCACCAGGACGCCCTCGTCCCCCAACTGCCGCAACCGCGCCTCATCAGTCGGAGGGCCACTGGTCGGCGTCGGGTCGAACTTGAAGTCGCCTGTGTGGACCAGTTTGCCGTCGGGTGTGTGCAGCACCACCGCCATACTGCCCGGGATGCTGTGGCTGACGGGAACCCATTCAGCCTGGACCACGTTGCCCATCGGGTACCGCCGTCCCGGCTCGACGACGCATAGGTCCGCGTGCTGCACCGCCCGTCGCTCGCTCAGCTTCCGCTCGACGAAGCCCAAGGCGAGATCGGAGCCGTACAGCGGTACTGGAGCTCCACGATCCGCGGCCAGTTGCGGCAGCAGGTACGGTAGTGCGCCGATGTGATCCTCATGCCCGTGCGTGAGCAAGATACCGCGAAACTGCCCCCCGCGCGACTGGAGGGCGGTAAAGTCCGGGATGATCAGGTCCACACCCCGGTGCTCCTCTTCGGGGAACTTCACTCCTGCATCGATGAGTACGCTATCGGTGCCATACTCAACCAGAGTGGAGTTCTTACCGATCTCCCCTATGCCCCCGAGTGGTATTACACGGAGCCGTCGTCTCTTCGCCATATAGTACGTACCTTACCCTCTCATCACGGATGAGGCGCTCTGCCTAACGGACACACGGAGCATTCCTCGTTCGTACCACCGGAATCCACCCAGTCTCCCTACAATCCGCGTCCGATCAAGATTTTCCCGACGGCATGATTCTAGGGCACCCTATACTCTATCAGGCGGGAGAGCTGAGGCGAACAGGGTGTGCGGTTTTCAACGCCATCAACTGAACTACTCCGTTGCCTCTGCTCCCCCGTAATTCCGCTTGATGTCTTCGAGCACGGCGGGGTCGGTAAGAGTCGTCGTGTCGCCCACCACCTTGCCTTCCGCGATGTCCCGTAACAGGCGTCGCATGATCTTCGCGCTGCGCGTCTTCGGTAGCTCCGCCACGAGATAGACGTTGTCCGGGCGAGCGATCGAACCAACCTTTTTCGCGACGTGCTCGCGCAGCTGCTGCCTGAGATCGTCGCGAGGCTCAATCCCACTCCGCAGCCTGCAGAACGCCGCGATGCCCTGTCCCTTGACGCTGTGCGGGATGCCGATAACCGCGGCTTCCGCCACCGCCTCGTGGCTGACGAGCGCACTCTCGAGCTCCATCGTACCCAGCCGGTGGCCCGCCACATTCAGGACATCGTCAACGCGACCCATGAGCCAGTAGTACCCTTCCTCATCGCGCCTGGCTCCGTCTCCGGTGACGTACACTTCAGGACCATACTTGCTGAAGTACTGCGCGACGTAGCGTTCAGGGTCACCCCAGATCGAGCGAGCGATGGAGGGCCAGGGACGCTTCAACACCAGGTAGCCGTCCTGTCCCACTCCCACCGAATTACCATGGTCGTCCACGATGTCAGGCTCGATACCGGGAAGGGGGATTGTCGCTGACCCCGGTTTAGTGGTGGTAAGGCCCGGAAGTGGAGAGATCAGGATCATACCGGTCTCGGTTTGCCACCAGGTATCCACGATGGGGCACCGTTCGCGGCCGATGTGCTCGTGGTACCAGACCCATGCCTCGGGGTTGATCGGCTCGCCGACCGAGCCGAGCAGCCGCAAGCTCGACAGGTCGTGCTTGTCGGCATATTCCGCACCCCAGCCCATAAAGCCCCGTATAGCCGTCGGCGCGGTGTAGAGGACGGAGACCTTGCGGCGCTCGACGATGTCCCAGAACCTATCTTTGTCCGGGTAGTCCGGTGTGCCCTCGTACATCACGGTCGTCGCGCCGTTCGCGAGCGGACCGTACACGACGTAGCTGTGCCCCGTCACCCAGCCGATATCGGCGGTACACCAGTAGATGTCATCTTCCTTGAGGTCGAAAACCCATTTGGTCGTCAGGTACGTCCCGACGAGGTAGCCCCCTGTGGTGTGGAGCAGCCCTTTCGGCTTGCCCGTCGTTCCCGAGGTATACAGGGTGTACAGCGGGTGCTCTGCGTCAAGCGGTTCTGGTGGGCACTCAGACTCCGTTACCGATGCCATCGCCTCGTGCCACCAGATGTCGCGATTTTCCAGCATGTTGACGGGGTACTTATCCCTGCCGAGTCGCTCGACCGTGACCACCTTCCGCACGGACGGAGTCTTCTCAAGTGCCTTGTCCGCGTTCTCCTTCAGCGGCACCACCTTGCCTCGCCGGTAGCCGCCGTCGGCTGTGATCAGCACCTTTGCCTCGCCGTCATTGATGCGGTCGGCAAGGGAATCTGGACTGAAACCGCCGAACACGACCGAATGCGTCGCCCCGATCCGAGCGCACGCGAGCATCGCGATCGGCAACTCCGGAACCATCGGCAGGTATATGGAGACTCTATCCCCCTTCTCGACGCCGAGGCTTCTAAGCATCAGCGCGGCGCGGTTCACCTCGCGGTACAGATCTTCATACGTCAGGGTACGTTCCTCGCCTGGGGGCTCTCCCTCCCACACGATGGCCGGCTTCGTACGTTGGGCACCGTCCAAGTGACGGTCAACGCAGTTGTAGGAGGCGTTCAACTTGCCCCCCGTGAACCATTCCACCGTCGGAGGAGTCCAGTTCATCACCCTGTCCCAGGGCTGATCCCAGTGCAGCTCCTCAGCTACGGATGCCCAGAACGTCTCAGGATCCTCACGGGCCCGCTCGTACACGCCTGGATCCCGCAGGTTTGCCTGCTCAGCGAACCCTTGAGGAGGCGGGTAGCGCCGCGTTTCCGTGAGTATGTGCACGACTGATTCACTTTGATTGTCGGTCGTAGCCATAAGTCAATAAGCTCCTCACTCAAGCGCGTGGTTTTCTTGGAGGCGATGCCGCTCAAACCTGACTCTAATGCCCGTTCACAAGGGATCGTATTCTTGGATGCGTCTCATGCGCACGAGATGCCCACCCAGAGGCCATCAACCACCCGGGCAACGCACACAGGTTTCGATACGAACCCTGCATGCGCTACCCGGGTCGATCTGCATTCTACCGGCCCGGCTGGTCGGCGCGTGCCGTGGTAGGGACTCTGACGTCCCCACGCCGCCTGTACAGCAGCATACCGATGGCTACCACGATGATCAGGAACAGCCCCCTGAAGAACCACTGAATCGCATTAGCGGTGCCCGGGTCCGCGCTTAGTGTCGGCATCAGGAACTGGTCGGCAAGCACCAAGGCGAGGAGAGTCAGACCAACCACCAGAGCGAGCACCAGGGGATTGGACGGATGGGTCTCCGTCGGCTCCCGACTCTCTCCCCTGATCGGGTTGTCCTTTGTCTCACGGATAAGCCACATGCCCAGGATGAAGGTGATCGCCGCGACCGCCACCGGATAGATCAGACCGGTGTACTGAACCGGAACGGGCCAGCCCTCGGGGTTCCTCGCTGCGCTCACCGCGACCGCGGCGGCTATGAAAGGCAGGAAGCCGCCGAAGTAACCGTTGCCTATATGGTAGGGCAGCGACACCGAGGTGTATCGAACCCTGGCTGGGAAAGATTCGACCAGAAAGGCGGCGATCGGCCCGTACACCATCGTCACGAACAGCACCAGGATGAACACCAGTGCGGTAAGGATCACGGGGCTATAGGTACCGCCGTTGGGTGTGTACTGGTACATGAGCATGAAGATCGGGATAGTCAGCACCGCGCCCAGCAGGCAGCCAAGCAGGATCACCGGCTTGCGACCAAGTCGGTCGGACAGCGCACCGAAAACGATGAAGAACGGTGTGGCTAGCGCCAGCGCGACCGCCACGATGATCTCCGCGGATTCCGCCGGAACGCCCCCGAGGTCCTTGCCCCGCAGCCAGTTGAGTGCGTAGAACTGCCCGGTGTACCAGATGACCGCCTGTCCAGCCACCATGCCCCACAGGGCCGTCAGCATGGTCTGCCACTTTGACCAGTGCCCGAAGCTGTCGCCGATGGGCGCCTTGGAGCTGTGGCCCGCGCTCTTCATCTGCGCGAATAGTGGCGACTCCTGAAGTCGCAGGCGGATGAAGAGAGATATACCAACGAGGAAGATCGATATCAGGAACGGTATCCGCCATCCCCATGCCGTCCACGTCGCCTCCGGCATAGCGTTGCGTACCGCGAGGATGACCAGCAGCGACATGAAAAGACCAAGGGTCGCGGTAGTCTGAATATAGCTGGTGTAGTAGCCGCGACGGTTGTCGGGAACGTGCTCGGCAACGTACGTCGCGGCGCCGCCGTACTCGCCACCGAGAGCCAAGCCCTGCACGAGTCGGAGCAACAGCAGGATCAGCGGTGCGAGGACGCCGATCGTGGCGTAACCCGGCAGCAAGCCGATGATGAATGTTGCACCGCCCATGAGGAGTAGCGTCGCGAGGAATGCGTACTTGCGTCCGATCAAGTCGCCGAGTCGGCCGAACACCAGGGCGCCGAACGGCCGCGCCGCAAAGCCGGCGGCGAACGTCGCCAGCACCTGTATCGTAGCCAATGCCTCGTTGCCTGGCGGGTAGAACTGCGCGGCGATGATGGGAGCCAGGGTGCCAAAGATGTAGAAGTCATACCACTCGATCATCGTGCCAACGGCCGATGCAAAGATGACCGTGAAGATACTCGCCGAGCCCGACTGGTCGGGCTGGGACTGCGCGCCGCCTGCCGGCACTGCTGCCTCAGACATACGTCTCCCTCCAAATCCACGGAACAGCTCACCTAAACGTGGGCAGATCTCCCTTGGTCCTGTACTCCGTACAACCTGTCCTCTTACAACATGGCCGTGGCCCTCCCTTATTTGAATGGGTTATGTCGATGAATACGTGACAATGCTTGCTGCGACCACATGCCGGACAGATCGGTGAATCTTCTCCCGCGAGCCCGCACCTCTGCGACGGCAAGCCAATAATTTGGCCGCAGTATAACACCTACTCGCCCCTACGCTAAGGGACAGACCACGTGGCTTCAATGCATTCCGAACCACATGAGGTCCGGAAAACTCTCGATCGGCTCTTTGCGGCATATTCGGGGCTGGTCGCCCCCTGAGGTTATCTATATAATCACGCCACGCTGCCGCCGTTGTGGCGGTCGGAAAGGACGGGCGCGTGGCTGATCACCCGAACATCGTCGTGGTCATGACTGACCAGCAACGTGCTGATGTATCCGCCCGCGAGGGTTTTCCGCTCGATACGACCCCATATCTCGACAGTTTGGCGCGCGAAGGAACCTGGTTCAACCGCGCTTACACGAGTATGCCGCTCTGTTCTCCTGCCCGCGTCAGCATGCTCACCGGACGATTCGCCGGCGCGCACCGTATCCGTGAGAACTACGGCTTCGAGCACGCCGTCTACGAAAAGGACCTCTTCGACGTGATGGGGACCCGGGGCTATGCGACTGCCCTGATCGGCAAGAACCACGCGCACGTACGGGCGGACCGGGTCGACTACTACTCCACGTACTTCCACGACGGTGGCGAGAGCGAGAAGAGGTCGCCCGAGGAGAGGGCGTTCGACCAGTGGTTGCAAGACCTCCACCACAGCGTCCCGCGCGACGCCACACCCTTCCCGGTGGAGTGCCAGCTTCCTTACCGGATTGTCTCGGAGGCGCAGGAATGGATCAGCTCAGTGGGGTCCCGACCGTTCTGCCTTTGGCTCTCGTTTCCAGAGCCGCACAACCCTTATCAGGCTCCGAAGCCGTACTACTCGCTCTTCCCGCCAGACACCCTGCCTCCCATACGCGTGGGCGAGGAGGCTCTGCCGAGCAAGGGGTTCAAATGGCAGTACCTGCGCCGGCTGGGCGAGGCCGCGCACCCCGACTACGCAGCTTCGATCCCAAGGGCTCGCTCCAACTACTTCGGCTTGCTGCGCCTCCTGGATGATCAGATGCGACGCTTTGTAGAGTTTCTGGAGGCCAAAGGTTTGCGCGAGAACACACTGATTGTGTTCCTGTCCGATCACGGGGATTTTGTGGGCGAGTACGGGCTGATGCGCAAAGGCGCTGAACTGGCAGAGGTGCTGGTGCGAATACCACTCTTCTTCAACGGACCAGGCATTGAGGGACGCGCTCCCCCTCACGGAGCACACGTGTCGATCGTGGACCTGCTGCCGACGTTGTGCGAGGCTGTCGGGATAGAGACACCGTCCGGGGTGCAGGGCCGCAGCCTGTGGCCGCTGCTGACTGGTACTGACTACCCAGCGGAGGAGTTTGCGAGCGTGTACGCGGAGCAGGGGATCGGCGGGCTACACTATAACGAGGAAGACGTAGCGGAGGTTCAGCCGGGACTTGTCATCACCGAGACGTACCGGGCGTTCGACGAGCTCAACGCCTGTACACAGAGCGGCACGATGCGGATGGTCCGGAGAGGACACTGGAAATTAGCCCTCGACATGCAGGGCCGGGGCCAGTTGTACAACCTCGCCACTGACCGGTTCGAGACGGATAACCTCTACGGAAGTCCGGAACACGCCGCAGTCAAGGGCGCTCTGCTGGTGGAACTGGCCGCCTGGATGATGCGGGCCGACGACCCGCTGCCGGTGCCTGAACGAGGATACGCACGTAAAACCGACAGCCGCAACTACTGGGCAGCCCACCGATGAGTGTCCACCGCAGCGTCGCGTGTTGCGGCACCCTACGACACTCGGCCAACGGCCGGGAGCGGTAGGTTAGTGAGTCTCACAACCGCTCTGCCGGGCACCGGTCACGCAAGCGACTGCCCGCCCGCCTTCCACATCATGGCTAAGCCCCGAGGCGCGATTTGCAACCTCGACTGCGAGTACTGCTACTTCCTCTCCAAGGAGATGCTCTATCCCGGCAGCCGATTCCGCATGGCGAGTGACCTGCTCGAGGCGTACATCCGGCAATACATCGAGGCACATCGCACTTCTGAGGTTACCTTTTCATGGCAGGGCGGGGAGCCCACGTTGATGGGCCCCGCCTTCTTTCGCCTCGCAGTGGAACTGCAGCAAAAATACCGCCGGCCGGGCGCGCAGATTGGCAACACGCTGCAGACGAATGGCACCACCCTGACGGACGAGTGGTGCGAGCTCTTCCGTGAACACAACTTCTTGATCGGCATAAGCATCGATGGGCCTCGAGCGTTGCACGACCGGTACAGGGTGGACAAAGGTGGCAAACCAACCTTCGACAGAGTGATAACGGGCGTAGAGTTACTCAGGAAGCACCGGGTAGAGTTCAACGTGCTCACGACGCTGCACGCAGGGAACGCCGGCCACCCGCTCGAGGTCTACCGCTTCCTGCGCGATGAAGTTGATGCACGATTTATCCAGTTCATTCCTATCGTGGAGCGGGCCAATGACACCGGTTTTCAAGAGGGTGATGTCGTCACCGGCCGCTCGGTAACTGCGCGCCAGTATGGTGACTTCCTGTGCGCGGTGTTCGACGAGTGGGTAGCTCGTGACGTCGGTCGTGTGTTCGTTCAGTTGTTTGACGTGGCGCTGGCGGCGTGGGTAGGGGAACGACCCGGCCTATGCGTGTTCGAGCCGACATGCGGGACGGCACTGGCTATGGAGCACAACGGTGACGTGTACTCCTGCGACCACTACGTGGAGCCCGCCCACAGGCTGGGCAATATAACGGACGTACCTCTGAACCAGATGGTGGGCTCGGAGAAGCAGCGCCAGTTCGGGCTCTCCAAGAGCGATTCGCTACCTCGACACTGTCGAGAGTGCGAGGTGCGCTTCGCCTGCAATGGCGGCTGCCCCAAGGATCGCATTATTGATACGCCGGACGGAGAGCAGGGCCTGAACTACCTGTGCGAGGGATACAGACGATTCTTCAACCATATAGACCGGCCGATGAAGCTAATGGCCGCCGAGCTGCGCGCGGGCAGAGCGCCTGCCAACGTAATGTATCAACTACGGATGGAGCGGGAAGCACTACGGCAGACGTTCAAGGTCGCCGGACGGAACGACACGTGCCCTTGTGGCAGCGGCCGGAAGTTCAAGAAGTGTCGCTACGGGAAGATGCAACCGGCAGACTACCGGCCGCCGTAGTTACCCTCGCGAGAGCTGAGTCCAGCCGGTCCCTGGACGAGCGTGTCGGTGAAACATCCGCGAAAGGCGGAGTGGCGCCCCCTATCATCAAGGGGTGCGACCCGCCGCCAGTTCAATCCGCCACAAGCTGGGCCCCATTTGGCGAACTGTATAGCCGGTGCGGAGTCTGTCGGCCGCCCAGCTGCTCGTTACGTAGATCGGCCGCCGTGCCTGCAGATCGCGGTCCAGCAGCGGCTCCAGGGGCCGGCCTTCGAGCGACAATATCTCGCAAGTTCGGCAGCGCCCCTCGACAAACCGGAGGTAGGCTATCGCGGTGCCGGCAGACCAACTCGAATAAATCACCGCGCCGTCAGGGGCGCCGGCGAGCGCGTCAATCTGACGTCGCGCCGAGTAATCGCCGCTGCGGTCTACCTTCTGGTAGTTCTTGCCCCACGTGTAGCCGATGCTGAGAAGGAGCACGGCGATCAGGATGATGCCACCAGGCACCGGCACCCTAGTCCTGCTGACTTGGCTCAGGAGAGTCAGCACGGCCTGCGTCCCAGCAGCCGCCCACAGGGACACGATCATGTGCGCCGGTATGAAGAACACGTTGACGTCCGGCACGCCGTGCTCAAGCGCGTAAATCGTCCGGCCCAAACAAAGGCCGCGAGCATTGCGAAAGCGGCTGAAGAGTGTCGCAATCCGTACATCAGCCCCAGCAACGCAAGGACTAGCGGCGCGGGATTGTACTGCCCGCGCAGAGAGCCCCCAGCACAGCCCAAGCTAGCGGTCCATGGAGATTTTCCGCGTGCGCAAGCAGACTCGCTCTCGGCAGGATCGTACCAGAAGGCACGGAGCAAAGGAGAAGGGCGTCGCTCGTATTGAGCGACGCCCTTGCATAGGCAGCGTGGGAAGTGAGCGTGTTACCGCTTGCGGCGTGTAAACAGCGCTCCAGCCATCGCAGCTATGCCAGCCAGGGACATAATGCCCGCGCCTGCTGCCGGGATGGCTCCACCAGCGCCTGTGCTCGGCATC
>JADDPT010000125.1 GCA_016781735.1 Rubrobacter sp.
GGAGGGCTGGTTCCTAGCCAGCCCTCCCTCTTAGTCTATCGGATACCGCCTAAGATATAATTCCTGGCGTTGCGGTAGCAATGCAGGGAGAAGCGAGTGAAGCCGGAAAGACGAGGAGTTCTGGTCGTCGGCACGGGAACATGGGGCACCGCGCTGTCCGTCACGCTGGCGCCGCACACGCCCACCACCCTGCTTTGCCGCTCGCTCGAGGAGAGAAATCGCCTGGCGGCCGAGGGCCGCAACACCCGTTTTCTCCAGGACGTTCCTTTTCCACCCTCGCTCCGTCTGGAGCACGATCCAGACAGGGGGCTGCGCGACGTCTGCATCGTATTGCTCGTAGTTCCTACGTCGCGTATCCGCGAGAACGCCCGGCTGCTTGCGCCCTATCTTCGAGGCGACCACGTTGTCCTTAGTGGATCGAAGGGGTTGGAGCAGGGAACGCTGCTGCGAGGCAGTGAGATGCTCGAGCAGGAGCTCGGCTCATTAGGCATCACGCGCCTCGGTGCGCTTTCGGGGCCCAACCTTGCTCGGGAGGTAGCCGAGGGTAAACCGACCATGAGCGTGGTAGCGAGCAAGAACCACGAGGCGCTGGAGGCTTCGGTCGCACTTCTCAACACACCCACCGTGCGCGTCTATGCGAACACCGACGTTACCGGTGTAGAGCTCGCCGGCGCCCTCAAGAACGTGATCGCGATAGGCGCGGGCGCGGCAGACGGGCTTGACGCAGGGCAGAATGCGAAGGCTGCCTTTGTCACGCGCGGCCTCGCCGAGATAGCGCGGCTCGGTGTCGCGTGTGGCGCGAACGCGCTCACATTCGCTGGCCTTGCGGGTCTGGGTGATCTACTCGCGACCGTCAGCGGCCCCACCAGCCGCAACCGAACCGTTGGAGCGCAGTTGGCACGAGGCAGGACGCTCGACAGCATACTGAGCGGGCTGGCTCCTCAGGTCGCGGAAGGGGTAGAGACCACGAAGGCGGCGCGCGAGCTGGCGATGCGGCACGGGGTGGAGATGCCGGTTGTCGAGCAGTCCTTTCAAGTCCTGTACGAGGGCAAGGCGGTGCGCGAGGCCTTCCGCGACCTCATGCTGCGACAGCCGAAGGACGAGCTAGCGGGGTACCAAGTGCGCCTGTAGCCTCCTCCTCAACCAAGCACGTCAGACAGAACGATAGTCTGGCTTCGTGCTGGGCCTACGGATATGATCCCGGCCGGCACTCCCATCAGTTCCTCGATCCGGCGCACGTACGCCTGCGCCTGCTTAGGAAGCTCCTCCCAGCTACCAGCACCGGCAGTCGGCGTCTCCCATCCGGCAACCTCCTCATACACCGGCTGCGCTTGACCCAGTACGTGTACGCTCGGTGGAGGCGACTCCAAACGTTTTCCCTTGACCTCGTAACCCACGCACAGCTTCACCGTTTCCAGCCCGTCGAGCACGTCCAGCTTCGTGAGTGCCAGCGAGGACACGCCGTTGACCTCGACAGCGTAACGACTGGCCACTGCGTCGAACCAGCCGCAGCGCCGAGCACGGCCCGTGGTAGTACCGAACTCATTGCCTTTCGTACGGATGTGCTCGCCGGCAGCGTCGTTCGCCTCGGTGGGAAATGGGCCGGCGCCAACGCGCGTCATGTAAGCGTGCATCACCGAGATAACCTTGGTGACGGCCGATGGAGGTAGCCCAGCCGAGACGCAAGCACCGGCGGCGCCCGTGGAGGAGCTCGTTACGAACGGATAGCTCCCGCTGTCGAGGTCCAGCAGTGCGCCCTGCGCGCCTTCGAGTAGGATGGAGCGGCCGGCAGCATGCGCTCGTCGTAGATCGCGCTCTACGTCGCAGATGTACGGCCGTAGGTGCTCCGCCCACTCCAGGCTCTCCTCGACAAGGCTGCTCCGATCCACCGGTTCGGCCCCATACGAGGCCAGCCGCCGGTTCGCGCTAGCTACCGCTCCTTCCAGGAGGTGCACGAAGCGGCTCTTGTCGAGCAGGTCACCGACGCGAAGCCCGTCGCGAGACGCCTTGTCGGCGTAAGCCGGCCCGATGCCCTTGCCCGTAGTGCCGATGCGCGCGCCTGCACGGTACTGCTCCATCGCCACGTCCAGCGCGTAGTGGTACGGCAGCACGAGGTGGGCTCGCTCACTGATGTAGAATCGGTCGAACGACACGCCGCGCTGCCTTAGCTCGTCCATCTCGGCAAGGAGTGCGCGAGGGTCCACGACTGTGCCCGCCGCAAGCATCGCGGTCAGTCCGCCGTGGAGTACCCCGCTCGGGACCTGGTGCAGTGCGAAGCTACCGTGCTCGTTCACCACCGTATGCCCGGCATTTGCACCGCCGCTGTAGCGAACGTTGTACTCAAAATCAGGCGCTAGCAGGTCGATGACCTTGCCCTTGCCTTCGTCGCCCCAATGGCCACCCAGGATCACCGTCGCAGGCATTTCCCCTCCTTCTCGGGCCCTCAGGTGGGCCCCGCGATTATATAGCTTCTTTTACGTAAGACCAACCTTCAACTGGCGTCGTAACGCCTAAAACGGGTACAATAGACGTTGAAAGTATAGGTAAAATCTAGACTTTCATCATCCGTACCAGAAGGAGCTCGCATGGAAATCGGTGTCGTTCGGCCTGTAGATATAGACGATCAGATGCGGTCGTCTTACCTCGAGTACGCGATGAGCGTCATCGTCGCGCGTGCTCTACCGGACGTCCGCGACGGGCTGAAACCGGTCCATCGGAGGGTCCTGTACGCTATGGACGGGCTGGGCCTTCGCTCCGGAACCCGCTACCGCAAGAGCGCCGGAATCGTGGGTGAAGTGCTCAAGCTGTACCACCCCCACGGCGACACCGCAGTGTACGACACACTTGTCCGTATGGCACAGGACTTCTCATTGCGCTACCCCCTGGTCGACGGGCAGGGCAACTTCGGCTCCGTGGACGGCGACAGCGCCGCGGCAATGCGCTACACCGAGGCAAAGCTTACTCCGATCGCCGAAGAGCTGCTTCTCGATATAGACAAGCAGACCGTGGACTTCGTACCGAACTACGACAACTCCGAGATGCAGCCCACGGTACTGCCCGGGCGTATCCCGAACCTTTTGATCAACGGCACGGCCGGCATTGCAGTCGGTATGGCCACTAACGTGCCTCCTCACAACCTCAGGGAGATATGTGACGGCATTACTTACCTAATCGACCACTCCGACGCGACCGCAGATGACCTGGTGAAGATAGTCACCGGACCGGACTTCCCAACGGGTGGAATTATCCTCGGTCGAGAGGGCGTGGCTGCCGCCTATGGTACGGGCAGGGGAAAGATCCTCGTACGCGCGAAGTCGTACATCGAAGAGATCCGCGCCAACAGGCATGCGATTATTGTCACTGAGCTTCCGTATCAGGTAAACAAGGCGGCACTGATAGAAAAGATCGCCGAGCTCGTCAAGGAGGAGCGCATCCCCGGCATCTCTGACCTGCGCGATGAGTCTGACCGCAAGGGCATGCGCATCGTCATTGAACTCAAGCGGGACGTGCAGCCGCAGAAGACGCTCAATCAGCTCTTCAAGTACACCCAGATGCAGACAACCTTCGGCGTCAACAGCCTCGCGCTGGTAGACGGCACAGTGCCGCGCGTACTCACGCTCAAGCAGATGATGCGGCATTACATCGAGTACCGGCAAGAGGTCATCCGTCGCCGCACGGAGTTCGAGCTAAGCAAGGCGCGCGCTCGCGCTCACATCCTCGAAGGGTTGAAGGTAGCTCTCGACAACCTTGATGCCGTAATAAGCACGGTTCGTAACTCCAGGAGTGCGGAGGCCGCTAAGACACAGCTAATGTCTCAGTTCAGCCTCTCGGAGTTGCAGGCACAGGCAATCCTGGACATGCAGCTCCGTCGTCTCGCGGCTCTTGAGCGCAAGAAGATCGAGGATGAGCTGAAAGAGGTGCTGCGCACCATAGCCCGGCTCGAGGGCATACTGCGGCATCCGGAGAAGATCCTCGGGATGATCAAGGACGATCTGCGTGAGCTGAGGGAGAAGTACGGCGACGACCGCCGCACCCTGATAGTAGAGCAGAGCGGTGACCTTTCCGATGAGGACCTGATACCAAGCATGGATGTGGCCATCAGCGTGACCGACCGCGGTTACATCAAGCGGCTTCCGCCTGATACGTACAGAACTCAGCGGCGCGGTGGCCGGGGTGTCACCGGCATGGCTACGCGCGAGGCGGACGTCGTGGACCACATGCTCGTCTGTAATACACACGACAGCCTGCTGTTCTTCACGAACCGAGGCAAGGTGTTCCGGCTGAAGGCATACGAGGTACCCGACGCGGGACGAACCGCGAAAGGTCTGCCTCTCATAAACCTGATAAGCATTGAACCGAAGGAGCGCGTTACGGAGGTCCTAGCCGTGCGCTCCTTCGACACGGGTCAGTACCTGACCTCCATCACGCGTAAGGGGAAGATCAAGCGCAGCAACCTATCCGAGTTTGCGGCAGTTCGGGCGAACGGTCTCATAGCCATGACTTTGGACGAGGGCGACGAGATGACCATGGTCCGGCTCTCGGGTGACAAGGATGACATCCTCGTGTTCACGGCCAAGGGTCAGGGGATACGCTTCCATGCGACGGACGTCCGCTCCATGGGCCGCCCCGCCGCCGGGGTCAACGCCATCAAGCTGGCCGACGGCGATCACGTCGTGGGTATGGACATTTGCAGGGACGGCGACGAGATACTGATGATCAGTAGCTCCGGCTACGGAAAGAGAACTCCACTCAAGGACTTTCCGGTGCAGGGGCGGGCCGGCAGCGGCGTGAGAGCAATCAAGCTAGTCGATCGCGGAGGTACCCTAGCAGCAGCTCGAATCCTTCCCCCAGGCTCGGACATCCTGGTGGTCTCGTCCGGCGGCATCGTGATGCGGCTCAAGGGCAGCGATATCAGCTGCCAGGGCAGGCCGGCACAGGGTGTCTCCGTGATGAACCTCAAGGGCAAGGACAGTGTGGCGAGCTTCGCCGTTATACCGCAGGACGGGGACGGCAAGATAGAGCGGAACGGGCACAAGTAGGCGGTGGGGGCGTGAAGCTCCCTGCCCGATCCCATTTGCCGGCTTGCCCGTCGCTGTGTATGCACCCTAGTGCCTTGAGGTTCATCGGTTTAGCGGGCTGCAGTGCTCAGCGTCACTGCCTGTGTTATACTCGCGCCTGTGCCGTCACAGTGGTGCCAGAGGCAGTTTAGTCGGAGTGTGCAAGCGAGTTGACCCGGGAGACAGTACTCAACGCGCTGCGGACCGGGCTAATGGGGCTGCTCCTTTTCATTTTCACGCTCGTTGTGGCGCGCCAGGCCAAGCGGCGGATGGATCGGACGAGTTATCTTCGTCATCGCGACCCGGCTGTTTCCGAACTGGCATCCAACCTTGTCTACGTCGGTATCCTCGTGCTCGGCGTGTCATTGACTCTTACATCGGTCTTTCGTACCTCCGTCGGTACAATCATTACCGCTCTTGGCATCTCCGGCCTGGCGGTCAGCCTCGCGTTACAGGATGTGCTACGTAACTTCGTCGCGGGCATCTACATCCTCTTAGAGAAGCCATACACCATCGGTGACAACATCTCACTACGCGAGTTTACCGGCGAGATACGGGATGTCGAGCTACGCACAACAGTCCTCCTTACATCCTCCGGTGCGGAGGTGATAGTCCCTAACTCCGTCCTCATGACGGATATAGTCACTAATCAGTCTCCTGGTAGGCTGCAGGGTTACACGGTAGATATCTGCGGCGGGACGAATTTGGCGGAGGACGGACCGAAGTTGGTGTGGGAGGTGCTGAACGTCGGCAACTCTATCAGCGCCGAACCACCCCCGGAAGTATTCATTGAGAGCCTCGACAAAGAGTCTGTTACCCTCCGCCTCCGCTTCTCAGTCGCGAAGGGTAGCTCTGGAGTATGGGAAGTTGTCAACGAACTGCGACAACGCCTGCCCGATAGCTCCGTGACGGCGAAGGCTGAGTAGCTAGTGTCCCGGCTAGGAGTCATGGGTGGCACCTACGACCCACCGCATTATGGTCACCTGGCCGCCGCATCCGACGTTATGCACGCACTGGGCTTAGATTCAGTGCTTTGGGTCGTATCGGGCAGACCTCCGCATAAGCTTCATTTGCCTGTAACGCCCGCGAATCACCGCCTGGAAATGGTGGAACGAGCTATCCACGGCAACCCACGCTTTCAGGTCAGCACCATTGAGCTGGAAAGGCGGGGTCCTTCCTACACGGTGGAGACGCTCCGCCGGCTGCGAGACTCGCACCCCGGCGACAGCCTCTACTTCCTCATGGGCTCCGACGAATTCGCGGCCCTCCATACCTGGCACGAGGCTGAGCTTATCCCAAAACTGGCTCACCTGGCCGTGATGCTCAGGGCAGGCACTCAGCTTGATACCACTCGCGTCGAGTCCCTATCAGTTGAGGTGTCGGGGCGGTATACCCTTGTGCTGGTGCCGGAGGTGGGCACGAGCAGTTCGGAAGTGCGACGTCGAGTGCGCGACGGTATGCCCATACGTTATCTGGTGCCTGACAACGTAGCCGCCTACATCGAGCGCGAGCAACTGTATAAGGCCTAGAACAGCCCGTGAACCGTACCGTCGGCGTCGAGGTCCACGCGCTCGCCTGCTGGAACGCTCGGCAGGCCCGGCATCGTCCGCATGTCTCCCGCAAGCGGGTATATGAAGCCTGCTCCTGCGGAGAGGCGCACCTCGCGGATGGGGACGTTAAATCCCTCCGGCCGCCCCTTCAAGCTAGGATCGTGCGAGAGCGATAGGTGGGTCTTCGCCATACAGATCGGCAGGTGTGCGTAGCCGGCGTCGGTGAGCGCCCGGATCGTTTTCTCTGCGGCGGGTAGGTAGCTGACGCCTCCGGCACCGTACATGCGAGTGCAGATGGTCTCGATCTTCTCCTTGATGGAGGAGTCCTCGGGGTACAGGAAGCGGAAGCGCTTCGGTAACTCCGCGGCTCGCGCGACCGCCTCAGCCAGTTCCGCCGCCCCTTCTCCCCCGCGGGAGTAGTGATCGGCAATGTACGCCCCCTCGGCGCCGCTCTCCACGGCACACTCTCGTACAAGCTCTATCTCGCTGTGGGTATCAGTCCCGAATCGGTTGATGGCCACAACCACCGGCACGCCGAAGAGGCGTGCGTTCTCGATCTGTTTGGTGAGATTCGGCATCCCCGCGCGCAGCGAAGGCAGATCCTCGGTAACGAGCGCAGGATCGAGCGGCTTTCCCGCCGTGATCTTGAAGCGTCCGCTATGACTCTTCAGCCCCCTGATCGTGGCCACCAGCACCACCACATCGGGTACGAGCCCTGAGTAGCGGCACTTGATATCCATGAACTTCTCCATGCCCAGGTCGGCTCCGAAGCCGCTCTCCGTCACTACGAAATCAGCGAGCTTGAGCGCCAACCTGTCAGCGAGTATCGAGCTGTTGCCATGGGCGATGTTCCCGAACGGCCCCGTATGCACGAACGCTGAGGTATTCTCGAGCGTCTGCAGCAGGTTCGGCTTGATCGCGTCGCGCAGCAGGACCGCCATGGCGCCGGCAACCTTAATATCCTCCGCTGTGACAGCCGTCCCGTCCCGGCGATATGCCACGACCATGCGACCGAGTCGCTCGCGCAGGTCGGCCAGGTCGGTCGTGAGGGCGAGCACCGCCATGACCTCGGAGGCCACCGTGATGTCGAAGCGTCCCTCCCTCGGCATGCCGTTCTCTCTGCCGCCAAGACCTATCACGATGTCCCGCAGGGATCGATCACTTATGTCCAGCACGCGTGGCCAGACGACGTTGTGTGGGTCAATGCCCAGCTTGTTCCCGTGGTGCAGGTGGTTGTCCAGGAAGGCGGCGCATAGGTTGTGCGCAGCGCCGACCGCGTGGTTGTCGCCCGTGAGGTGAACGTTGAAGTCCTCCATCGGCACCACCTGGGCGTAGCCACCGCCGGCCGCTCCCCCCTTGATGCCGAAGACAGGGCCGAGAGACGGCTGCCTGATGCAGACGGCAGATCGCTTGCCGATAAAGCCTAGGCCCTGCCCGAGGCCCACAGTGGTCGTTGTCTTTCCCTCACCCAAAGGGGTGGGCGTGATGGCGGTGACATCAACGTACTTGCCGTTCGGACGGTCAGCGAGCCGGTCCAGTGCTGAGAGGGCGATCTTCGCCTTGTAGCGCCCATATAGCTCAACCTCATCCTCCAGCAGGCCCAGGGACTCGGCGAGGTCCATTATCGGCATCATCCGGGCGGACTGTGCAATCTCCAGGTCAGGTGGTACGCTGACAGGTTGAGCGCTCATTCAGTCTCCCCTTGTGAATCCTCGATGCCCGCACCGCGCTGTAGGTTGGCGGCAAGCAACACATTCCTCGCAAGCATTACGTTGGTAAGCGGCCCAATGCCACCCGGTACGGGTGTGATCATTCCAGCCAGCTCCCTCGCCTCGTCAAATGCCACATCGCCTACGACGCGGGAACCAACAAAATTAATGCCGAAGTCCAGCACAATAGCTCCGGGTTTCACCATCGCGCCGGTCACGAGGTTCGGCCTGCCCGCGGCTGCGGCGACAATGTCGGCTCGACTCACGTGTTCCTCTATGTGGCGGGATCGGCTGTGCAGGATGGTGACGGAGGCATCTCGGGATAATAAGAGCTGAGCAAGCGGCTTGCCCACAACCCCGCTTCTCCCGAGAATCACGGCATGCTTCCCGGCCAAGTCCACACCGTAAGCGTCAAGCAACTCTAGTCCCGCGAGGGGTGTGGTAGGCACGAAGCGTGGTTTGCCGACCAACAACCTGCCGGCGTTCTCAGGGTGCAACCCCTCCACGTCCTTCATCGGTTCTAGCGCCTCGAACACAGTGTGCGCTGAGAGGTGTGCCGGCAGAGGCATCTGAACGAGGAACCCGTTGACGCTAGTGTCGACCGAGATCCGCTCCACCTCCGAAACGACGGTGTCGATGGCTGCGCCCTGCGGCATGGTAACGAGGGAGCACCCCAAACCGATCGACTGGGACCAGGTGACGATGTTCTGTGCATACAACACCGAGTCGGCTGCCTCTCCGACAAGCATCACGACGAGGCATGGACTGACGCCGTAACGCGTCCGAAAGATCTCGATCTGGCTCTGGAGCTCAGTGCGCAAGCGGCGGGCCAGCTTGCGACCATCCATCAGGTGCGCTCGCTGGTGCGACCGCTCGTCGTCAGTCGGTAGGTTCATCACCACGCGGCACTATAGCTATCCTGGCAACGTCTGTCAACAGTGGGACTCTGAGTCCGAACGGACCTATCACCGGGTCAGGCTGTATACTTTCCCTATGCGGGGAGCATCTGTAACAGAGCATGCGCTGAAGGCGAAGGCGGCCGAGATTGACGCGTTGCTCTCGGAATCCTACGGGGAGCCGGAGTGGGCGCCGAGGCTGGACGGTACGAGCGAGCTGGTCCTGACTATCCTCTCGCAGCACACCTCGGATCGCAACTCCGGGGCAGCGTTCGACAAACTGTACGACTATTGCCAGGGTGACTGGGAGCAAGTGTTGGAGCTACCGGTGGAGGAACTGGCAGCCGTCATACGGTCCGCGGGACTGGCGAACATCAAGGCCCCGAGGATTCAAGGTGTACTCCGGGAGATATACAACCGCACCGGGACCCTGGACCTGTCATTCCTAGGGGAGATGAGTGTTCCGGACGCAATGGACTGGTTGAAGAGTCTGGAAGGTGTCGGACCCAAGACAGCCTCCTGCGTCCTTATGTTCTCGTTCGGTCTGCCGACAATGCCGGTGGACACGCACGTGCATCGCGTGTCACGGCGCCTGGGGCTTATCGGCGTGAAAGTAAGTGCAGACTCCGCTCACACGGATCTCGGCTCTCTCGTGCCTTCTGAGCGCGCGTACGCCTTTCATATCAACCTCATCGGCCACGGGCGCGCGGTGTGTAAGGCTCCTGTACCGCGGTGCACGGTCTGCAGCCTCACAGAGGTCTGCGATTACTACCATGAGACGCGCCTCCTGCCGGAGTAAGCGACGTGAGATGAATCAAGGAGGTGTGGCTGACTCGTGAAACTCACGATACTGGGCAGCGAGCCGGCGTGGCCGTCCGCGGGCGGGGTCTGCTCCGGTTACATACTCGAAACAGAGCCCGGACAGCGTATCCTCATCGACTGTGGCACAGGGGTGTTCGCCCGGCTGAGAGAGATGCTTGCTCCCGAGTACGTATCTGCAATCGTCATCTCCCACGTGCACTTCGACCACTGGGCAGACCTTATACCATTTCGTTATTACCTCCGCTACGAGGCTGGGTCGGACAACCGTCCACCCCTGTACCTACCTCCTGGCGCGGCGGAGACATTACGCAACGTCGTCGCTCCAGTGGATCCGGACCCTGACTTCTTCGCGGGCAACTTCCGCATAGCTGAGTACGACCCCACGGCAGGGCTCGAACTGGCCGGCGCCGAGCTTACCTTTCGTCGCACGAGACACCCGGTGGAAACATATGCCATTGCAATCCGGCAAGGTGACCGGCGCCTGTGCTATTCCGCCGACACGGGATGGGACCCGGTTCTAGCGACGTTTGCGAGCGGTTCGGATCTGTTCGTCTGCGAGGCAGCGTGGGGCGGAGGAGCCTCACAGGGAGAAGTGCACCTCACAGGTGCAGAGGCCGGACGGCTCGCGGCCATGGCAGGCGCGAAGAAGTTACTACTTACGCATCTAAGCGAGCCGGCTGCAATAGCGGGCGTCGAGGCCGCGAAGATGGAGTTCGAGGGGCCGGTCGAGTACGCGCGTGCAGGCAGCTCTCACGCTGTATAGCTACGAAGAAGAGGGACCGTCCAAAGGACGGTCCCGTGCGTTGCCTCGTTTGTGAAGATTAATGGCGTCGGCTAGCGCTTCGTGTACTGCGGAGCCTTCCGGGCGCGCTTTAGGCCCACCTTCTTGCGCTCCTTCACCCGGGCGTCCCGTGTCAGGAGGCCAGCCCGCTTGAGCACGGGGCGGAACTCGGGATCTGCCTCAATGAGAGCGCGGCTCACGCCGTGCCGCACAGCCTCGGCTTGGCCGGTGGTGCCGCCGCCGACGACCTTTACCACCATGTTGAAGCGTCCCTCGGTGTTCGTCAGCCTGAACGGCATCCGTGTGACGAGCTGGTATACGTCTCGCCCGCCGAAGAAGTCCTCTGCAGTCTTGCCGTTCACCGTCATCTGACCGTTGCCGGGGAACAGTCGCACGCGGGCTATTGCCGACTTGCGCTTACCTGTGCCGTAGTAGTATTTAGTAGTCGCCAATATATCCTCCCAAAGCGTCAGCTATCTCGTGCTAGGACGCGCTTCCAACAGTTTCCGCTTCTATCACGTCTGACCCGTGCCCAGCAGCACTGGTAGTCGAGCTACGAGGCGGGGCGTGCATCTCGAACTGCTCGTGGATGGGTCGGTCAAGGTCGAAGGCGATCGGCTGCTGCGCAGCGTGCGGGTGCTCAGGCCCCGCGTACACCTTAAGCTTGCGCAGCAACTGCTCGCCGAGTCGGTTCTTCGGAAGCATGCCCTTCACGGCCAACTCGAGTGCCCTGGTTGGATTGCGCTGCATCAGCTCTTCCAGTGACATCGCCCGAAGTCCGCCGGGATAGCCGCTGTACTTGTAGTACATCTGCTGCTGCGTCTTCTTCCCGGTGACGATGATCTTCTCTGCGTTTACGACAACCACGAAATCGCCGGTATCAGCATGTGGCGTGAATATCGGCTTGTGCTTGCCGCGCAGTAGCTTCGCCACCTCGGAAGCCAGCCGCCCGAGTACCTGCCCCGAGCCGTCTATCAGCAGCCAGTCTCGCTGCGCGTCGCCGGCTTTCGGTGTGTAAGTCTTCACTTCGTATAATCTCCGTACCCTACTTCGACGAGTATTAGGCCCCCTGCGGGCGCCGGACCCGGCATAAGCGTTCGACTGCGCAGCTGCAGCCCTCTCTCCAGTTCGGCCTCGGTCATTTTACCAGACCCGACCAGTACTAGCCCCGACACCAGCCGGCGCACCATTTGGCGCAAGAAAGCGTCCCCTATCACTCTGAGGACCACGTCACCGGTAGGCGCCTCGCGCTCTACCTCGACCAAGTAGATACGCCGGATCGTGCCCCTCGGTCCCATCCTCCCCGTACTTGCGAGGCTAGCAAAATCTCGCTCCCCAGTGAGTCGACTGGACGCGCTCCGCATACCACCGATATCCAGGTAGGAGGCGGCTTTCGCCGGCAACCTGTACTCGTACTTGCGCCACCTCGCACAGTGCCTGGCATGGAAGGTACCGTCCACCTCGTGCACGCTCTGAAGCCGGATGTCTTTCGGAAGCTCACGCTCCAGCACCCGCCGGATGTCATTAGCCGTCCCGGTCGCCGTCGTCGCGACACTAGCCACCTGCCCCTCGGCGTGCACCCCCGCGTCCGTGCGTCCAGCCAAGACAAAGCTCTCGGTCAGCCCCGTAGCACGCGACCAGGCCGCCTCTACCTCTCCCTGCACCGTACGGCATCCCGCCTGCCGCTGGGACCCGGCAAACGCATCGCCCCGGTGCCCGAACACCAGCTTAAGCGTGCGAGCTATTTGCTAATCCAGTAGCTCGATCTGCACGACAGTCGCGCCATCGCCATGTCGGCTCCCCAGCTTGTAAGTCCGCGTGTACCCGCCGGCGCGACCCGCCATCCGCGGTCCCAAGTCATCGAACAGCTTCGCAACAGCCAGTCTGTTGCCTATGCGAGCTTCCGCCAGGTGACGATGATGCGGCGTGTCCTGCGTGCCAAGCGTGATGAGTCGCTCCACGCTGGAGCGCAGCTCACTCGCCTTCGCCTGAGTAGTGCGAATCTTCTCGTGCTGAATGAGCGAGACGGTAAGATTCTTCATCAAGGACGCTCGCTCGGCCGGCGTGCGATGAAACCGACGCGACCCGCCCATACGGTGCCTCATTCTGCGTACTCCTCTTCACGATCGCTATCGGTCACTCCGGCCAACAGCTCGTCATCGCCCAGGCCGTCCGACGCTATGCCTCCGACCAGCACATCATCACCTGCCGGTCGGACCATCTCCTGTGCCAGGACGCCTATGGGCACGTTGTCCTCAGCGTTCTCCAGGAAACCATCGGGCAGCGTGTCCGGGAAGTATCCGAGCGCCATCAGCCGCTCCTGCAGCTCGCTCAGCGACTTCTCGCCGAAATTGCGGATACTCAACATATCGCGCTTGTTGTTGGCCAGCACCTGTCCTACCGTTGTGAGATGCGCCCTCTTCAGACAGTTCAGCGTCCGCTGGGGCAGGCCGAGCTCGTCAAGGCTGCGCCTGTCGGCCTCGGCCGAGATGAGCACGCCCGGCTGAACACCGTCCCCAGCTTCGCTTTCGCCCTGAGCGTACGCCGCGATGCTCTGCGACTGCGCGACCAGTATGCTCGCCGCCTGGCTGAGCGCCTCGCCCGGGGCGATCGTGCCGTCCGTCCAGACCTCAATCAGCAACATGTCGTAGTCGGTCTTCTGCCCTATGCGCGTTCGCTCTACCACATAGTTGACCTTGCTGACCGGCGTATATATCGCATCAACGGCGATCCTTCCGATCGGCAGGTCCTCCTGCGCCTCAGCGGGAACGTAGCCCCGTCCTCGCTCTACCGTCAGCTCCATCTGTAGGCTGGCATCCGGGCCATCCAGAGTCGCCACGGGCAGGTCCTCGGTGACTATGTCCACCTCGGCATTCGGTTTGATGTCGCTCGCAAGCACCTTCCTGGGACCAGTAACGTCCAACCGAAGCGAGACCGGACGCTCCGAGAAGCTCCGCATCCGGAGTCTCTTGATGTTGAGGACGATATCTGTCACGTCCTCCTTGACGCCGCCCAGCGACGAAAACTCGTGCGAGGCGCCATCTATTCGTACCGAAGTCACCGCAGCACCCTCGAGACTGCTGAGCAATATGCGACGCAATGCGTTGCCGAGGGTCAGACCATATCCGGTCTCCAGCGGCGCTATCTTGAAGCGACCATAATTATCCGCTATACCTACACATTCAACCTTGGGTACCGACATTTCCAGCAATGAGTCCTGCCTCCTTGGAGCCGCCTCAACTCATGCCCAGAAACCGGCGTCGCGATGCGACGCCGGTTCCACAGGGGCAACAATACTTTACCTGCTGTAGAACTCTACTATCAGCGGCTCGTTTATCTCCATATCGACCTCGTCGCGGCGTGGCATGCGCATTATCTTGCCACTCATGTTCACCGCGTCCAGTGAAAGCCAGCCCGGCTGCTTCTTACGCGCCAGGGTGTCGGCCACCACCTTGAAGTACTCCGACTCGCGGCTATGGCTACGCACGCTGATCACGTCACCAGCCCGTACGAGCGCGCTCGGTATATCCAGCTTGCGTCCGTTCACCTCAAAATGGCCGTGCGTGACGATCTGCCGAGCCTGGGGTCGCGACTCCGCGAAACCGAGCCTGAACACCACGTTGTCAAGGCGCTGCTCGAGCACGCGCAGCATGTTCTCGCCCGTCGGGCCCTGCTGCTTGTCCGCCAGTGCAAACTCCTTGCGGAACTGCTTCTCCAACACGCCGTAGATACGACGTGTCCGCTGCTTCTCACGAAGCTGCTGTCCGAAGTCGCTCACCTTTCGTGCACGGCGCTGGCCGTGCAATCCGGGCGGGTACGGACGCTTCTTGACAGGGCACTTGTCAGTCAGGCACTTCTCACCCTTTAGGAAGAGTTGCTGACCGTGGCGCCTGCATATCTTGCACACGGGTCCCGTGTATCGAGCCATTAGTCCTCCAGTTTGTTCCTGTAATCCCTATACCCTGCGACTCTTCGGAGCCCTGCACCCGTTATGCGGGATGGGTGTAACGTCCGTGATCGATAGTACGTTGATGCCTGACGCCTGCAGGCTGCGTATGGCAGCCTCCCGGCCGGAGCCCGGGCCCTTCACGAACACGTCCACCTGCCGGAGGCCGTGGTCCATGGCGCGCCGAGCAGCGCCCTCCGCGGTGATCTGTGCCGCGTACGGGGTGCTCTTCCGCGAGCCCTTGAAGCCCGACGCACCGGCGCTGCCCCACGAGACAACGTTACCCCGCGGGTCGGTTATCGTCACCATTGTGTTGTTGAAGCTGCTTGCAACGTAGGCATTGCCGCGCGGTATGTGCTTCCTTTCGCGCCTTCGCCCTCTGTTGGCAGCTGCCTGCCTTCTCCTGTCCGCCATGACACCTCCTCAGCGGGTACTCCTACCCGCTACCAACCTACTTCTTGCGCCTGGAACCGACCGTCCTGCGCACTCCACGGCGCTGTCTCGCGTTCGTACGCGTCCGCTGCCCATGCACCGGGAGGCTGCGGCGATGCCTGATACCACGGTACGACCCTATCTCCATGAGCCGCTTGATATTGAGGTTGACCTCCCGCCGGAGGTCGCCCTCAATTACGTACTCGTGGTCCACCACCTCGCGCAAGCGTGCGACCTCGTCCTCGGTGAGGTCCTTTATGCGCGTGTCCGGACTGACACCCGTCTGCGACAGGATCTTCTTGCTTGATGTCCTGCCAATTCCATACAGGTAGGTAAGACCGATCTCCACGCGCTTGTCGCGCGGCAGGTCAACTCCCGAAATACGAGCCACTAACTAACTCCTTATCCCTGCCGCTGCTTGTGCCGTGGGTTCGAGCAGATGACCATGATCGTGCCTGACCGCTTGATCACCTTGCACTTCTCGCAACGCACCTTCACTGATGCCCTAACTTTCATTTCCCCTCCACTCGCCTGCCACTGTTGCGGGCTGCTACCGGTATCTGTATGTAATCCTGCCCCTGGACAGGTCGTAGGGCGAGAGCTCTATCAGCACCCTGTCCCCGGGGGTAATACGGATGTAGTTCATCCTGATCTTGCCGGAGACATGAGCCAGGACCTCGTGCCCGTTATCCAGCTCTACCCGGAAGACGGCGTTGGGGAGCGCCTCCGCGACCTTCCCCTCGACCTCTATAACGTCCTTCTTCTTCGACAAAAGCTCCCTTTCCTATCGGGTCAGGATATACGGCCCGGTCTCCGTTATCGCCACTGTATCCTCAAAGTTTGCGGACAGCCTGCCGTCCTTAGTGCGCACCGTCCAATTGTCGTGCTTGACCACTACCTCGTATGTTCCGGCGTTCACCATCGGCTCGACCGCGAGCGTCATGCCCTTACGAAGCCGCACCGGAACCTGCCCCTCGTGCACGTAATTTGGAACCTGCGGCTCCTCGTGCAGGTTGCGGCCGACGCCGTGGCCCACATAGTCCCGGACTACCGAATAGCCCGCCGCCTCTACCACCTCTTGCACGCGCGAGGAGATGTCCGAGACGTAATTCCCTACCCGTGCCTGCTCGAGTGCAGCGTCCAGGGCAGCCTTCGTCGTCTCTAGCAGCCGCTTGGTCTCCTCGCTGATCTCACCGACCGCGTACGTTCGCGCTGCGTCTGCGTGAAATCCGCCGAAGACGACCCCAACATCTACCTTGACTATGTCGCCATCCCGCAGCACGCGCGGCCCTGGGATACCGTGTACGACCTCCTCGTTAACGCTGATGCATGCCGATGCAGGGAAGCCGTACAAATTCTTGAAAGAAGGCCGGCAACCCCGGTCGCGAATATATTTTTCTATGTACGCGTCCAACTGACCGGTCGCGACTCCCGGCCTTATCTCAGGCTCCAAGTCAGCAAAAAGGTCGCGCAGCACCATTCCGGCCGCGCGCATCTTTTCCAGGTCGAAACTGGACTTTACAATTATAGCCAAAACTTACCTTCCTGTGACAGGGGAATCGCTATCCTGTAGGACAGCTACCAGATCCTCGGTTACCTCGGCAGGAGGACGATCGCCGTTCACCTGCACCCGAATGCCTCCCGCATCGTAGTACCGTGTGAGCTCGGCGTTCTGCTCTTCCCATATGGCTAGCCTCTTCTGTATCGCCTCAGGGTAATCGTCTTCACGACGATATAGCTCGCCGGCATCAAGGTCGCAAACCCCCGACACTTGCGGGGGGTTCGTCAGGGTGTTATAAACGGCACCGCACGTGCGACACGTTAGCCGACTGGCTAGACGCTGTTTGACCACGTCCAGCGGCACGAGCAACTCGATCACCTTGTCCACGCGCTTTCCCTGCTGCGCAAGGGCCTCGTCGAGCGCTTCGGCCTGAGCGACCGTGCGGGGAAACCCGTCAAGCAGGACACCGGACGTGCCCTCCCTGGCCTTGACAGTGTCGATGAGCAACCGGATCGTGATCTCGTCGGGCACGAGGTCCCCTGCGTCCATGTAGCGCCTTACCTCGTTGCCCAACGGCGTACCACCCGACCTTGCGGCGCGCAGCACATCACCACTGGCGATGTGTGCGAGTCCGAGCCGGACAGCAAGTGCAAGGGCCTGAGTACCTTTGCCGGATCCTTGCGGACCGAGCATTATCACGTTCACTGACTGCTCGACCCCACTACTTGATGAATCCCTCGTAGTGGCGCATCAGCAGCTGCGCTTCCAACTGCCGCATCGTGTCGATGGCAACGCCAACGACGATGAGCAGCGCGGTGCTGGATATGAACACGTTCGGCAGATTAGTGACAAGCTGCACCAAGTACGGCAGCACGGCGATCACGCCGAGGAAGAGCGCGCCTATCAAAGTGATACGGTTGAGCACCCTCTGCAGATATGCGGCTGTCGGTCGGCCGGGTCGGATGCCCTGTATGAATCCTCCCTGCCGCTGCAGGTTCTCAGGGATCTGCTGCTGCTGGAAGATCACGAGTGTGTAGAAGTACGTGAACAACACGACCATCAGGAAGTAAAGTATCTGATACAGCCCGGCCTGAGGGCCGAAAAACCTCTGCACCCCAGCGGCGATGTCGCGCACGAACGGTGTCCGCGCGTTCACGAAGAAGCCCGCTAACGTGGCGGGGAACACCATTATCGATATCGCGAAGATTAGCGGTATCATCCCGGAGTAGTTGACCTTCAGCGGTATGTGGGTGCTGCCACCGCCCCGCACGACCCTGTTGCCGCGCACCCGCCGGGCGTACTGCACGGGTATACGGCGCTCGCCCAGAGTGATGAGCACAATGCCCACGATGGTAGCGAGTGTGATGGCCACGATGAACAGTATCTGGAAGAAGCTTGCAGTTGCATTGCCCCCTCCGAGCACCTGACGGGCTATCGAAGGGAGTTGGGCGACTATACCACCGAAGATGATGATCGAGATGCCGTTGCCGATTCCCTGCTCGGTTATGAGCTCACCCATCCACACCAGCAGCATCGTGCCCGCGGTCATGGTGAACACAAGCGAAAGGCTTGTGAGCCAGTTCGGCCCGAACAGCCCGAAGTTCTCGAGGACAGGTGGGGACTGGGAGTTCAGCAGCACCGCCTGGCCATAGCCTTGCAGGGCGGCCAATGGTATCGTCAGGTAGTGCGTGTACTGGTTAATGCGCTTGCGGCCTGCCTCGCCGCCCTCGCGTGACATCTCCATTAGCCGTGGCACTATCGGCACGAGCAACTGCATGATGATGCTCGCGGTGATGTACGGATACACACCCAGCGCGACGATGCTGAAGGTGCTCAGCGTCCCGCCGGAGAACACGTTCAGCAAGTTCAGCACGCTGTTCTGGGGATCGGCGAACAGGGCGCGAAGACGCTCCAGGTTTATGCCCGGCAGCGTGATCTGGCTGAGCGCTCGAAAGATTATCAGTATGCCTAATGTGAAGAGGATCTTCCGCCGCAGGTCGGGTATCCGCCACGCGTTGATGACTGCTTGAAGCATACTAGCCGATCTCCTCTACAGAGCCGCCGGCAGCCTCCACCTTTGCTCTCGCCTGGGCCGACGCCTTATGGACGCGGACTCGCAACGGCGCGGTGATCTCGCCATCACCTAGCAGCTTGACCTTCAGCTCTTTGCCGGACGAGGTCTTGTGGTCTATCAAGCCTAGCTCCAAAAGACGCTCCGGAGTGACGTCGGAGGACCCCTCCAGGTCAGAGAGCGCCGACACGTTCACGATCTCGTACTCCGTACGAA
This sequence comes from Rubrobacter sp., assembly GCA_016781735.1. Lineage (GTDB taxonomy): Bacteria > Chloroflexota > Chloroflexia > Thermobaculales > Thermobaculaceae > LC3-1. The sequence goes on from JADDPT010000125.1 coordinate 18,982, forward strand.
GAGTGTTCTTGAAGCCGCGCTTGAACGGCAGGCGCTGGATCAGTGGGTTCTGTCCACCCTCGAAGCCGATCCGCACGCCGCCGCCGGTGCGCGAGTTCTGACCCTTCTGCCCCTTGCCACCGGTCTTGACGTTACCAGACCCGTGGCCCCGACCGATGCGCTTACGGTCTTTGTTCGCGCCCGCGGGCGGTCTTAGCTCATTCTGCTTCATCGCTTGTATCGCCTCTCGTCTACCGCGGCTGGATTAAGCCTCGGAGCCTTCTATCGTGTCCACCTGAACGAGGTGCTCGATGCTGCGTACCATGCCTCGTATGTTGGGGGTGTCTTCCCGCTCGACCACGGAATTGAGCTTTCGCAGTCCTAGCGCGCGAACCGTGGCCCTCTGGCTCGACGGTCGGCCTATAACCGACCTCTTCAGAGTTATCTTCAGCTTACTGGCCATCGCCCTGGCCCCCCACAGTCGCGGTAGTAGCGCCGAGACCACTCTGCATCGGCTCTTGTGGCGCGGCCATCCTACCCGTTCGTAGTGGAGTCCGCCGTACGCTCTGCCGTGGTCGCATCTCCGACAGGCCCTTGAGGGTAGCCCGCACGACGTTCACCGGGTTGTTGCTTCCCAGGGACTTGGTGAGGCAATCCCGCACCCCGACGGCCTCCATGACCGCGCGCACACCGCCACCAGCGATGACGCCTGTGCCCGCGGAGGCCGGCTTGAGCAACACGCGGGAGGCGCCGAAGTTGACCAGTACCTCGTGTGGCAGCGTACCCTTGAACAGGGGCACGTACACCATGTTCTTCTTCGCGTCCTCGACACCCTTGCGGATCGACTCGGGAACCTCACCGGCGCGGCCAATGCCAGCACCGACGTGCCCCTGCCCATCGCCGATGACGACAACAGAGCTGAACGAGAACCGGCGGCCACCCTTCACAACCTTCGCGACACGGTTGATCTGCACGACCTTCTCAGAAAGGTTCTCAAGCTGGTTAGCGTTGATACGAGCCAATAGGAACTCCTCTAGAACTCCAGGCCGCCCTCGCGGGCGCCGTCTGCGAGCGACTTGACGCGGCCGTGATATAGCCACCCGCCCCTGTCAAATACCACCTTGCTGACCCCGAGCTCCTTAGCCCGGCGACCAAGGAGTCTACCCACCTCGCGAGCTTCGTCAACCTTCGTCAGGTCGGAAAGCTGCTCGCGCAGGGACGGGTCCTGTGTGGACGCGGCGGCCAGCGTATGGCCGCGGGAATCATCTATGACCTGCGCGTAGATATGTCTGGAGCTACGGTAGACATTCAGCCGCGGCTTCTCCTGCGAGCCCACGACTCGTCCACGCACTCGGATGTGACGTCGCTCGCGACCTGTCATCTTGTTCTTCGACTTTATCATCTTCTGTCAACCACCCCTGTAAGGTGTTACTTGCGTGCTCCGGTCTTACCGGCCTTGCGACGAATAACCTCGTTTGCGTAGCGAATGCCCTTACCCTTGTACGGCTCCGGCTCACGTACCGACCGAATCTTGGCGGCCTGCTCACCTACGGCTTGCTTGTCCACGCCCTGCACGCTTATGCGCGTCGGCGTTTCAACAACGTACGTGATGTCAGGAGGCGGTTGGACCCTCACCGGGTGCGAGTAGCCCACACTGAGGACGAGCGTGTCGCCTTCCTTCGCAGCGCGGTAACCTACCCCGCTGATCTCAAGATCCTTCCGAAATCCAGTCGTAACCCCAATGACCATATTATTGACGAGCGTCCGGTACAGACCATGGAGCGATCTCTGCTCCTTGTCCTCAGACGTGCGCTTGATCTCGAGCGTGGACTCCTGTTGGGTCACCTCCAGGGCACCGGTCAATCTCTGCGAGAGCTCACCTTTTGGCCCCGTGACAGTGATAAGGCTACCGTCTACATTTACATTCACGCCCGACGGTATCGGGACTGGTGCATTACCTATGCGCGACACAGCTATGAACTCCTAATGACTCGGCTAGTACACATAGCACAGCACTTCACCACCGACCTGCTGTGCATCGGCCTCCGTGCCGCTCAGAACTCCCCGCGGCGTGGACAGTATGGCGATTCCCATACCGCCGAGAACGCGCGGTATCTCACGCCGCTTGGTGTAGACGCGCAGACCCGGCCTGCTCACACGCTTTATGCCTCGTATGCCTGGCTGCCGCTCCCTGTCGTACCGGAGTCTGAGGGTGAGCTCGGACCAGCCGCTCGCTCCCTGGCGCACTTCAAAGCTCTCGATGAACCTTTCCTGTTCGAGTATCCGCGCAATGGCCTCCTTCATCTTGGAGGTGGGCATCGTGACGGCCTGGTGGCGCGCCATGTGGCCGTTGCGTATGCGGGTGAGCATATCTGCTATGGGGTCAGTCGTGGGCATTCGGTCCTCCTACCAGCTCGACTTGGTAACGCCGGGAACCTGCCCCTTCGACGCGAGCTCGCGGAAGCAGATGCGGCACATGCCGAACTTGCGCATATAAGCGCGAGGCCTGCCGCACAGATGGCAGCGATTGTAGCCCCGCGTACTGAACTTCGGCTTGCGAGCCGCTTTAACTATTAGTGAGGTCTTAGCCAATCCGGTTCTCCTCGTTGCGCGTTTCTATGCCTAAGCGGCTTGCTGCCTGCGGAACGGCATTCCGAGCAGCTCAAGCAACCGTCGACCCTCTTCGTCGTTCCGTGCGGACGTTACGATGCTTATCTCCATACCGCGGACCCGATCTACCTTGTCGTAGTCGATCTCGGGAAACATGATCTGTTCCCGCAGCCCTAGAGTGTAGTTACCTCGCCCGTCGAAGGCACGGCTCGAGACGCCCCGGAAGTCCCTGATCTGCGGCAGGGCTATGTTGATGAGCCGGTCGAGGAACTCCCACGCGCGGTCACCACGAAGGGTAACCTTGGCGCCGATCGCGTTCCCTTCGCGAACCTTGAAGGCTGCAATGCTCTTCTTCGCACGCGTCACTACCGGCTTCTGGCCTGTGATCGCGGTCAGGTCGCCGACAGCCGCATCGAGCGCCTTCGGGGTCTGGAGCGCCTCGCCCAGGCCAATGTTCAGGACTACCTTCTCAATTGTGGGCACCTGCATCGGGTTGCTGTAACCGAAGGTCTCCTTGAGACCCGGTACTGCCTTCTCCCTATACATCTCTTTCATCCGCGGAGCCAAAAGACAAGTCCTCCTATTAGGTCCGTTCCACGCTCTCGTTGCAGCGGTGGCAGTAGCGCTCCTTATGTCCGGCCGCATCCCTGCGCGCGCCAACCCGAGTGGGAGCGTTGCAGCGCGGGCAAAACAGCATCACGTTGCTGGCATCGAGCGGGTTCTCCTGGTCCACAATGCCCGACTGTCGGACACCGGGGCGTGGCTTCTGGTGCTTCTTGACCACGTTCACGCCCTCTACCACGACACGGTTCTTCTCCGCGTCTATCAGCCGGACAGTGCCCCGCTTGCCCTTATCTTTTCCAGCGACCACGAGTACCTGGTCACCCTTTTTTAGCTTCAATTTATGAGTCTCCCTGTAGCGCCCTTACGGGTGGGCACAAAGACTTATTATAGTGGACAGCTCACCGAACCGCCAAATCTTAGAGGACCTCGGGCGCGAGGCTCACTATCTTGGTGAACTGCCGCTCGCGGAGCTCGCGAGCAACTGGGCCGAAGATACGCGTGCCCCGAGGGTTATTTTGCGGATTGATTAGCACGGCAGCGTTGTCATCGAACTTGATGTACGAGCCGTCCTGCCTACCCACTCCTTGCGACGTGCGGACCACGACCGCGCGCACCACCTCGCCCTTGCGTACGGCGGCGCCGGGCTGCGCCTGCTTGACCGACGCTATTATCACGTCGCCAACGGAAGCGGCCCTGCGGCTGGAGCCTCCCAGTATGCGGATACACATTATGCTTTTTGCGCCCGAGTTGTCCGCTACACGCAGGCGTGAGTTGGTCTGGATCACTTCTTTCCCCTACCGGCCCTTCTGCACTATCTCTACCAGACGCCACCGCTTGTCCTTGCTGATCGGATGCGACTCTTCGATACGCACGGTGTCGCCGATGCGTGCCTCGTTCGTCTCGTCGTGCGCCTTGAAGCGGTTCGACCGACGGACGGTCTTGTGGTATATCGGATGCTTCTTCAGGTAAGTGACCGACACGACGATCGTCTTGTCCATCTTGTCGCTCACTACCTGCCCGGTCTTGACCTGTCTCCTGGTTCCCGTATGTGCTTCCATGAGGTCTCCTAAGCTTCCTGCCGCTCCCGGAGGATCGTCTGGATGCGTGCTATATCTCTGCGTAATTTTGTGAACCTGGAGGTGTTCGCGCCTTTACCGGCTGCAAGCTGGAACCGGAGGTTGAACATCTCCTCCCGTGCTGCCTGCATCTGCCGCTTGAGCTCCGCGTCTTCCTGGTTCCGTAACTCAGCTGCTTGCATGATGTCTATCGCCAACGCCCAGGTGCTACGCACCCGTATCCACGCCGGCTCCCTCCCTTCCGATTATCTTCGTCTTCACGGGCAGCTTGTGGCCTGCCAGTCGAAGTGCCTCCTCGGCGATGTCCTGGCGTACGCCCGCCAGCTCGAACATCACCCGGCCCGGCCGTACCACGGCTACCCAGCGCTCGGGAGCGCCCTTGCCGCTGCCCATGCGGGTCTCCGCAGGCTTGGCCGTAATGGCCTTATCCGGGAAGATGCGTATCCAGACCTTGCCACCACGCTTCACGTGGTGAGTTATGGCGCGCCTGGCCGACTCGATCTGACGGTTATCCACCCAGGCGGCTTCAGTCGCCTGCAGGCCGAACTCACCGAAGGAGACCTCGGTGCCACGGCTGGCGGGTTGCTCAACAACCGCACCACGATGTGGCTTGCGGTAGCGTGTGCGCTTCGGCATCAGCATCGGCTAGCTCCTTCCTCGCGACGACCTGCGTGGACGGTCGGGGGCAGCCTGTACCACCGGTACGGGTCGCAGGTCTATCTGGCCCTCCGGAAGTACGTCGCCCTTGTATATCCACACCTTGCAACCGATGCGGCCGTACGTGGTGTGCACGTGCACCAGACCAAAGTCTATGTCGGCTCGCAGCGTTTGAAGGGGCACCCGGCCATCCTTCTCAACGGCGGTCCGGGCCATCTCACCGCCACCGAGGCGACCGGAGACACGCACCCTCACGCCGCGGGCCCCGCTGCGCATGGCGCGCTGCACCGCCTGCTTCATCGCCCGCTTGTATGAAACACGCCGGTTGATCTGCTCTGCAATGCTTTCTGCGATCAGTTGCGCCTCGGTCTCAGGCTGACGGATCTCCTCTATGTTGAGGTTGATCCTCCTGCCTGCCATCTGCTCGAGCTCTCGCCTGAGTGCGTCCACAGTCGCGCCACCCTTGCCGATCACGATGCCAGGCTTTGCGGTGAAGACGTTGACCGTGATCTCATCACCGGACCGTGCGATAGTCACCCGGCTGACGGCGGCGTTATGCAGGCGCTGTCGAACGGCGGAGCGAAGCTGCAGGTCTTGATGAAGCTGCTTCGTGTATCCCCGGTCCGCGTACCAGCGACTCTCCCAGTCCTTGATGCCTCCTAGACGGAAGCTTATTGGGTTGACCTTTCTGCCCAAGCTCTAACTCCTCCTTCTGGACGTCGGCTCCACCGGAGCTCGCTCGTCCACTACCACCGTGAGGTGACTCGTGCGCTTGACGTACTGGTCGCCCCTGCCCCGTGACCGTGGCCGCAACCGCTTGAAGACCGGCCCATCGTCCGCGAAGATCTCGGCGATATACAGGTTGGCCGGCTCAAGCTGGAAGTTGTTCTCCGCGTTTGCCGCGGCTGATTGAACGGTCTTCCGAAAATCGTGCGCGACGCTCTTGTTCGCGAAGCGCAGGATGGCCAGTGCCTCGGGTACGCTCTTGCCGCGGACCAGGTCGGCGACAAGCCGTGCCTTCTGCGGAGAGGAGCGGACGTATTTGCTTACAGCTTTAACTCTCATTGTTTATTACCTACTTGAGTCGCGTGCTTCGCTCGGTGTGGCCGCCGTGGCCACGGAAGAACCGTGTGGGCGCGAACTCACCGAGCTTGTGTCCCACCATATTCTCGGAGATGAATATCGGCACGTGCCGGCGACCGTCATGGACCGCTATCGTGTGGCCCACCATGTCGGGGAAGATCGTGCTCGCCCTCGACCACGTGCGCAGGATGCGCTTCTCACCAGATGTGTTCATCGCCTGCACGCGCTTGAGCAGGCGCTCCTGCACGAACGGCCCCTTCTTAGTGCTTCTAGACATGCCCCGTACCCCTCAACTACTTCCTACGCCGCACTATCAGCTTGTCGCTCTGCTTCTTCTTGCGAGTCCGGTGCCCCATGGCCACCTTGCCCCACTTCGTCTTAGGCTGACCGCCGATGGGCGCGCGGCCCTCGCCGCCTCCATGTGGATGGTCACGCGGGTTCATCACCGAGCCTCTGACCGTAGGACGCTTGCCCAGCCAGCGTGAACGCCCCGCCTTGCCGCTGGACTCCAACTCGTGCTCCAGGTTACCGACCTGCCCGATCGTCGCCATGCACTCGGTCCGTACTCTCCGGAACTCGCCGGAGGGCAGTCGCAGGGTTGCGTACCCTTCCTCGCGAGCCATCAGCTGCGCGGACTGGCCGGCGCTGCGCACTATCTGGCCCCCACGGCCTTGCTGCAGCTCTATGTTGTGAATCTGCGTGCCGAGCGGGATACGGTGCAGAGGGAGCGCGTTGCCGACTCTTATCTCCGCCTCCGGACCACTCGACAACGTGTCGCCCACCTTCAGGCCGTTTGGGGCCAGGATGTATCTCTGGTCGCCATCCCTGTAGACGATAAGCGCTATTCGGGCCGAGCGGTTCGGATCGTACTCAACCGTCTTCACCACGCCCAGGACGCCCACATTGTCGCGCTTGAAGTCTACCAGACGATAACGGCGCTTGTGACCGCCGCCGCGATGGCGCACTGTGATACGACCGTGCGAGTTGCGCCCGGCGGTCTTACGTACCGGCCCGGTCAGACGCTTCTGAGGCGAGCCGGTCGTTATCTCCTCGAAGGAGGAGACGGACATCTGCCGACGCCCCGGCGACGTCGGATTGAACTTCTTTATAGGCATATCAATCTACCCCAATACAAAATGCGACCTAGCTCTCGAATATGTCTATGCGCTGGCCCGCGGCCAAGCGGACGACCGCCTTCTTGTACCCGGACGACTGGCCCATGAGCGGGCGCCCTCCACGTCGTCGCTTCAAGCTCTCCTTGGGCGACACGTTCAAAGTATTCACGGCTACGACGTTCACCTTGAAGATGGTCTCCACGGCCGCCTTTACCTGCTCTTTTGTCGCCTTCGACGATACCTCGAACGTGTACTGACCGGACTCCATCAGGAGCGTATTCTTCTCGGAGATAATCGGCCTGCGTATCAGATCGTAGGCGTTCACTCGCTCTCCTCCTCAGTGCTCGTAGTGCGTGATGGCCTAAGCACGAACGCGTCGTCCGCAACAGATTCTGGACCGGTCTCCGCCTCGCCGGCGGAGGGTCCGTCGGCCTCGCGAACCGCGTCGAGCAGGACCGCCTGGAGGGGCTGCACTGCATCATCGGCTATGACAAGGTAGTCGTACTTGAGTACGTCGGCGATGCCCAGGTTTGCGGCGTGGACGAGCTTCACGTTGCGCAGGTTGCCACCGGCGCGCCTAGCCGCCTCGTTCGTGCCGTTGGTCGCGACGAGTACTCCGGAGGTACCAACTTTTAGCGCCACGAGCGCAAAGCTCATGACCTTGGTCCTTGGCTCCATCTGGGCTAGGCCGGAGACGAGTAGCAATCGCTGCTCAGCCACCTTCTGCGACAGGGCCGACCGCAGGGCCAGTCGTCGCATCTTCCGCGGCATTGACTGCGTGTACTTCCGAGGGTGGGGGCCGAAAACTACGCCACCACCTCGGTAGTGCGGCGCACGGATACTGCCCTGCCGGGCACGACCCGTGCCCTTCTGCCGATATGGCTTCTTACCGCCGCCCGACACGTGTGATCGCGTGAGCGTGTTATGTGTGCCGAGCCGCGCGTTTGCCTGCTGTCGCACCAGAGCTTGATGCATCACAGGAAGGTTGGGGACTATCCCAAAAACAAGGTCGCTGACCTCGGCCTGGGAGACAACCTCCCCACCCAAACTATAAACTGGTAGTTGCACTTGCTTCTCCGTCCGTTTCCTACCTGGCCGACTTCTTGATCAGAACCAGGCCACCGTTTGCTCCCGGGACACTACCCTCAAGAAGAAGCAGGTTCCGCGCCGGGTCCACGCGTGCCACGCTCAGACCCTTTACCGTAACTGTCTCGTTTCCCATGTGCCCAGCCATTCGCTTGCCCTTGAGCACCTTGCCTGGCGTCGAGGTCGCGCCAATGGATCCGGGCGCGCGCAGCCGGTCCGACTGCCCGTGGGTCTTCGGGCCACCGCGGAAGCCATGTCGCTTCACCGTTCCCGCGAAGCCCTTACCCTTGGAAGTACCCTGCACGTCCACCGTCTGCCCCTGCTCGAAGATTGAGACATCAACCGTCTGGCCGGTCTCAACGTCGTCAGTGGAGGTGGTCTTCACCTCGCGAAGGTGCCGCAGAGGAGGGAGACTTTTCAGGTGCCCCTTCTCGGGCTTGCTTATACGCTTCGACTCTCCAAAGCCGAGCTGGACTGCCTGGTAACCATCACGCTCCTGCGTGCGCACCTGCGTGACGAAGCACGGACCCGCCTCAATCACCGTGACGCCTAAGGCCCGGCCACTCTCGTCGAATATCTGGGTCATCCCGACCTTTTTGCCGATAAGTCCTTGAATCATCTTGATATCCTACAGCTTGATCTCGATGTCAACGCCCGCGGGCAGGTTCAAGTTCATAAGCTCCGCAATGGTCTGGCGGCGAGGCTCGAGCACGTCGATGAGCCGCTTGTGCGTCCGCATCTCGAACTGCTCCTGCGAGTCCTTGTCTATGAAGGGCGATCTGATAACCGAGTAGCGCTGTATCTCCGTGGGCAGCGGTACTGGTCCAGCTATCTGTGCGCCAGTGCGCTGAGCAGTGTCCACGATCTGCTGAGCCGACTGATCAAGTATCTTATGGTCATACGCCTTCAGGCGGATACGTATCTTCTGCTTAGCCATGCACTGTCCCTCCAAGCCTGCCGCTCAACAGTTGGGGAGGGTCTTCCGACCCTCCCCAATCCTGGTAACCCACCGGAGTACCTACGCGATGATCTCC
>JADDPT010000110.1 GCA_016781735.1 Rubrobacter sp.
GTAGCGGCTCTCGCGCTCTGCCGGCAACTCCTCCTTGAGCACGTTTAGCACGATGCCGCCAGCGAGAAAAGCGATTATCACCGCTATTGCCTCCTCTGGAACTTCTACAGCGAGGCCGATCACCCACCCCAATAGGACCGCACTACCGAGTATCCAGCGGCCGATCTCGCTATAGTCGCGTTTGTGATGTTCGCGCAGGCCGTAGTCGTTCACAACGAAGTGCAGGAGTATCGCCGTGGCGAAGAGGATGAGATCCTCGGGGCTGCGCTCGATCCTGTGCAGCAGCAGGTAGCCGATGAGCACGTTGTAGAGGGAGAAGGAGGCCATGTTCAGCCAGAAGACGCCCGGGCTCGTGGTGTCTTCCTCGCCTGCTCCCTTCCGGCTCTTTCGGGACGGGGCCGGGGTGTGCTCCAGACCGTAGAATACCGCAAGGCCGAAGAGGGACACCAGATAGACATGGTTCTCCACGAAGGCCAGTGCCTCGCCCGCTGCCTCCGCTACCGTCTCCTGACCCTCGCTAAGCTCCGGCAGCAGGTGTACGAAGACGTACGCCACGGAGACTCCTCCCGCTATCGAGCGCCAGATGCGGCGCGGTGCCCGGTCGAGGAAGCGCAGCTTGCCTGCGAGCAGATGCGCGAGGGCCAGGAGAACCGCGGCCGCCAGAGCGAGCAACTCACCCACGTTTCGGTTCTCTCCATCGGAAGGAGAAGAGGATGGTTGCGTACGGTTGGAGCGCTGGTGTCGGGGACGTGTTTCGGCTCCAGCCGTGCATCGTTAGAAGGACGCAACCCGCCGAAGATCGGATGGCACCCTCGCCGGTTATTCGGCCAGTTCCTCACGTCCTCGAAGCCTGTTCCACAGGTCGTAGTCTACTGCATCCTTAGCGACCAGTCGGCTGTTCGGGCTTGCCTCGTCGGAGCCCATACCCGTGAACTCACCTCGCTCCAGGTTGTTGAGGTCTAGGTAAGTCTTGCCTTGCTCCAGCCGCATGCCCGTCTGGACAACAGGCAACGCCGCCAGGTCGGCATCAGAGAGCGCCTGCAACCTGCCGTGCATCTCCTTCATCTCTACAGCGGGTTCACCCTGCGTTGTGTCTGGTCCCTCGTTGCCGTAGTTACGGCCGGCAAGATGCTCGGGGTTGAGGTCTTCGTTGAACTCGTCCTCCTGCTTCGGCATCTGCTTGTCCATCTTAGCTCTCACCCCCGGAGCTCTTCCCGAACGGGTCGGTCTCCTCCCGGTCCAGCGAGGTCTCGTTGTACTGGACCTCCATGTTTGTTATCTCCCCAGTAGGTCCCGCTGGCGCGTCCGTGCCACGGTCCGCGTTGCGCGAGGCGAGTGAGTCGTCCACCGACGCATCGGTGTCGGACGGCTCTTTATCGTCCGGGCTTGGCCTGTCGTAGGTTTGTATATGGTCCAATGTTACTTTTCCTCTCTACCATTCAGCTGCGCACACCCGCCGTGCTAGCAGCTAGCGGTGCTGATGGCGCTGTTGGCAGGTCAGTATTGGGTGGCCAAACAGCGCCATCACGCCACTTCTAGCGCCAGCGAGCACTAGCTTCCTGCGCGCACCTGGATGCGCCGTGGCTTGCTGCGCACTGACTTGTTGAACGTTACTACGAGCACGCCGTTGTCCAGTGATGCGCGGGCGCTGTCCACATCAACCTCATCCGGCAGCTGCAGCGAGCGAGTGTAGGGTCCGACCGTCCACTCATGGACGTAGAACTCGTGCCGCTCCTCGTTGCCGCGCTTCTTTCCGTGCAGTGTCAGCACACCCTCGTTGACGCTTATCTCCACGTCCTCGGGCTGGAGACCCGGCATGGGAACGAAGACGACGATGTTGTCTCCTGAATGGAAGACGTTTGCGGGTACCTGCTGTGCCTGACCACCCCCGCCCTCACTGCCGCGCCGAGGCTGCACGTACGACTCCTCGAACAGCCTGTTCATCGCCTCCCGCAAGCTGAGTATGTCGTTGTATCCACGACCGAAGCTCATCTCCTGCACATCCTCCCTATCCTGCTGCCTGCCGCGTCACCCGTTTCAGCACCTACAGACGTATCCGACCGGCGCCGGCGCACCAATTGGTCCTGCAACCGCCATTCCCTCTCTGCTGAGTTCTGGCCTAGATGCCTTGCACCGGGTGCTGTATGCCTTCGGCGTCAATCGGCCGGATGTTGCCACTTCCCTCCGCCCAACGCGTTCCTTGCAGCCTGTCGAGTGCTTCATGCAACAGAGCCCATACCTGATCGGGCCGCATGTCCAACTCCCGGCAAATCTCTTCCATGCTGCTGCCCTGTGCCGCCATCTGAGCGACCCGTGCTTCCTCGCCGCCTAGCTCCTCGAGCAACCCTGCCGGTGCATCCGAGAGCGTGGCGCCGATTACCGCAAGGTCCTGTTCGAACCCTTGAGACATAGCTACACCTCCTCTGCGAGTCCGTGCAGCGGTGAAGGGTGCAGAAAGCGTGCCAGGTTTGTGGACAACAAAAAGGGAGCCGTCCGGCTCCCCTCCTGGATCGATTTAGGGGAGGTGATTAGGGCAGGTTGACCCCGAATCCCCGTGCTGCAAGGTACGCCCCAGCTGCGACGAACACGAGCCCAACGATAAACTGCAATGCGCCGACCTCGAAAAAGATGAGTAGCCCGAGGATGACGAGAACGATGCCCGCGATCCCAAGAACGTTCACGGATGTACCTCCTAAGCATTAACGGATGGTGATGACGTGGCAATCGTAAGCTGCCTCTGGTATTAGAAGCAAGCCATGTGCCATGTACGGGATACACCTAAGCGGAGAGGAAGGTCCAACGGACCTTTCCACTGGGAGAGACCAGCGCCTTCGACGCGCCCTGCCGTGACCGAATCTATCGCCGGGGAAGGACATCCTCCAGGATGCTCAGCGCCTCATCGAGTGTATGGCGGGAGACATCGAGGTGAGGACGGACTCGCACGGACTTGGTGCCGCAGGCGAGCAGCAGGAGCCCCGCGTCGTACGCATCCTGTAGCAACTTGTCACGCGTCTCATGGTCGACCACATCGAACGCAACCAGCAGCCCACGACCGCGCACGTTCGAGATGGCAGCGCTTCCCTGTTCCAACGTGTGTAGAGCCGAGACCAGGTACTCTCCCTGCGTCGCCGCGTTCTGCACAAGGTGGTCCTCGTGGATGATCTCGATGTAGCGTTGCCCGCGCGCCATGTCGACCAGGCTGCCGCCCCATGTGGAGTTGATACGGCCACCTTCCACAAAAACATTGCGTTCCACCTCGTCCACGCGGTTTGTTACCGCGATACCGCAGATCTGCGCCTTCTTGCCGAAGGCCATGATGTCGGGCCTCACGCCTAGCTGCTCGTGCACCCACATCGTGCCGGTCATTCCCATGCCCGTCTGCACCTCATCAAACATCAGCATCGCATCGCGCTCGTCCGCGATCCGTCGCAACGCCTGGAGGAACTCGGGCCGGAAGTGGTTGTCGCCACCCTCGCACTGGATCGGCTCGATGATGATCACGGCGATGTCGTCGGGGTTCTGGTCGAATGCGGTTTCGATCTGCGCCAGGCTGCGACGCTCAGCCTGCTCGACTAACTCCAGGTTCGCTTCCGTGAGGGGGAAGGTCATCTTCGGGTTTTCCACGCGCGGCCAGTCGAAGCGCGGGTAATACATATACTTACGCGGGTCCGCCGTATTCGTTAGCGAGAGTGTGTATCCAAGGCGGCCGTGGAATGCCTCCTTGAAGTGCAACACCTTACAGCCCTTGTCGCCCTTGCCCTGCTCAAGGTTCTTGCGAACCTTCCAGTCAAACGCCACTTTCAGCCCGTTCTCGACGGCCGGAGCGCCTCCGGAGATGAAGAAGAGGTGGGGCATGTATGACGGTATCGAGTGCCGGGCGAAGGTCTCGACCGCTTCGGCCATCTCCACGGTGTACACGTCGGAGTTGGACGGATTGATGACCGCAAGGTTCGCCATCTTCTCGCGGAAATGCGGCGTGTGCATCTTGGGGTGGTTGTGCCTGAGCGGCGCCGACGCGAAGAAGCTGAACAGGTCCAAGAACCGGCGTCCCGTGGCCTGGTCGACGAGATAGGAGCCTTGGCTACGCTGGTGATCGTACACGAACGGGTAGCCGTCCGCGAGAATGTGATGTGCCAGCGTGCTGTGGACCTCGGTCGGAGCGACCTCGACAGGCCCGTAACCTGTCGTCTCGTCTGGGGCTATGGCCATAGGGTAGGGCCTCCTTCTTGTACTAGCATCCCATTGTACATCAACCCACGTCCCCCACGATACGACCATGTGCTCGCCGTGGAGAGCACGCATCACCCCGCGTAACGCCGTGGCACCACGTATGCGCCGAGAGCGTTCACACGTTGTTTAAGAGGGCGCATGGTGCGCTTGTTGATCGCTGCATGCAGAGATGGAGGTGCTGGATGACTGTACTGGATCTGGACGAGGCGGTCGGTGCTATGACCGCGGAACTGGTGGGGCTGCGACGTGAGTTTCACCGCATACCGGAGCTCGGCTTCGAGGAGCATAAGACAAGCGCGCTCATCGCCGAGAAGCTGCGCGCACTTGGGCTGGAGCCTCAGACAGGGGTGGCGGGCACGGGCGTCGTAGCGCTTATCGAGGGCGCGCACCCAGGGCGCACGCTGCTTCTCCGGGCTGACATCGACGGGTTGCCTGTGGACGAGCGCTCGGAGGTTGAGTACCGCAGCACTCATCCCAACAAAATGCACGCGTGTGGGCACGACTCTCATATTGCCATGCTCCTCGGCGCTGCCCGAGTGCTGATCGACCGCAAGCACGAGATGCACGGCAATGCAAAGCTAGTCTTCCAACCCGCCGAGGAGGGGCCGGGCGGTGCGCAGCCGATGATCGAGGCGGGGGTGATGGAGAACCCCCACGTGGACGCCGCTATAGGCTGTCACATCTGGAACAACCTGCCCACCGGCCAGATAGGTGTGCGTGAGGGACCGATATTGGCGAGTACGGACCAGGTAGAGATCGTGATTGAGGGCAGTGGTGGGCACGGCGCGCAACCCCAGCGCGCTGCGGACGCCGTGGTCGCCGCTGCCCACGTCGTCACCGCGCTGCAGACGATAGTTAGCCGCAATACCTCGCCACTGGAATCCGCGGTCGTGACGATAGGCACTATGAACGGCGGCTACCGGCATAACATCATTGCCGACCGCATAGTGATGACCGGCACGGTGCGCACCTTCGACGAGGAGCTGTGGCGGCAGGTACCGGGACACATTGAGCGGATCGTCCAGGGCGTGTGCGCGGCACTGGGGGTACAGGGCACGGTGGAGTACACGCGAGGATACCCGACAACCACAAACGATCCTGACATGACCGCGCTCGTGCGTGAGGCCGCTGTGGCCGAGTTGGGCGAGGAAGCCGTTGTGTATCCGGAGAAGACGATGGGCGGAGAGGACATGAGCTATTTCCTCCGAGCCGTGCCGGGGTGCTTCTTCTTCGTTGGCTCACATAACGCTGCGAAGGGCGCCACTCACCCGCACCACCACCCATCGTTCGACCTGGATGAGGACGCGCTGCCGTACGGAGTGCGGACCCTCGTCGCCAGCACGCTCAAGTACCTGGCGGGGTAGAGATTCAAGGGGGAAGCATTCGGGGAGAGGGCTGGTCCGCTGCCCCGCGAACGACACTCTGAGTGCTTCGCCCTCTGCCCTCGGGCCGTCGATACGTTGGGAGTCCGCTCCGAACAGCCTCAAGGCGGCAGAGTTGAGGTCTCAGCCGGACACTCTCAACATTCTTCGCGGTCTACCTGCTTATCGCGTCTAGCGCCTGCTCCGCTAGCGCACCGTCGGGGGCGAGGGTGTAGCTCACTCGTTCACCCTCTTGTCTGATCAAGGCGACCTGGTTGGCCCCTGCCAGCGCGAGCGTGTCGTCCTGTTCGGAGTAGGAGGCGTTGAATCGGGCTTCGTCGTACTCTCGCAGCGCGGACGCAAACTCCTCGGCGTCCTGCTCGCTGTCCCACACCGACTGCCAGACGACGATATCTCGGTTGCCGTTGCCGTATAGCGCGTAGCGATCCCCGTCCCAACCCTCGGCGGCGTCGCGCGCCTGCTCAACCTCGCCCTCGCCCTCGAGCAGGATGCGTGTCTGAAGCTCGCCGAAAAGGTTCTCCTCCAGCTTCTTCCAGCCGGCACCCAGGACGGGCCCGAGGTCGGGAAGCTCAACCTCGGTGGGCTCGTCGCGGTTCTCTACGTACTTCTCGGGATGCAATATCTGCTCGGTGCTGGTTGGCAGATCCTTATAAGCTCTGTCCACCGCGTCGAAGTCTCCACCGTCGCGTAACCGGGTGACGAAGATCTCGCCTTCCTGGTATGGGAAGATGAAGGTCTCCCGGATGATGGGTGGTGCCTCATCGAACTTGGCAGTGCTTGTCTGGTCCTCCTGGATCGCTTCGACTATCCGCTGCTGGAACTCGATCGGTTGTGACCGCAGGTAATCGATCTGCGCCACCGTTGCGTCACCCTCGATGAGTGCGAGGGTCGCCAGGGTAGCATCGTCGTTCTGGTTCTTATAGCGCTCGGTAAGCTCGTGCAGGTCGAAAGCCTGATCCTGAAGCGCGTGGGTGACCTCGTGCACATACGTTAGCTCGCCGAGTGCGTTCAGCTTCCTGCCCGAGCTTATAACGTACATCTCGTCGGTCTTGGGGTCGTAGAAGCCCGCCACCTGCTCTCCGTAGAGGTCGAGATACAACTGCCTCAGGTCAGTGTTTCGCGATACGAGTCCGAACGCCTTGAGAAGCCTCTCCTCCGCGTCCGATTCCGCGACCGGGTAATCCTTACGGAAATCCTCGGCGAGGCGCTCGCGGAGCTGCTCGCGCGTAAGGTAATCCTCTTGGATCTCCTTCTTTATCGGGAGACCTCGAAGCTCTGAAGTTTCCTCGGCCAGCCTGTCTAGGACGACATCTTGCTCCGAAGTAGCGCCTGTCGAGTCGGGCCTGCGGGTAGGCTCCGGGCCCGCGGTTGCCGTCTCTTCAGGGGCGACTACCTCCGTGCCGTCCGTCTCCGCCGCGCTCTCCTCGGTGGGAGTCACATCTGGCTCTAGTGTTTCAGTGGGCTCCTGTGCCACCGGGGATGGTGTCGGCTCGGCGGTGGCGTCCGTCTCCACCCGCGCCTGTGCCGAGGGGCTCGCCTGTCCACTCGTGGGAGAGCCCGAGCCGCCGGTGCTGCAGGCGGACAGCAGCAGCGCGAGGAGGATTAGCAGGAGGGAAAGCGATCTGTTCATGGAAGCTCCTTCGTTGCGTCCATCGTAGCAGCCGGGGTATGGGGGCGCAAACGACCGGGCAGACGGTCGGGTAGAGAGTGTCCCTGATATACTGCAGCTGGGCAGCAGCGGGGAGCGTGACTCTTGGCTGTCTGCCCGGCGCTTCAGAGTTGAGGGATACGCGTTGCTTGCCGACCGCGATCGCAGTGAGAGTGGCTGATGGGTGCTGTGCGCCGAGCGCTGCCGCTGGGGCTGCGCACGTCTATAGAGAAGAAGCTGGTGCGGCTGCTCACCAAGGTCGCTGCTCACGCGCCCTGGCTGTGGCGCTGGCGCGCGATCGGGTGGTTCGTGCGCGGTACGTTCGATCCCATGGCACGACACTGGGAGAGCAACATCGCGCGGCACGGCGACTGGTCCGCCCCGCTCGCGGCCGGCCTGGAGCAACTGCCGCATGCCCCGCGACGGGCACTGGATCTGGGCACGGGCACCGGGCTCGGCGCCTCGCTAATAGCGCGTCGCTTCCCTGGCTGCGAGGTTACCGGTGCCGACATCTCCCCCCGCATGGTGGCCGAAGCCCGCAGGCTGCATTCAGGTCTACCCAACGTGCGTTTCGTGGAAGCCGACTCCTACTCCCTGCCCTTCAACGACTCCGGCTTCGACCTCGTGACGCTGCTCAACGTGCCGCCTTTCTTCGGTGAGATCAGGCGCGTCACGGCCGCCGGTGGAGCCGTGCTGATCTGCTTCTCCCTCGCCGAGCGCACGCCAATCTATCTACCTACCCCGGAGGTGGAGCGTAAGCTGTTGCGCCACGGCTTCACCGCCGTCCGCAGCGGGCGGGCAGGCAAGGGAGTATGGACCCTCGGGGTAAAGCTGGTTAGCTGAGCTGGGACCGAGTATTCCTGACGGGCATTAGAGCGCACGTTCTTCTGACATCAGCGTAACGCAATCGTTCCGGTGTCGACTTCGTACACTGACTGGCGAGTTGCGCTGTAAACCAAACGGATCACTCGTGACACTAACCCTATAGAGACGTGCGGATCGCGTTGGCCTGAAGCACGCTCCTCGTAGGTAGGGATGTCGCTGAGGAGCGATAATCCCTCAGCACCGGTCGCCTCCCTGCACGATTCAGGTTGAAGGAAGGTGCAGCTTGTATGAGCTAGTGGACGACCTCTACCCAGAGCATGCAGCGGCTCTTACTGCCGCGCTTGCCTTGTCGACGAATGACAGACAGGCAGCGGAGGATCTAGTCCACGAGGTGTTCGAGAGGGCCATGTCGAAACAGGAGGAACTCCGGGACCACCCAAATCCCCGGGCGTGGCTCTTCCGCACCGGGTACAACCTCGCTTCCAACCGGTGGAAGCTGCTGCTGCGCAGGCGACACGCGGTCGCCCAGCAGCACCCCGTACTCCCCGAGCCACAGTGGGAGGAAGCGCTTGATCTTCGGCACGCTCTGCAACGATTGAGCGGCCGCCAGCGGGAGGCCGTGGTGCTTCACTATTACCTCGGCTTCCGTGTGGAGGAGATAGCTTCCATGCTTGGCTGCGCGGAAGGCTCTGTTAAGTCGCACCTCTCACGGGGACGCAGCCAATTGAACCAGTTCTTGACGCCGCCGGAGGTCACTCGATGAAGGACGACATGGAGATGTTCTACAAGCTGTGCGAGGGAGCGAACCCCGTGCATCCGGAGCGCTTGGCCGACCTGCGACGAGTCCACGCGCGACCTGCGTCTCCTCGTTTCCTGCCTGCCATGGTGACGGTGGTGTTAACAGCACTGGTGATGGCGGCCACCATCGTGCTGCTAACTAGTTT
>JADDPT010000136.1 GCA_016781735.1 Rubrobacter sp.
AGATCGGGGAGATAGACGAGCAGGAACAGGCCCGCTGCCCAAGTTTTGTAGGCGGAGAAATGCAGCGGACTATACCTGGAGAGATACGGCTTCATCAGGACGATCAGTATGCTCTCCGCGATGGACGCCAGCACCACGAAGAGCGCCCCCGTTGAGAAGCGCATCCCTTCCCCCTCCCCCAGGCCGATCAGGCCTACCCCGTAGAAGCTGGTGAGGATACCCGCCCAGCCCCGGAAGCTCAGCCGCTCCCCCAGAAAGGCGATGGCCAGCAGCGCGGTGAAGATCGGTACGGTGCCGACGAGGAAGCTCACGGCGCCCGCCGATACGGTCCGCGCCCCGTAGTTGAGCGCCAGTTGCTGGATGACGCCCAGCAGGCCGATGAGCAGGATACCGGGCAGGTCGCGAGTCGCCGGCGGTCGGGCGTGCGTCGCCACAGCGATCGCCGCGAACGTCCCCGCCGCGACCAGGCTGCGCAGGATCGCCAGGTGCTCCGGGCTATACCACTCGAGCGCTGCCCGTATGCCCGGGAACGCGGACGACCAGAGTATCACCGTCAGGCCGAGCGCAGCGAGCGTGAGGGCGTCGGTCCAGGTCACGGCCCGATGGGATGCCCGGATCTTGGGCTCCACCATATCGAACTCCTGTTATCCCACTTGCGCACGATTGTAGAGCGAGCCGGATAGCGCCCTCTATGGTCCCGCTTGCTGGCGGCTGGTTCCCGACATCGCCCCGCTATAGCCCGACGCTCCACTCGGTACTACAAGGCTAGTAGTAGCGCAGGGTCGGGCCGAGCATCGGGCGCGAGGGGCGCTATGATTCTGCCACTCCGGTTGCCGCTCTTGATGCGCAACCCAACTAGTCGACCGCATTCCTGATTATCCCGCGCAGCGTGAAGCCCTGGCTCTGGTAGTCCGGCTGGCGAGCCACCTCATCGAGCATGGCCCCTCGGGTGATCCCCCTGGAGCGCTCCACCTCTTCCCGGTAGAACGCCAGGATCTGCTCCGTCGTCTCGCCGGGCTCGATGCGCCAGTACCTGCCGGGATCCTCGTCGCTCCACAGGTGGGAGAGGTCCTCCCCGGCGAACACCTCGCGGAACCACCCTCGCTCGACATCGGCGAGGTGCTTGACGAGCCCGAGCAGCGTGAGGCCGGAGGGAGTGCCGGGGCGCTGCAGGTCCTCGTCGCTCACGCCGTCCACCTTGCACAGCAGCGTCGCCCGGTGGTAGTCCAGCCAGGCCTCGAGCATCACCTTCTCGGGCGCCCCTGGCGGCCGATCCTCGCGCACTCAGTCTTCCATCGCTTATCCGGTCCTTCCCTATTGTCGCCACCTTACAACGTATTGCGCGATGTCCGCGTCAGCTCGTGTAAGCAGTTCGGGCCTGCTGCCCCCAAGGTGGCCCATCCCGGGTGCGCCGTCCCGACGCCGGACATCGTAGCTGCCCCACCCCGCGCTAATCTACTCGCACTGCTCACTCCCGTCAAGCGCCTATGAGTGGGTTGACCGGCCGCCGGTCGTGGGGTAGAGTCGCGGACGCGGGATATAGACCCCTAGAATAGCGTGATGGAGGTAAGAGGCATGAGCCGGCAGGCGCCGAGAGCGGGGTTCACGGACGTTGACTGGGAAACGGACCGGGAGTTCTATGTACGCTGCCTGGAGTACCAGAGCTCCTCCCCATTCACGCAGATGTACAAGCGGCGCACCTTCGACCTGCTCGATATGCGTCCGGGGCACCGTGTCCTGGACGTCGGGTGCGGCCTAGGTCAGGATGTGCTGGCGATGGCGGAGCTCATCGGACCGACCGGCGAGGCAGTGGGCTTGGACTTGAGCCGGACGATGATCGAAGAGGCGCGCAAGCGCAGCCAAGCTACGGACCTGCCCGTCAGCTACTACCACGGAGATGCCCACGGGCTACCGTTCGCCGACGGCAGCTTCGATCGCTGCCACGCTGATAGGACCTTCCAGCACTTACCGCACCCCGAGCGCGCGCTGGCGGAGATGATCCGGGTGACGGGGCCAGGTGGGAAGCTCCTGATCGTGGAGCCGGACCACGAGACACTGGTGATAGACACGCCGTACAGAGAGGTCACCCGCCGCTTCCTGGCCTTCCGCAGCGACACGCTGGCGCAGGGGGACATCGCTCACCGGCTGTACCGCATGTTCAAGGAGTTCCGCCTAGCGGACGTCGCCGTGGAGGCCGCGACCCAAGTATCTACCGACTACGAGGCCACGAACAGTGTGATGCGGTTTGACGGGGGGATACGGGTGGCGCAGGAGCACGGGGTCGTAACCGAGGAGGAGGCGGACAGGTGGGTCGCCTACATAGAGGAAGCGGCGCGGGAGGATCGCTTCCTCTGCGCCTTGACGTACTTCATCACCGTCGGACGTAAACCCGCCTGAAACGATGGGATGGCGGAAGCGCCGAGTGCCTGGTGTATCCGCAGTGAGAAAGGTACAGGGACGGTAGGCCAGGAGGTAGGCTCAAGCTAGAAGATCACCTTCCACTATCGTAGGGGTACACTGACTACCGCTCCTCATCAGGCACGAAGATACCACCGAGCACTGGACTGTCGAACTCGGGGGCAAGGCACTCCATGTAGATCTCGTCCCACAGTCGTCTGCCCATCCAATGCGACTGCCGCCGCTGCCCGCACTCACCAGACCCTACCTTCTCGTAGGCGCGGATGCCGGCGATGCTGAACTCACCGATTGGGCACGCACCCCACGGCCAGGGTTTCGCGATCGAGTACGCGTCGGACGCGACCGAGCGCCACGTCACGCACGGCAGGGGAGACGAAGTGATCGACCTATGCGGCCTGCCCCACTATCAGCCCCAGTGCAGAGGTGATGGCACGGTGTATACGCACGAACTGCGCGTTCCGAAAGGGGCGGAGCTGGAATTCTACGGCTTTCTGAGGGTCAGCTACGAGGAGCCTCCGCACCCCGAGGACATGGGCTATTTCCACATCGGTCGCGGGTTAGTCATTAATCGGGACACACCCATTGCCGCCAGATACGACTTCGGCAGACGTACTGCCGAGCAGCGCAACTTCCAGCCAGTCGCCGTCGACTTCAACTTGACACTTTGGGGCGAAGTGCCGGAGGGAGAGGTTTTCCGTGTCCAGGCCGGTCTGATCAAAGACGGAGTAACAGACTGGATGACGGGATACGGTGATACCTTCTGCGGTCGTCAGGGACAGATCACCGCGACACCGTACCGCCAGTGCGACGGGGACGGCTCGACCTACACTGTCCGATCGCGCACGCTACCGGGCGACACCTTGGAGATCGCCTTCGTCCGGGGAGCAGACAGGACCGACGCCGAGACGTTCCGTGCACTGAAGCGCACGTTTCACACAGATAGCACGATAGCTGCGAGCTATCGGTTCCCCGGGTTCCCCTCAGCCCTCCCCACGACAGGGGCTGGAGGCGCGGCGGTGAATTCTTCTCCATCGAGTGTGTCCTCGGCCGTGCAGGGAAGAGGCGGTGCCCGAGGTGGCCAGGGAACCGGCGGTGTCGGACGAGCGCCTGAGGCTATGGGTCAAGCGGGCGGAGATCGATAGGGGCAAGCGGGACGAGTTGCCGAGACTGAGGCGCGAGCACCGCATCCTGCAGCAGTAGCGGGAGCTCCTGACGGACGTTGACGCCAAACTGAAGGATCGGGCCGATCCCCACCCGGAGCCGCGGCACGCCGAGCTGCGGTCATCGGAAGCGGTGGGACACGGGCAGCGAGGCTGATGAGGATGGAAGAGCTTTCAGGATGCCGTCCTGGGCGCAGGGCGTATATCACTCGCCGGAACAAGGATGCCCCGCAAGCTGCTGACCTGGTGGAACGCCGCTTCCTTCCTACGCGGGGCAAGCCGTGTTGCCGTAATCACGATGCTCCGTGTCGCCCGGCCCAGAATGTTGACCGGATATTTACCGGCGCGTTTACCAGGAATTTACCGGCGGCTGTTACGCTGTAGCGTGAAACTCTGTCCTTTCCAAGGAGGTGACATGATGACAGGTAGGCCCGGATTTCCAGCCCAGATGGCTCTGGTAGGCTGCCTGCTCCTTGTCCTGCTGGCAACTCCCTCCGGGGCACTGGCCCACCACGTAGAGCTTCCGTCGGAGTTGGAGGATGCCCTGCCGGCGCTCCCCGACGGCTCGACGCCCACCTCGGCAGGCAGCCACGCGGACGAGCATTCCGAGAACATGATCCTCGTCGGCAACTTCAATGATGGCGGCACGTATACCGAGGGCAGTGATCTCGCCTTCTGGGGAGACCTGGCCGTCGCGGGCAACTACGGCAGCCCCGGAGGTTTCCGTCTGATCGACATCTCCGACCCTTCCGCACCTACGGAGGTTGGCCATCTGGAATGTCCCGGTCCCCAGAACGACGTCTCGATCTGGAAGGACCTCGTCTTCCTCTCCGTCGACTCGCCGCGATCATCCCCCGAGTGCGGCGCGGGCGCGGCGTCGACCCTGCAGACCACGACGGGCAGCGGCTTCGAGGGCATCCGGGTAGTCTCTATCGCCGACCGGGCGAACCCGAAGCAGATCGCGTTCGTGGATACGGACTGCGGCTCCCACACCCACACGTTGGTGCCGGACGAAGCTAACGGCCGACTGCTGATCTACGTGCTCTCCTATCCGCTCGGCGGTCAGAGCGACGAGTGCAACGCGGAGAGCCACCGGAAGATCTCCGTGGTCGAGGTGCCGCTGAAGGCGCCGGAGACCGCGCGTGTTGTGTCGACACCCGACGTGTCCCCGGCGGTCGGCTGCCACGACGTCACGGTGTTCCTCCCCGGCAAGCTGGCGGGCGCTGCGTGCATCACGGAGTCGCAGGTGTGGGACATCTCCGACCCCGCCAACCCCACCGTGGTCAGCCACATCGTCAACCCCGCGATCAACATCCACCACTCGAGCACGTTCTCGTATGACGGCAATACGCTCGCGATCGGCGACGAGCTCGGGGGCGCGGCGGTCGCACCAGGGTGCGAGGACAGCGGCGACACCCACCTGCCGATAGGGGCAATCTGGTTCTACGACGTCAGTGACCCGGCCCTGCCCGTGCCGAAGGGCACGTTCAGCATCCCGCAGGAGGCAGAGTCGGTCTGCACGGCGCACAACTTCAACACGGTGCCCATGTCTACTGGCCGTGACGTGCTAGTGTCCGCCTGGTACAAGGGCGGCACCACTGTCGTCGACTTCACCGACCCGGCCAACCCCCAGCAGCTCGGCTACTACATCCCGGAGGGTGCGATGGCCTGGTCCTCCTACTGGTACCGGGGCTTCATCTACGCCAACAACTTCCTCAGTAACCGAGGCTTCGACGTGATGGCGATAGCCGACCACGACCTGAAGAAGAACTCGATCAAGCTCAGGCGGCTCAACCCGCAGACGATGGAGCCCCTGCCGAGCAGGTAGGAGGTAGAGAGATGCGACGACCTCTGTTCGCCCTGATAGTACTCGCGCTGGTAGTAGGCCTGTTTCCGGGGGCAGGTTCGGCGCACGACCTAGAAGATCCCCTGCAGCACAAGGTCAGCACCTCGGTACAGACGGGCCTGAACCTGCTGGACAAGTCGGACAACATCCGGCACGTCGCGCACATACCGATCCCATCGGTCACCGGGATCGCCACTCAGGGCAACTACCTGTACGTCGGCATCCTCGACCTCGGGATGCAGATCTACGATATCTCGGAACCGGCCTTGCCGAGGCTCGTCGGGACGTACATCGGGCCCGGGTACCAGAACGACGTGGCGGTGAGCGGCAAGATAGCGCTGCTCGCCACGGACGCGCCTCCGGGGCCGAACACTCGCGGGTTTGACGTGATCGACATCTCGGATCCGGCGAACCCGAAGCGGCTCGCCGCGTACCGGGGACGCAGGGCGCACGCGATCACGCTCGTCGGCAACCTGGCGTTCCCCTCCGGTAACGCCGACATGGACATCATCGACCTGAGCGACCCGAGGAACCCGACGAAGATCGGCACCTTCCGCATCCGGGACACCGCCAGTCACATCCATTCGGTCGGAGTCCGCGGTAGCCTCGCCTACCTGGCGCTGGGGGAGGACGGCGGCATGCAGGTGGTGGACATCTCCGATCCGAGGAACCCAAGGGAGGTCGGCGTCGGGTGGGACGCCGAGGGGAGCGTCGGGTACGCGCACGAGACGATCGCGAGGCCCGACGGGAAGTACGTGATCCTCTCAGATGAGACGTACGATACGAGCGGGCCTGGTGGCGGTGGCCACGTGCTCGACATGACTGACCCGACGGCCCCACGCCGCGTGAGCACCTTCTACGCCGACACTTCCCGGCTACCACCAGGGCTGTACTCGATGCACAACTTCAACTGGCTGGATGATCAGAAGATCGTCACGGGTTGGTACTCGGCGGGCGTCCGTGTCTTCGACCTCTCCAACCCCGCAGCGCCGGAGGAGATTGGGTGGTTCGTGCCGGACGGGGCCGTGACATGGGAGGCGATCAGCCACCGAGGGTACATCTACACTGGCGACACCGCTCGGGGCATCGACGTGCTGAAGTTCAGCCCCAAGTACTAGCGCTTGGCTGCCACCACCGTGACAGGGCGGAGGGGTTGAGGGATTACCGCGGCTCCTCCGCCCCCAAGGCCTGTACGCTGCGATCTGTCTGCTTTCGGTAACCCGGGAAGCACAACCTGTGCTCTGCTGGACGCGGCGACTAGGACGAACTGGGATCCAACGGCATCAAGGTAGTCCTGCAGGGGAACCTCAGTCATTACGCCCCACGCCGAGCAGGCTGTCTCGGAGTAGAGGTAGAGTCCCCGGTTCCGTAGCAGCTGCCGTCAACAGCGGGCCTTACACTACTTCCTCAGACTCTGCCGCCTCATGTTGCCGTAGCGTCGCGAACAGCCGGCGCACATCCAGGTACGCCGGTACACAGCGAGTTCTGCACTCGTCTCCGAGGGGTAGCAAGTTGCTGATGGGTCGTAGGCGGCCGTACGTAGTTGATCGGACAGTTGGCGAGGGTCGGCGAGCATGGCGGTGTGAGCAGGCAACAGACCCACTATCACCCTCCGCCGGACGGGTAGAGACTTACCATCACAGACGGTCGGTGACCGGCGTACATCTACGGTGGGCTACGACGTCTGCGGCTGATCGAAGTCTAAGTAACTACGCCGGGTAGTGCTGGCTGTCTGCAGAACCCCTGCACGGACGGCAGAGATCCTCCCGGAATATTGACCAAATATTGACCTGGTCGTTTACCGGGAATTTACCCTATGTGCTTAAAGTAGAGCCGTAATCACCCGAATAGCTCCAAGATGCACGACATAGGAGGTGATGCAAAACAGCACTGAAGCTCCTCATCTCACTCAGCAGAGTCTGCAGGTACGGAGCCATCACCTAAGGGAGGAGAGATAGCCATATGATCAGCTCATCGCAGCGCCGACCACTCGTTTTCGTAGTTACCCTGGTCGCGCTCGTCGCCCTGGTAGTGCCCGCACGCGCCGACCACTCCTGGGGCAGCTATCACTGGGCGCGCAAGAGCAACCCGTTCACTCTCAAGCTCGGGGACAACGTCGACAGCCGGTGGGATTCATATCTCGCTACTACGTCCACGGACTGGAGCAAGTCCTCAGTGCTCGACACGGTGATCGTCCCCGGCGGTACCTCGCCGAAGAGCTGCCGTCCGACGAGTGGCCAGGTCGAAGTGTGTAACGCCAGCTACGGCAACACGGGCTGGCTTGGCGTGGCACAGATCTGGACGAGTGGCAGCCATATCACGAAGGCCACCGCCAAGATGAATGACACCTACTTCGACACAGCGAAGTACAACACTCCGGCGTGGCGGAACCTGGTAATGTGCCAGGAGGTCGGTCACGACTTCGGTCTCGACCACCAGGACGAGGCCTTCGATAACCCGAACCTGGGTACGTGTATGGACTACACGAGCGACCCGGACGGTCCGCCGAGCAACGAGCACCCGAACTCCCACGACTACGAGCAGTTGGAGACGATCTACGGACACCTCGACAGCACCACGACGGTGTCGGCATCGGCTGCCAAGGGTAGCAATGCTGATCTCAATAGTCCTGCCGAGTGGGGCAAGGTGATCCGGACGGACGCCGATGGTCGCCCATCGCTCTACGTGCGAGACTTCGGCGGCGGCCAAAAGGTGTTCACCTTCGTCTACTGGGCGAGGTAGTGGCGACGGACCGGCTACGGTAAGGGTAGTCATTCCGAAGGGCGAGGTGTCTGCCTCGCCCTTCGGGCACCTCCTGGCCCCATGCCGGAGCTTCCAGCGACTTTTCCATCTCACGCGCGGGTAGTGGTCAGGTCGAGTCGCGCCGACCCTGCAGTGATAGGGCCTGTGTGATGTGAGGAGCACTAGTGACGCCCCTCATATCACACAGGCGGATGTACCTGTCCGTCGGCTATCCGTTGCACCCCGGGAACGAGAAGGTGCGCTTCTTCACCGCGTCGTACCCCTCCATCCAGGCCTCCGTCTCCAGGATGAGGCGCTGTGCCGACAGGTCCGTGCCCTCACCCGGCTCCCCTGGCATGGCGGTACCAATCCCTACGACCCAGGTTCTTGACTCGCCCGGCGGGATGACCGCGTAGTCGGGCGAGGGGAAGAGGAACACGACACCACCGCCCTGCGGTCCGCCCCGAGTCATCCTTGTGAGGTAGAAGTGGAGATCGCCGAGATGGACCGTCTGGGTGCCCGCGTTCCGGACTGTGTACGTGACATTCGCCCCTCCGGCCGCAGCGCAACTCAATGCCGCCTTTACGGCGACGCGAGTACGGGCCGCGTCGGCTGGTGGCACCACCCCTCCTCCCAGCAGCACTAGGGCAACTGCAAACGCCAATGTGAATCGCTGAATCCTACTCCTGATAGCCATCGTAACCTCCTTACCGGCGCTTGCGCGCGTCCGTTGTAAGCAGGCGCCTACCTGG